>CAYQKH010000245.1:0-3765 GCA_964417945.1 uncultured Opitutales bacterium
AAGCGCTATTTCCATAAGGATGGCCACATTGTCTGGATCCGCCTGACAACCGCGATGCAGCGCAACGCAGAAGGGGATCGGCTCTACTGCATATCGGTGGTCGAGGACATTACGGATCGCAAGCGCAACGAGAAAGAGCTGGAAGCGCTTTCGCAGGAACTTCTGGAGTCGAACATTGAGCTGCACCTGCAGGGGACGGCCTTGCGGGTGGCGGCAAACGGGATCGTGATAACGGATGTAGCGGGTTCCATTCTGTGGGTGAATCCCGCCTTCGAGGATCTCTACGAATATTCTTTCCAGGAATTGAAGGGAAAGACGCCCCGAATCTTGAAATCGGGGGTGCAAGCGAAGGCGTTTTACCGGGAGATGTGGGAAACGATCCTGGGAGGAGGGTCCTGGTCCGGGGAGTTGGTCAACCGGACGAAATCGGGCAAGCAGGTCTCGGTGGCCCTGACCATTACGCCCATATTCGACGAGGAGGGGAAGCTCTGGCGGTTCGTCGGGATCGCGAACAATATCACGGAGGTGCGGGAGTTGCAGCAGCAGGTGATCCATGCCCAGCGGATGGAGGGGATTGGCACTTTGGCCGGGGGGATCGTGCATGACTTGAACAACATCCTCGCCCCGATCCTGATTTCCTCGGAAATGCTCTTGGGGAGGGACGACCTTGACGAGCGAACAAGGGAGTATCTTGGGATCATCCACAAGTCGAGCCGCCGGGGGGCGGATGTGGTGAGCCAGCTCTTGACCTTCGCGCGAGGCCAGGCGTGGCAGAAGGATGTCTTCGACTTGACCTTTCTCGTGAAAGAGATGGTGAAGATGATGCAGGAGACCTTTCCGCGGAATATCCGGATTTCCTACCATCTTTGCGAGGATCCGGAGCCGGTCTTCGGGGATCCGTCTCAACTTCAACAGGTCTTGCTCAACCTATGTGTAAACGCCCGCGACGCGATGCCGGAGGGCGGGCAGCTCACCCTTCGCCTCGAGAATCGCGACCATTCCGGAGAGAAAGCACCCTGTTGTGCGCGCGGGGTGATCTTGACGGTATCGGATACCGGGGTGGGCATGGATCCGGAAGTCCGGGAGCGTATTTTCGAGCCATTTTTCACGACGAAGGAGATCGGGAAGGGAACGGGTTTGGGGCTTTCGACGGTTGTCGGCCTGGTGAAAAGCCATGATGGGATCATCGAAGTGGATTCCGTTCCCGGGAAAGGGACGACCTTCACCCTCTGCTTTCCCTCGGCGGTGGACCAGCAGAGTGCGGAAGAACCGGGAGCCGCTACAGACATTGGGTCCGATTACCCTGGAAAAGGGGAGCGGATTCTCCTCGTGGACGATGAGGAGTCCATCCTCGTCAGCCTGTCGGCCACCCTGGAACAGGCCGGCTATAGGGTGGAGATGGCAACTGATGGTAAGGAGGGTTTGGACCGGTTCATGGCAAGTCCGGAGGCTGTCGACCTTGTCCTGACGGATTCGAATTTGCCGAACATGGGAGGGCGAAAGATGTTGGAATTTATTCGTCAACATCGGCCGGAGGTTCCCTGTCTCGTGATGACCGGGCGGGTGGATGCGGAAACCGAAAACCTGGAGTCGGCCGTTGGTGAAGAGCGTCTGCTTCTGAAACCTTTCGATCCCGTCACCCTCCTGCGGCTGCTGCGGGAGGCGTTGACTGCGAAATCGCGCTCTTCCGGTCCACCGGACAGCTGAGCGGCAATACCAACGGTCTGCGGAATCAGCACTTCTCCATCGATTCATGAGCCTGAACAACAACCCCAACCTGCCGGTCTTCATTTTTTTTGAAGGTGCAGGGCCTCTAGCCTGGTTTCTTTTGATGGGCATCCTGGTCGTCGGGCTGCTGTGTGCGCTGGTTGGATTGTTCCGGGCTCGGCACGCCTTGCGGAAGCAGAGTCGGGAGCTTGAGGACACGGTGGCCTCCTACCATACCCTATTTGAGAATCCTTCCAACGGCATCTTCTTCGTGCGGCCGGGAACTCGAGAAGTTTGTTACGCAAACCCTGTCATGTTGGAGATGTTCGGGTATTCCCGGGAGGAGATGGAGAGATTACGGGGTTTGCATGTGGTGGCGGTCGCAGACGAGAAGAGCCAGACGGAGTATTACATTACGATGATCGAGGACATCACCTCGCGGAAAGAGGCGGAAATGAACCTGAATGAATATGTGAACCGGCTGCGATTGGCGGCGCGTGCGGCTCGGGTGGCGATGTGGGATTGGGACCTGTTGAAGGATGAGCTCTATCTCTCCCCGGAGTGGAAGGCGCAACTTGGCTACGGCGACGACGAGCTGGAAAGCAGTTACGCAATGTGGGTGGACCTCCTACATCCGGAAGACCGGGAACGGGTTATTGCCCTGGTCGATGCCTATCTTCGGAGGGATGAAGAGGAATACCTGACGGAATTCCGTTTACGCCACAAGGATGGGAGCTACCGTTGGATCTACGTTGCGGCGGATCATGAGGTGGACAAGGCCGGGCGCATGGTTCGCCTTTATGGATGCCACATCGACGTGACGGAGCAGAAGGAGCTGGTTAAAATCCTGAAGGAGACGCTCCCGAGGAACATTGCAATCAACCTGGATTTTGAAAAGGGCCTTCCGCAAATCAAGGGCGACCCGACCCAGATCCACCAGGTCTTCCTCAACCTTTTGGTAAATGCACGGGACGCGATGCCGGAAGGTGGACAGGTCACGATCACGGTGAAGGCGGGCCTCCCGGCGGATTCCCGGAAAAACAACCTTTCCGGGCTCCCGGATAAAGTAGTTTGTATTGAGGTTTCCGATACGGGGGTTGGTGTTCCGGAAGAGATTGCGGAACGAATCTTCGACCCGTTTTTCACGACGAAGGAGCGGGGCGAGGGCATCCTCCTCGTGGATGACGAGCACGCGATCCTCCAGTTGGCGGGCGTGACGCTGGAGGAGCGGCAAGTGCGCAGCGGCAAGTGCGCTAAAGGAGGGGCTGGGTGCGCTTGCAGAGCTGGATGGGAAGGCCCCAGGGATCGCGCAGCATGACAAGTCGTCGGCCGTCGTCGGTCTGGAGATCCTGATGGAGGGTGCAGCCGGCCTTGAGGAGCCGCTCTTTTTCGCCGTCGGGATCGGGGCAGATGAAGGCGAGGTGGAGGATGAGCGGGTCCTGGTTCGCATAATCCGGGACCTGATCGGGGGGGTTGTTGTAGATTTCGAAAAGGGCGGAGCCGGATTCGTCGGCAAGAAAGTGCATGTAGGGCGACTCGTCCATCGCAAGGCGGATTTCCATGTTGAGGTGCTCGACATACCAGGCGGCGACCCTGGCGGGTTCCAGGACGTTGAAGGCGACGTGTTCGAATTTCATGGGGTTAGGGTAAGGGGGGTTGCGGTCGCCGCGCAACCGTCTTCGTCGGGTAGGTTCGGCCGAGTCCGGGGGGGGCGGCTCCTGGGTTTGGAAGAGAAAATTTGGTAACGCTTCGAGCCGGTAAGGTCACGCGGTCCTTCGACAAGCTAAGGCGAGGCGAGGGCGGACCCTGCGATCTCCTAAATATTTTTGGTAGGAGCCGCCTTGTGCGGCAAATGGCGGTGTTAGAGGGAGAGGGGGATGAGGAGGGAGAGGGAGATGGGGAGGGAGAGGGGGAGACGAATCTACTCTCCCTCTTTATCTTCCTCTTCCTCTCCCTCAGAAAAAATTAATTTTATCCCATATTTGGCCTGATCCTCATCCAACCTGTAGCCGAAATGGTTCAACAGCCCGATAATCGGAGCGATGGTTTTCTCGAGGA
>CAYQKH010000246.1:0-3759 GCA_964417945.1 uncultured Opitutales bacterium
GGCATCCCCGGTGCACTACCAGTTCAACGCGATCAAGACGATCAAGACCTCGGTGGTGGGCTCGATCAACGCGCTGGGGCTGGCTAAGCGCGTGAAGGCGCGGATTTTCCAGGCGTCGACTTCGGAGGTTTATGGTGATCCCGCGGTCCATCCGCAACCGGAAAGCTACTGGGGGAACGTCAATCCAATCGGGCTGCGCTCCTGCTACGACGAAGGCAAGCGCTGCGCGGAGTCCCTGTTTTTCGACTACAACCGGCAAAACGGCGTCGACATCCGGGTTGTGCGGATTTTCAACACCTACGGCCCGCGGATGAATGCACATGACGGCCGGGTGGTTTCCAATTTTATTGTTCAAGCCCTTATGGGGGAGGATATCACGATCTTCGGCACGGGAGAACAGACCCGCTCCTTTTGTTACGTGGACGACCTGATCGAAGGCTTTCTCCGGATGATGGACCAGACCGAAACGGTTGGGCCGATCAACATCGGGAACCCGGGAGAGTTCACGATGTTGGAATTGGCGGAGCTGGTCCTGAAGCACACCGACAGCAAGTCGAAGATTATCCACAAGCCTCTACCGGCGGATGATCCAACGCAACGGCGGCCTGATATTTCGCTGGCGAAGCAATATCTGGACTGGGAGCCGAAAGTTCCTCTGGAAGAAGGCCTGGAAGAGACCATTGCCTATTTTCGCAAGGATTTAGGTCTGGTCTGATGCCGGTTGATGAAGGGTTACCTCGGGATCGATGGCGGAGGAACCGGGTCCCGGGCGCTGCTGGTTGACGAAGAGGGAGCGGTTTGCTGGCAGGGGAACGGTGCCGCGGCCAACTGCAGGGGTATGGAGTTTTCGGCGTTTCTGGAAGTCTTGGACCGGCATCATGAAGGTGCTTTATCGGCGGGCCTTGATCTTGCTGGGGCGGGACTCGGGCTGACCGGGATCGTTAAGCCCGAGTGGGCGGAGCGGATCCGCGGGGCTTGCGCGAGCCGTTGGAAAATGGATCCGGAATCTCTGGTTGTGGAATCGGACATCCGGTCCGCACACCGCGGGGGATTTCTGGGCAAGTCGGGAATCGCTTTGATCAGCGGGACGGGATCCTCCTGCCTGGGCCGTGACGGGGATGGGAATTGGTATCAGTGTGGAGGCTGGGGAGGCCTGCTTGACGATGTAGGAAGTGGCTACGGGATGGCGTTGGGGGCTTGCCGTTTGGCTATTCGGATGGCCGACGGGCGGGAGGAACGGACGCCCTTGCAGGAGGCGGTCTTTGCCCATTTCGGGAAGACCGGCCTTCCGGACCTCGTCGAACACCTGCACGATTCCGAACTGAGCAAGGGCGAGGTGGCGAGCTTGTTTCCCAAGATCCTTGAACTGGCGGGCGCGGGGGAACGGGTCGCAGAGGGTGTCGTCGAGAACGGAATTGGCGAGTTGATTCAATTGATAAAGGCAACCACGCGTGCGATCGCGCTGAGCAGCCCGGACGTTGTCTTATACGGTGGATTACTCGAAAGCCCGGGGCCATTTCGAAACCGGTTCGAAGCGCGGCTAAGATCCTCGTTACCCGAGACTCGGATTGTTTTATCCGCCTTGCCTGCAGCGGCCGGAGCCCTCCTCGGTTTACTCGAAGACCGGCAGGACTTCGCGAACATTCCCTTTGCGGAGCGGATCCGGTCGAGCCTCGATGCCATTTCCAGGGGATCCTGAATCCGCTTGCCATGGGCTGGGGTCGGGACAAGCTTTAACAGCTTTATTCAACGGGTGAGGGAACCCGAACTAACTTTATCCCATCGTTAAACTATTATGCTAGGAAACGTATTAAAGGGTTTTTCCGGGCGCCACTACCGAAAATTTCTCAAGTCCTGTGATCCGATCGTCGCGCAAATCAATGCGATCGAGGAGGAGTATCAGGCGTTATCGGAGGAGGAACTCCGGGCGAAGACCGATGAATTCAAAGCCCGGATCAAGGCCAACCGTGAAAAGGTTCGCGAGCGCTTCGGCGGGGAAGCTGCGGAAGAAAACGAAAAATATCAGGAGGCCCAAGTGGAGGCGGACCGGGAATCGTTGAAGGAACTACTGCCGGAAGCCTTTGCCGCAGTGAAGAACGCCGCCCGGAAGCTCTGTGGAAGGACGATCACCTTTACCGAGCAGGAGCAGACCTGGAATATGGTGCATTACGACGTCCAGCTAAAAGGCGGGATGGCAATCCACGAGGGAATGATCGCGGAGATGCAGACCGGTGAGGGGAAAACGCTCGTTTCGACCCTGCCGCTCTACCTCAACGCTCTCACCGGGCGGAATGTACAGCTCGTCACGGTGAACGAATACCTCGCCCGCCGGGACGCCGAATGGATGGGTCATCTTTTCAACATGCTGGGCATTTCCGTTGGCGTGATCCGCAACCAGCAGCCCCCGGCCGAAAAGCGTGAAATGTATGAGCGCGATATCACCTACGGGACGGCCAGCGAGCTGGGATTCGACTACCTGCGGGACAACGGGATGGCCACACGGGAAAAGGATCAAGTCCAGCGGGATCACTATTTTTGCATCATCGATGAAGTGGATTCCATTCTCGTGGACGAGGCCCGGACGCCGCTGATCATCAGCGGACCGATGCAGGAGGACACCCCGTTGCCTTTCAACGAACTGAAGCCGGGAATCCAACGCCTGGTGCGCAAGCAGGAATCCTTCTGTAATACCCTCGTGGCGGAGGCAAAGCCCCTCCTCGAATCGGAGGAGGAGGACACCCGGAACGACGGCTACCTGAAATTACTGCAGGTGCGCTGGGGCATGCCCAAAAACAAACGGCTGGCCAAGCTGATGGAGGAGGGAACTTACCGGAAAAACCTCGAGAAGTGGGATCTCGAGATGATGAGCGATTTCAACAAGACGCAGAAATACCAATTAAAGGAGGGGCTCCTCTACGTCATCGACGAGAAGCAGCACCAAGCGGACCTTACGGAGAAAGGCCGTATGTTCCTCGCCCCGAACCGGGATGATGCCTTCCTCCTGCCGGATCTCCCTGAGATCTTCACCCGGATTGATAAAGACGGGGGACTAACAGCGGAGGAAAAGCAGCAGAAAAAGCAGGAAGAGGAGTCGTCCTTTCAACGGGTCAGCGAGGAGATTCATACGATCAGCCAGCTGTTGCGGGCCTATAGTCTTTACGAGCGTGACAAGGAGTATGTGGTGCAAGAGGGCAAGGTGATGATCGTAGACGAGAATACGGGCCGCCTGATGCCGGGTCGGCGCTGGTCCGACGGACTCCACCAGGCGGTCGAATCGAAGGAAGGCGTGGCGATCGAGAAGGAGACGAAGACCTACGCCACGATCACGATCCAGAACTATTTCCGCCTCTACGAGAAACTGGCAGGGATGACCGGAACCGCGGAAACGGAAGCGGGGGAATTCCTCGATATCTACCGGATGAAGGTGATGGTGGTTCCCACGCACAGGCCGAACGTCCGCGAAGACCTCAACGACGTGGTCTATAAAACGCGGCGGGAAAAATACAATCGCGTGGTGGAGGACATCCGGGAGGCCTATGGTCGCGGGCAACCGGTGCTTGTGGGAACGGCATCGGTCGAGTCGAGCGAATTGCTCAGCCGCATGCTGAAGCGTGTGAACATCCCACACTCCGTCCTCAATGCGAAATATCACCAGCAGGAGGCGGAGATTGTCAGCCGTGCCGGCCAGCGCGGATCGGTGACGATCGCGACGAACATGGCGGGTCGTGGGACCGATATCAAGCTGGGCGAGGGCGTGGC
>CAYQKH010000247.1:0-3758 GCA_964417945.1 uncultured Opitutales bacterium
ATACGGTTTCGCTGTATCCGGGTTTTGAGGCTATAGGTTTCTTCAAGGCTGTGCATCGGCGAAAAGCAGGTGTTTGTGGTGGAGTCCGTTTTTGACGGTTTTCTGGAGGCGATGCGGAAGGCGGGAGCCCTGCAGTTGGATAGCGGTCAGGTGGATCGCCTCGCGGGCGAAGCTTTCACGACGAAGAAGGATGCGGGGGGGTGCTCGAAGGCGGTGTTGAACCGCGAGCTGATCGGTGCGGATGCGGCGGAGCTGGCGCGACGGGCGGGGGCCAAGGCGGACGCGGGTTTGCCACTGGTCTTCGGGGAGACGGATTTCGACCACCCCTTCGTGCAGGAGGAGCAAATGATGCCGATGGTGCCGGTGGTGCGCGTGCGGGATGTGGACGAAGCGATTCGGCAGGCCCGGGCGAGCGAGCATGGGTTCCGCCATTCCGCGATGATCCACAGCCGGGACATCGAGGCGATGACCCGAATGGGTCGGGCAATGGACTGCACCCTCTTTGTGAAGAACGGCCCCTGTATCGCAGGCCTGGGGATGGGAGGGGAAGGCTACGCCAGTTTTTCCATCGCCACCACGACGGGGGAGGGGATTACGACGCCGATGACCTTCACCCGGAAGCGGCGTTGCGTGATGGTGGACCAACTCAACCTTGTTGTCTGAAAGCGATGCAACTGGCGAGAATACAGGGACATGCGACGGGCACGATCTGCCACCCCACGATGAAGGGGGTGCGACTGCTGCTGTGCGAGACCCTTGACGAGGAAGGGCGGGAAACCGGGAAGTTTTACCTGAGCGGTGATTTCCTCGGTGCGGGGCTCCATGATACGGTGCTCGTGACCTCCGACGGGGATGCCGCAGAACGCAAAGTGAACGACCCCACCTGCCCGCTGCGAAACGTGATCGTAGGGATTGTAGACCCAAAGGAGGACCGCGATGCGCGTGGGTAGTGTAATCGGCAAGGTGGTCTTGAGTGAGGCTCTGCCCGAGCTGAAGGGTGCGCGCTGGCTGATTGTGAGCCCCCTGGATCGCGAGACCTTGAAGGCCCCCTGGGAGGAGGGTCTTTCCGGTGAGGAAACCACGGTGGTTTACGACCACCTGGGGGCGGGGCTGGGCGACGTGGTTGGTTTTTCCGAAGGGGGCGAGGCCACCCGGCCCTTTGACCACCCGATACCGATCGATTCCTATAACGCGGTCATCCTCGACCATCTCGACTACAAACCGAATTGATGAGCGACAAACTTTACACAGCAAAAGACGTGGAAGCCCTCCGCTCCGGCGGGGGTTGCTTCCGGGATATTCCGGCGGACGCGGTGCTGACGCCCTCCGCCCGCGACCTGGTGCGGGCCTGGCAGAATGAAACCCGACAGAAGGGAAACCCGGGCAAAGTCTATTCGGAGACGCCCTCCATTCCGGACTATGAATTCCGCTGGGAAGCGGGGAAGGACCCGCAGACCCCGGAGGCGATCCAGGCCTTTTTCACCTCTCCGGAGATCGAGGTCCTGAAACGCCGGATGGTGGATATCGGACGCCGGATGTGGGAGCGGGACTTCACGGACGGGAACGGCGGGAACCTGACGATCCGGGTGGGGGACAACCTTGTCCTCTGCACCCCGACCTTGATCTCAAAGGGCTTCATGACCCCGGAGGACATCTGCCTGGTGGATCTGGATGGCAAGCAGCTGGCGGGGAGCCGGAAGCGGACGAGCGAAGTGATGACGCACATCGGGATCATGAAGCAGCAGCCGAAGGCAAAATCCTGCTGCCATGCGCACCCGCCGCATGCAACGGCGTTCGCGGTGGCGAAGGTCCAGCCCCCGACCTGCCTGATTCCAGAGGCGGAAGTCTTTCTCGGGCAAATTGGAATTGCGGCCTACCAGACGCCGGGGACCCCGGCGAACGCGGAGGAGGTCGGTCGGATCGGAAAGGACCACCAATGCGTCCTGATGGCGAACCACGGGGTGATCACCTGGGGGGATGACATCGAGGACGCCTACTGGAAGATGGAAAACGCGGACGCCTATTGTCGGACGATCTGGATCGCCGGATCCCTCGGCAAGGAGTTGACCCCGATCGAAGGCGGGCAGGCGCGCGAACTGATCGACCTGCGGCGCAGCCTCGGGATGGACGACTACCGCGAAGACTGGAAGGAATGCCAACTTTGTGACAACTCGGATTTCCATCCGGGGTTCGTCGGAAATCCGGAGGGAATGGGGAGTTGTTCCCTTCCGGGAAACCGGGACGGAGGCGGGTCGAAAACGGGTCCGGATCCTGAGGCGGAGGCCGTGGTCAAGGCGGTCACCGATGAAATCCTCAAGCAATTGAAAGGAAGCTGAACGATGAAAGTGACGATAGTGGGCGGCGGAGGCCGCGTCGGATCGAATGCCGCCTTTGCGCTGCAGTGCGCGGGGATTGTTTCGGAAATCCAATTGATTGACGCGAATGCGGAATTGGCGGTGGGAGAAGCTCTGGACCTGCTCCACGGCGCGAGTTCGCTCGCCGACCAGCGGATCACCGCCGGGGATTACGAGCAGGCGAAGGATTCCCATATCTATATCATCACCGCCGGTTCGCGACGGAAGCCGGACGAGAGCCGGTTGGACCTGATCAACCGGAATGTGAGTATTTTCAAGAGCATCCTTGAGAACATCCGCGCGGCAGGGCACGGGCCCTGCGCGAAGTTCTTCGTGGTCTCAAACCCGGTGGATATCCTGACCCAGCTGGCCGCCCTGACCCTGGACGTGCCGGTGAAGCAGGTCTTCGGGCTGGGCACGATGCTGGATACCGCGCGTTTCCGGAGCCTGATCGCGGAGGCGCTTGGGCTGGCCCCGACGCAGGTTAAAGCCCTGCTCCTCGGTGAGCACGGTGACAGCATGGTCCCGATCTGGTCGAGTGCCGCCTACGCCGGCCTGCCCCTGGAAGGGATGAAGGAGGTCACCCCGACCTTCCAGAACCAGCTTTTCGAGCGGGCCAAGGGCAGCGGGGCGGAGGTAATCCGGCGGAAGGGCGGAGCTGGCTGGGCAGTGGGCGCGACGATCGCGGAAGTGGTGCACGCCGTCTGCCTCGACAAGCGACAGCTCCTCCCGGTTTCGAGCCCCCAACGCGGTTGCTATGGGATCCGCGACATCAGCCTGAGCGTGCCTACCGTCGTCGGACGGGAAGGCGTTCTCGAACATGTCGAGATCAAGCTCTGGCCAAAGGAGGAACAAGGATTGAAAGCCTCCGCCGATGCGTTGAAGAAGACCCTCGCGGAAGTGGTTTGAGGTGGGAAGGTGCGAAGGTGCGAAGGTGGGAAAGTGCGAAGGTGGGAAAGTGGGAAGGTGCGAAAGTGGGAAGGTTCGAAGGTGCGAAGGTGGGGAAGTGGGGGATGCCCTTGGGCAGTCCTTGGGGGGAAAGGGAAGGATCACGGCAAGCGCGACCCCTGCCGGGGGGCGGGTAGGGAACGGAAGAAGGTGCTTTAGAATATTATACTTGCTCTGGTTTCAGTTGGGCTAATGGCCCAATTAACCATTTATCTGGATAAGCGATCGGAGGCTTTGATTGTGAAGGCGGCAGCAAAGGAAAAGGTGTCCTTATCGAAGTGGGCGCGTGAGAAGCTGGTTGAGGGATTTCTTAAAGCCCTTACGATTGATTCCCTTTGGCGGGGTCTCTCCTAAGGATCTTGTTGTGTGTAGGGTCGAGGGGTAAACCCTCTCCTACGGAGGATTTGTTCGAGGGGTTAATCCTCTCCTACGAAGGTGGGGGTGGTTTGGGCGGCG
>CAYQKH010000248.1:0-3754 GCA_964417945.1 uncultured Opitutales bacterium
GGTCCAACATCGACAACTGCGCCCTGAGGCAGCACGGAGTAGGTCTGGTGGGGACGCACTGGACGCACCTCTTCGTCACCATGCCTTGACGGGTCGCGGGCCCGGTGGCGGGCCGGGGAGGGAATTGCCCGGGCTCGATACCGCAGCGGGCGACCTTGATTTTCGGCCAGTGGCGGGATTCCGAGAGGAGGGAAAGTTGGCTCCGGCAATAGTCGCCGATAGCGCGCACGAAGGCGGCGTCGCGGATTTTTTCGGGGAGGCATTCGCGCTCGACATCGTAAAAGATGTCGGGGCCGTGGATGCTGAGGCTGAAGGACAGGCCGGGGAATGCGGCGGCGATCCAGGCGGTGGTGCCGGCGGCGTTTCCGAAATGATTATGCACATGAGTGGTGCCCGACTTCTTCATGAGGCGAACAAGGAGGCAGGCCTCGAGGAAATAGGCGACGGCATGCAGGGGTCGGCCGGGGTTCTTGCGAAGGGCGGTGGCGGTGCGCCGGAGCATGCGGAAACAACCCCGCGGGGAGCAGGCGAGGACCCGGAGGAGGGCGGCGAGAAGAGGGAGGAAATTCCCGTCGAGAAGATAAGTGGTTTTCGCCAACGCCTCCCGCTCCCGATGGCCGAGCCTGGCGGTGTTTCCGGGGCGACGGATGGAGAAGGGGTGAACGGCGTAGCCGGCATTTTCGAGAGCGTCAATCTCCCGGAGGATGAAGGTGTGGGAGAGCGCCGGGTATTCGCTGACGAGGTAGGCAAGGCGGCCCTTGACAGGGGCGGGGCGCGCGGCCGCCGCAGAGGTTTCGGGTATCGGAAGGGTTTGGGTGATGGGACGGGACATGATTGGAAGGGTTAAAGATAGCGGACTTGAGGCAGGGTGGCTGCCGGGGTGGGTGAAAGGGATCGATCGTCGGCCTCGAATGGAGCAGGCCGGCTGACGAGGGAGACGAGGCCGCCGGCGACGAGCATGTAGACGGGGTTTTTCATGTCATTGAAGAGGGCATCGTTGGCATAGATCGCGAGGAGGAGGGCGAGGGGGAGCATCGGGTGGAGGAGCGGGTTACCGGGCGCGCGGACGGTGAGGCGGAGGGCGGAGAGGAGGGGGGCGAGGAGGAGGGAATAGAAGGCGGCGACCCCGACGAGGCCGGTGGTTCCGTAGAGGATGATCCAGAAGCCATCGGTGACGGAAATGTCCTCGCCTTCGTCGTTGTAGATGCGGGAGCGGCCCCAGCCCCCCCAGCCGAAGACGGAGCGTTCGGCGGCCTTTTCGATCAACATGGTTTCATTGAGGATACGGTATTCGAGGGAGGCGCCGCGGTCGTCCCCGAGGCGGTAAGCGGCGTCGACAAGGTTTTGTGCGTCCCATCCCCCAATCGTGCGAAAGCCGATGTAAAGCAGCGGAAGAAGGGCAAACCCGCCGACGAGCAAAGGACGGCGCAGGCGCATACTGGTCCAGAGGAGGGCGACGGCGAAGCCGACGAGGAGGATCGCGCCCATGGACCGGCAGGCGAGAAAAGTGAGGACGAGAAGGATGAGGAGGAGGTTGGGGGAGAGGCCGATCCGACGCTTCCACTTTTTCAACTCACCGGACTGGTAGAGGAACCAGCCGCAGAGGGTCGCGGCGCCCATCCACATTCCGACCATGAGGCCGTGCTTCATGAAAATGACCGGGCGGTAGGAGCCCCCGCGGATACTCTGGATGAAGTCATGGGGATGCCAGCCGTAGACCCAGTTGTGAAGCTGGGGGCTGAGGATGATTTCGATCCAGCAGAAGGGGACGTAGACGAGGCCGCCGATAAAAACGCCGGCGGCAAGCTCCCGGAAGTCATGCGCGGTGCGAAAGTAGGCGCGGCCGATGAGGTAGGGAATACACCAGGCCACGAAGTAGTTTTTTGCGGCGGAGAGCCCGTCGTAGAGGCCGAGCCCGTTGGTGAGGGAGGCGAAAGTCGGCGTCAGGCACCAGAATACGACGAGGGCATCCCGGGCGTCGAAGGTGAGGTCTTTCCATGGCTCGCGGGCAAAGAGGAGGGATCCGAGGAGGATGCCGAGGGAGGCCGCCGTCGTTTTATCGTAATCCGGCATGCCCGGAAAGCTGTAGGTATAATTCGGAAGAAACATCCATGCCGCGAAGAAGGCGGCGATGACGGCCCGCCGGGGTGGCAGGACCCGGAAGAGGACGAGGACCAGGGGGATCCAGCCGAACATGGCGAATGGGACGGTGATGGACATTTCCGTTTTCCTTTCCGCGGCGGTCAGGCGGCGACAGGGCGGAGGGTTTTGCGGTTGGCGATGACCTTTTCCATGACTTGGAAAATGGTTCGTGCCTTGGCGGACCAGGTGAAGTGCTGGGCCCGCATCCAGGCGCCGCGGGCGAGGCGATTGCGCCGCTCGGGATTCTGGTAGAGGTCCTCGATGGCGGCCCGGAAGCCGGCGACGAGCGCCTCACGGTTTTCGGGGTTGATCCGGATCCCGCTCTGGTCGTCGACATATTCGCCGATCCCGCCGTTGTTGGCGACGATACAGGGGCATCCGCTGGCCATCGCTTCCATCGCGACCGCTCCGCCGAATTCCCGGATGGAGGGAAAGCAGAAGAGGTCGGCTTCGCGGTAGTAATCGGGCATCCGTGCGGACTCGACCTTGCCGACGAGTTCGATCTGTTCTTGCAAACGCAGGTGTTGAATCCGGCGTTGGAGGGCGGGGGCCTCGGGGCCGTTACCGACAATGCGAAGGCGGATATCCCTGAGGGTTTCGGGGCGAAGGCGGGAAAGGGCGTCGATCAGCATGTCCGCCCCCTTGTAGGGGACGAGACGACCGGCGAAGAGGAGGTTGAGGGGGCCTTTCTCGAGGATGGGAGGGGGGCCGTAACGGAAGAAGGAGGCGTCGACGCCGTTTTCCCAGACGAGGGCGAGGCGGTCACCGGGGATTTGAAAGGTTCTCTGGATCCAATCCCGGGTCCAGGTGGAACCGGCGAGGATGCAATCGGCTTCACGGTAGGTTTCGCGGTAACCGGGCAGCCATTTTCCGAGGGACCTGAGGAAATTGAAGTGGGCGAATTCCCGCCGGGCGATTTCGGGGAATCCTGCGGGGAAGGGAATGCCGCCGTTGACGGGGCCGAGGATGAAGGGGGTGTTGCGGCAGGCTTTGCGGATGGAGTACGGATAGCGGGGGAGGATCGGGGTGGTCGCCATGACGATGTCGTAGGCGCCGGCCTCGACCTCTCCAGCAAACCGTTCGGTGACGCGCCGGTCGAACTCAGCAAAGATGGGGTAGGTCAGGGCATGCTTGAGGGGCCAATTCACCCCGCCGACGTTGGAAAGGCGGTTGACGCGGCGGAACCACCGTTGGACTCCGGCGGACTCCTCGATGAATACGGTGCGCCCATAATCGGGCTGGTTCCGGATCGCTTCCCGGTTGCGCTCGTGGGTGACGAGGGTGATATCGGCTTCGCGGGCGAGGTGCCGGTAGAGATTCCAGCCGACAAGGGGGACGGAAAACCAGTCCGGATTACATTGCTCCATGACGAGGAGCACACTGAGTTTTTGTTGGGACATGAGAAGGGGCGGTTAGCGGGCGGGTTGATAAAGGGGCCGGTGAGCCGAGAGGTGGGAGGTGGAATAGGGGGCAGGGCGGAGGTTCTTGCGAATCTCGTTGCGGAGGCGTGCGGCATGGAGGCGGTAATCGAATTGTTCGACGGCGCGTTTGCGTGCGGCGTCGGCCATCTCGCGCCGGGTCGCCGGCTCGAGGAGGAGGCGTTCGACGGCCC
>CAYQKH010000249.1:0-3696 GCA_964417945.1 uncultured Opitutales bacterium
TAATGCTGCTGTTCGGGGATTCCGCAACCCAACCACAGCCCATGCAGAGCAGGCTTGTCGCATACCCGCGGCGGTTCAGAAAAAGGATCGACTGCTCCCGGGCCTCCAAGCGATCCTGCAGCTTATCCACCAGCATCCGGCTTAACGCCACCCCGCCCTTTCCTTTTTCCCGCTGCCTTAAATACTCCAGCCGCATATCGACCAGGTGCAAGGTCGGCAATCGCCGGTCATCAACCCGGTTCCGAATCCGGTTCAGGGTATACTTTCCCTGGTCCGCATTGTAGAGCGATTCCAGCGAAGGTGTCGCCGAACCCAGGACACAGACCCCCTTCACCAACTTCGCCCGGTAAACCGCCACGTCTCGCCCGTGGTAACGGGGGGCATCCTCCTGCTTGTAGGAAGGTTCATGCTCCTCATCCACGACGATCAATCGGAGATTGCGCACCGGGGCATAAACCGCCGAACGCGCTCCCACCACCACCTGCGCCTCCCCCGTCGCCAGCGCCCGCCACGCGTCAAAGCGCTCTCCGTCCGATAAAAAACTATGCCATACCACCGTCCGGTATCCCCCCGCCCCAAGACGCGACCGCAACCGTCCTACCGTTTGCGGGGCTAGCGCAATCTCCGGAACCAGGAACAGCACGCCTCCACCCTCCTCCAGAACCCGCTCCGCCGCATCGAGGTAGACTTCCGTTTTGCCCGACCCCGTCACCCCATGCAGGAGGTGGACCGCGAATCGCCCGGATTCCAAAGACCTCGTGATACTTCCCGCCGCCTCCCGTTGCTCCGTATTCAATTCGAATCGCGACCCCGGCCCCGCCTCACCCGCACTGAAGGCATCTTCATAGGCTTCACGCACCTCCGCCTCCTCCCGCTCCTGCAACCATCCACGCTCGACCAGAGCGTCCGCCGAGGGGGCTCCCACTTTCAGGCGCTTCAAAACCAGTGCTTTTGCCACCCCACCGCGTTGCTCCTGCAGGAAGCGGTAGAGCTGATATTGCTTCGGCGCCCGGGTCTCCAATTTCTCCAACGCTTCCGCATCCGGTGTTTCCGCGCCCAGCGAGAGCACCTTCCGCATCCGCGGCCGCGCCCCCTTCCGGATCGGCGCCGGAATCATCGTCTCAAGGATCGATTCCACCGGCTCCGCATAATACGACTGCATCCAGTAAGCCAGCTCGATCAGGTCCGGCGTCACCACCGGTTCCTTATAGACCAGTTCATGCACATACTTCAGCCGCGAAGACGGCACCTCCTGTTCCGTCCCCAAGCGGTAGACCACTCCCGTTTCTGTCCGGGTCCGCACCGGAATTCGTAGCAGACTCCCCACCTCCACATCCTCACCCCTCGCCACCGGTAAACGATAAACCAACGGGTCCTTCAACCACCCCCCGCTTGAAAACGGGATCACTTCCACCAGCCCTTCTACGTCTTTGGTCTGCACAACAACGTTTTCACTCCTTCCTTCCACGGGAGCAAGTTCCTCCCGCGTTTACCCACGGTCCTTCCCCTTTTCAGGTCCAATTCTCAATAACCGTTGACTAAATCTCAAAAAAACCCTATTAGTCTCAATTATGCCTACCCTCGAAACCAAGCCCCTCTCTACCTCCGGAACCAACCCGAGAGAACGCTTTAAAGACTACCTCACCAAGGCCGGCTTGCGGATTACCCAGCAGCGAATGGCCATTTTCGATGCCGCCTACAACGCGCAAGAACACTTTACCGCGGACGAACTCCTCGAAAAATCCCGCGCCATTGACAACTCCGTCTCCCGGGCCACCGTCTACCGCACCCTTCCCATCCTTACCGAGTCCAACCTTATCCGGGAAGTCGATGTCGGAAAAGACTACAAGCTCTATATGGCCAATCAGGAATCCAAAAATTTCCAGGCCCAGGTCATCTGTTCCGAATGTGATAAAATTTTCGAAATCGACGCGCCCTTTATGGAATGGTATGGAAAAACCGTTGCTGAAAAACTCGGCCTCGAAGTCGTCTCCCAACGCCTCCAGGTCCTCGCCCGCTGCCGCAAGAAAAATGGCGCGGATATTTGCAACTCCTCCAAAAGCCCTGGCGAAATGATCGGTTCCGGGGCCACTGCTGAGAGCTGAAATATCCGGTATGGCGAACGACTACAGCTTCGAGCTTCAGTTCTTCGAGAGTCTCTACAAACGCGATACCCGAGAAACCCCGGTTATTGAGATCCTCGGACACCTCTACACAAAAACCGGCCGGATCGACGACGGTCTCCGTATGGATCGGCGGCTCGTCCGCCTGAAGCCCGAGGACCCTCTCGCCCATTACAACCTCGGTTGCAGCCTCGCTCTAAAAAACCGGAAAAAGGACGCGGTCGACTCCCTTCAACGCGCCGTCGAGCTCGGTTATTACGACCACGAGTTTATGCAGTCCGATCCCGACCTGCAGAAATTAAAAGCCTACCCTGCCTTCCGGGATCTCCTCGCCCAGCTGCGCTGAAAATTTCGAGTTCCCTTTTCCGCCAGAAACCCTAGGTTCGGAAGGATGGAAGATCTTCCGGAAAAAGAAGTCCGCACCTGGGGAATGGCCTGCCACCTGGCCGCGCTCTCCGGTTTTGTCATTCCCTTCGGCAGCATCATCGGCCCCCTCGTTATCTGGCTCATGAAGAAGGATACCCTGCCCTTTGTCGACGACCAGGGCAAGGAAGCCCTCAACTTCAACATCTCCATCGCGATCTACGCCATCATCAGCAGCATCCTCATCTTCGTCGTGGTCGGAATCTTCCTCCTCATCGCGGTCATTCTTATTCAAGTGATTTTCGCAATCATCGCCGCCGTAAAAGCCAACGAGGGCTTCCCCTACCGCTACCCGCTGACCATCCGGTTTATCCGGTAAACCTCGCCGAATTCCTGCCGCGGACCTCTTTGCCCTCTCACATTGCCCAAAGGCAGCCCCGCCAATCCGCTTCAATCCGCGGACCCTCCCACCCGGTAAATCATGGGTTGCACGCGGTATTTCTTTTTTCCTAAAATTCGGGCCTCGGCGATACCCCTCGCCTTTATTCTGTTATGGAAAAAGAGTCCCCCGCGCACCGTTACTGGTCGCAGAACCTTCGGATCCTCTGCGGCCTTCTCTTCATTTGGGCCCTTGTCTCCCTCGGGCTTGCCACCCTCTGGGTGGATGCCCTCGATTCGCTTCGCTTCGGCGGCTTTAAGCTGGGCTTCTGGGTCGCCCACCAGGGAAGTATTCTCCTCTTTGTCATCCTCATCTGGGTCTACGTCTTCCTTATGAACCGGCTCGACCGCCGATTCGATGTTGATGAAACCGAACTCTGAGCCGTCATGTTGGATGCAATGAACGTTCAGGCCTGGACCTTCGTCATCGTCGGTCTCACCTTCACCCTCTACATGGCCATCGCCATCTGGTCCCGGGCGACCTCCACCGGCGAGTTCTATGTCTCCGGGCGCCACGTCCACCCCATTGCCAACGGCATGGCTACCGCCGCCGACTGGATGAGCGCCGCCTCCTTCATCTCGATGGCCGGCCTCATCGCCTTCTCCGGGCGGGATGGCTCGCGCTACCTCATCGGCTGGACGGGAGGATATGTCCTTCTCGCCCTCCTCCTCGCCCCCTACCTGCGCAAATTCGGAAAGTTCACCGTCCCCGATTTCGTCGGTGACCGTTATTACTCCGGCATCGCCCGGTTCACCGCCGCAGTCTGCGCAC
>CAYQKH010000250.1:0-2471 GCA_964417945.1 uncultured Opitutales bacterium
AAAACCGTTGTCGCCGCCGCCACGAGGAGCGGCCGGTGCAACTCCCGCACCGCCGCGAGGGCCGACTCAACCGGATTTTCCCCCGCCCGCCGGTGCCGCAAGATCCGCTCCGCCATCACGATGTTGTTATCCACCAGCATCCCCAACACGACGATGAACCCGCCGACCGCCACATGGTCCAGCCCCTGCCCCCAACCCTTCAGGATTAGAAAGGCAAAAAGAATCGCCAGAGGAATTAGAAAGGCCACCGCCAGCCCCTCGCGCCAGCCCAGCAAGAGGATCAGGATGACCGATACAATTAGCAAGCTCTGCAGCAGGTTGCCGAAGAGTCCGTTCAGTTTCTGTTCAACCCGCTGAGGCTCGTTCGATAAAACCACCGCAGGAAATCGTTCACCGTGCTCCGCCCGCCATTCCGCCAACACCCCTTCCAGCTCCTCGGCAAAATTCTGGATTCGGGCGTCCTCCTCCAGCGCGATCGCCAGGATCATCCCTTCCTCACCCCCCACCCGAATCTGCTCATGGGGTGGAATCCCCTCCCCGCGGATCGTCGCGACGTCCTCCAGCGGCAGGGTGGCCTCCTCATCGATGAGCGGAACCGGCAGCTGACGCAGCTCGTCCAGGCTCATCAACCCCCCGGACGGAACATAACGGTATCCGCTTCCATCAATAGAGGGCAGCACCCCCCCCGGCAGTGGCTGGTTCTGGCTCGCGATAAGTTCCGGCAGGGTCTCCGGGGCGATCCCCGAGAGGACCAGGCTCTCCATCTCCAGCTCGACCGCGATCTGCTTCGCCTCACCCCCGATTAATTCCACTGCTTCCACCTTCGGGCTTTGCCGAAGCGTTTCTCCCAACGCCTCGACTTCCGCGGTTAAAAGGAAGCGCTCCGCCTCACTCGAGGAAAACCCGATCAGGACGCCAAAGATCCGGCCAAGGTCGCGGTTCAATTGCACCGCCAGGGTTCCCGGAGGAAGGGTCCTTTCCACCTCCCGCAATTTTCGCTCTACCTCGTCCAAAGCCGGAGCGGTATCCTTAACTCCGTCCTCCAACTTGATCAGAACCTGCGACAGGCCTTCCCGCGACTCACCCTCCGTATACTCTACCTGCGGTAACTCAAGGAGGGCGGACTCCAGCACCCGGGTCACCGTCTGGTCCACCACCGGCGCAGGCGCACCCAATACCACCGCAGTGACCATCGCGAATCGAAAAACAAAAGGAGGGTCTTCCCGGGCCGGCAAGGAAAGGAACGCCCAGATCCCCCCGCCCGCCAGTAAAGCCAGCAGGAACCAGGTCAGTCGACGTTCCTCTAAACAGAATTCCGTTAATCGCATGCCGGTTCGGGGATTCGCGGCCATTCCCTCCGCAAAGATTAGGTCCTATCCTGCCAACTCCGCGCTAAAAGGAGCAACCGAATTCACCCCCACCCGACTTCCGCTGTTCCCTCCCTCCGAGGCCGGGTGGCTCCTGCGAAAATCCCTTGCTCAAGCCGTATCCACGGGTTAAGCACCCACCATGTTTCTCTATTCCTGGAGCTGGCTCCTGGTTTTTCTCATCTCGATCGCCTGCATCGTCCATGTCATCAGGCGGGGACGGGAATTCTGGTGGATCTTTGTCATCCTCTTTTTCCCCGTTCTCGGATGCCTCGTCTACTTTTTCCTCGAAATCCTTCCCGACCTCCGGCGCGGAGAATTGGGGAAGGACCTTGCCGACGCCGGCGAGAAACTCCGCAGTCCGAAGGCACGTATCCGCAAGCTGGAACACGAACTGGAGAACACACCCACCATCGAGAAAAAGGTCGAACTCGCCGAGGCCTACGGCGAAGCCGGTGATTGGAAGAATGCCTGCGAACGCTATTCCGAGTGCGCCGAAGGGCCCTTCGGCGATGATCCTTTTATCCTCTACGGCTTTGCCTACGCTCGCTTCCGGACTGGGGAATACCGTGGCGCCGAGAAATTGCTTGATCTCATCGATCATACCGAGGCCAAGGACAAGCGACAACAACGCCGACTCCTGCGCCTGCGCATCTTCGAGGAAACCGACCGGCGAGAACAAGCCCTCCGAGCTTATCCCGCCTTGCTCGAAGAATTTTCAGGCGAGGAAGCCCGCTTTCGCTACGGCAAACTCCTCCGGAAAATCGGTCGGGGGGAGGAGGCCAACGAGCTCTTTACCCGAATGAACAAGGAGTCAAAAGGTCATTCCAAGCTCTATCTCAAACAAAACCGGGAGTGGATTCAGGCGGCGCGCCGGGAACTGAACAAAAACTAGAGCGGGTGCCTGGGTTCCCGGTATTCCTAACCGCTCCTTTTCGGTTTCAGCCTGTCTTTTCTTCCGTTTTTATCGTCCTCAAGCGGGGTCTTTTCCGGAACCTCCGGCTCGGTCTTCATTCGGGAAAAGGCCGCCTCTGCCCGATCGAGGGCGAAATCGATGTCCGCCTCCGTGTGCGCCCCACACAGGAACCAGTTGTGGTGGGGATG
>CAYQKH010000250.1:2481-3689 GCA_964417945.1 uncultured Opitutales bacterium
AGCAGCACCCCGCACTCCACCATCAGCGTGCAGAATCGCTGGATCCGGAAAAGGTCCGGGTCCGGATCAAACGAGAGGAATGGCATCGCCGCCGGTCCGCTCGGAACAACCCGGAAGCCCTGGGCCTCCCCCCTCGACCGTAAGCCCTCCAGAAAACGGGTCCCCAGCCGGTCCAGTCGCCCCGGGATCTCCCGCTCATCGATCGCCCGCAAGCAGGCCAGCGACGCTGCCATCGCCGCCCCGTCGTTCCAGTAGCTGCCAGTCAGGAACACCCGGGAGGCCGCCTTCTTCAGGAAATCCTTTCCCACCGTTGCGGAGAGTGGATAGCCGTTCGCCAGCGATTTACACTGGCAGGCAAGGTCCGGCTCAAACCCGAAATATCGGTGGCTCCCGCCACGGTGCAGACGAAATCCCGCACGGATGTCGTCGAGGATGAAAAGAGCCCCCGTCTGCCGACAGAGTCCCTCCACCCCCTGCAAAAATCCCTCCGCCGGCATTTCCGAAGGGTGGAACGAGGGGTGGTGAAAAGGCGTCAGGATCACCGCCGCAACCTTTCCCGCATGCGTCTTCAAACCCGCTTCCAAAGTCTCAAGCCGGTTCCAGCTGAAAGAGTGCACCTGCGCACGGTCTTCGGGGATCAACCCACCGCTGCCCGGCGTGCACCAGGAATCCACCCCGTGATAAGCGCCTTCCGCGACGAAGACCTTGGGCCGTCCCGTGTGCTCCCGGGCGACCTGAACCGCCCAGGTTGTCATATCCGAGCCGTTTTTTCCGAAAACCGCCCAGTCCGCGAAATCGATTCGCTCGACCAGTGCTTCCGCCAGCTCCACCGCCCGCTCCGTCGGGTGGTTCAGGGCATTCCCCATTTTCCGCTGGAGCGCCGCCGCCTCCTCCACCTCCGCATCTCCGTAGCCCAGAATATGGGTGCCATACCCGCAGAGAAAATCGAGGAACTCCCGTCCATCGACGTCCCAATAGCGGGCGCCTTTCGCCCGCTCTGCAAAATAGGGAAAAACGCCCGGAAGCGCTCCCGCCGGGCTCGTGTGCCCGTAAATTCCTCCCGGAATCACCTGTGCAGCGCGCTCAAAAAGCGCCAGTGAACGGGACATACCGTGCCCGAAGCGTTCCTTCATATCGGCTCTACCCTACCCTCAACCGCTTCGAAGACAAGATTCAGAGCCTGGATTGCCGGGATATTCCCCGACATC
>CAYQKH010000251.1:0-3688 GCA_964417945.1 uncultured Opitutales bacterium
GCATGAGGTTGAGGAGGAGGCCCCCGAAGACAGCGAAAAGGGCGGCCTGGAGAAGTCCTACGGCGGGTCCGGCGGTGGCGGGGGCGTCCGAGACAACTCCGGGAACGCCCTCGCCGAGGGGCCGCACGGAAAGCCCGGTAAAGGCCCGGCCTTCCTCCCAGCCCCTGGCCGAGCGCAAAACGCCAGGGAGGGGAGGGAGCGGATCGTTAAAATAGGGGGAGACAGACAGCAGGATGCGGTAAGACCCGTCCTCAAAGGCGTCGACCCTCTGATCGGCTCCGGCATCGATGGCGCTGTTTTCCGAGAAAAAGTAGAGGTCCTCGAGGGCGGGGAGACCTTCCCGCAGAGGGGTGATGAGCAGAGTGACGTTCTCTTCCTGCGCATCTCCGCGGACTTCCCAGGCATCGGAAGTCCGCGGCCAGCGCTCCCGGTAGGATGCCATGAGCGGTGCCTGCACCGCATCAAGGACCGAGGCCTCCCGCACGGGGAGGGTCAAGGACAGCTCGGCATCCCCGGGAATGCAAATTTCCTCACAGACGAGCCAACTGGTCGATGCCGCGATGGCCACCCCGGTTCCCGCTTCCAACTCCGCAGGGGCGGTGACCTCCGCCATGAGCACGACCTCTTTCTCGTAGACATAATTCATGAGGCTGCCCATGATATAAGTTTCCGGCGTGGGCCAGCGGAGCGGGCCGACCTCGAAGCCTTCGGGCAGCACCCAGTCGATCGTGGTGGGAATACCGGTTTCGCCGTAATTCTTCCAGTAAATGTGCCACCCGGGTTCCATCCGGTAGCGCACTCCCACCCAGAAGGACTCGCCGGGGGCGATGGCGCTGCGATCCGTGACGAGGCTGACGCGGGTGTGCGGGCGGTCCTCTGCCGGACTCTCCAAACCCCAAGACGGGAACGCGGAAAGGAGAAGGATGAAAGCGCCGAGCAGGCGCCGAATGAATCGATGGCGAATGGTTGGGGTCATGGAAGGCTTTGAAAGGAATTGGCTGCCTGTGTTGCTGCTAGAGGAACGAAAGACAAATAGTATTTCCATAAATTGCGGGAAGCGCAAATAGTGGGCGGGCGCTTGACCGAAACAGCCGTTTGAAATATTTGTTTAAATCTTACGTTTTAAAAAAAAGAAATGAGTGAGCGGACACAAGAGCGGATTGTGGAATCGGCGGAAGGGATTTTTGCGGAAAAGGGCTTTGCGGCGATGACGCTGCGGGAGGTGACGGAACGCGCGGGGGTGAACCTTGCGGCGGTGAACTACCATTTTGGATCGAAGGAGGGATTGGTAACGGAGATTTTCCGGAGGCGGATCGAGCCGATCAACCGCGGTCGGATGGAGTTGCTGGAAGCAAAGTTAGAGGAAACGAAGGGAGAGCCGCTCTCGCTGAGAAGTCTGTATGAGGTGATGCTGATGCCGTTGGCAGAGGCGTTGATGCCGGAGGGTTGCTTCGACGAATTATTTTTAGGGATCATCACGCAGAGTTTGGTGGAGCCCTCGGAGTTTCTGCAGCAGGCGCACCACAACTTTGTGAAGGACATCGCCGAGCGCTTTGGATTGGAATTGCGGCGGAGTCTTCGAATTCCGGGCATGTCGGAAGAGGAGATGGCGTGGCGGATGTATTTTTCGCTCTCGACGATTCTCGGTGCGCTGATCCAGCACAAACGGATCGGAACTTGTTTTCCGACGATCCCGGACGCGACGGATGTGAAGGGGTTCACGCGGCATTTGATTCGATACATCTGCGGGGGTATGGAAGCGGAGGCGGAAGCGGCGGAAAGGAAGGCATCATGCGAGTAGGGTGGTTTTTTTCCGGAAGGGTATTGATCGTCGTCCTGTGCGGGATGTGCGCGGGTTGCGTCCATGTCGAAAAGGAGAGGGCGGAGTTGCCGGCACTGGCTGTGCCGTTGGACTTCAGCGCGGGGACGAAGTTGGATGCGGCGGAGCCCGGGGATTTAAAGAAATGGCTGGAAGAACTGGGGACTCCCGGGTTGGAAGAATTGGTTGAGGAAGCCTTGGAGGAAAACCCGGACTTCCGGAATGTGCTCCACCGGATGGAGGCGACCCGGGCGGAAGCCCGCATCGCAGGGGCGGATTTATGGCCGGGGTTGAATGCGAGCGCGAGTGCCAGCCGGCGCCGGGTGAACAGCCTGGCAGCGGGCCTCCAGGTGGACGGGGTGACGGTGAACAGCTTCGATCCGGGGTTCGGGACGAGCTGGGAACTGGATTTATGGGGCCGGTTGCGCGACACGCGGACGGCGGCCTTGAACGAGCTGGCGGCGGCGGGCTACGATGTGGAATCGGCGCGGCTTTCGTTGGCGGGGCAGGTGGCAAAAGCCTGGTTCTCACTGGTGGAGACGCGGCTGCAACTGGAGCTGGCACGCGGGCGACTGGAGGTCTTCGAGTCGAATGAGCGGCTGGTCGAGAGCCAGTTCGAGCGGGGGCTGAGCAGCGCCTTGGACTACCGGCTGATCCGTTCGCAGACCCGGATTGCGCGGGCGGCGGTCGCTCGGCAGGAGACCGTGCGGGAGGGGCAGATCCGGCAGTTTGAGGTGGTGCTGGGACGGTATCCGGCGCGTGAACTGGAGGTGGGTGGAACGCTCCCGAGCGTGTCCGGAGAGGTTCCCGCGGGGATCCCAAGCAGCTTGCTAGAGCGGCGTCCGGACCTGCGGGCGGCTGAGGCAAGGTTTGAAGCGGCGGTAAGGCGGCTGGAGGCGTCGGTGAAGTTACGCCTTCCGCAATTCACCCTGACGGGATCGGCGGGGACCTCGAGCATGGAATTGGACAACGTGCTGGACACGGATTTCCGGGTCTGGTCCCTGGCGGGCGGGCTGACTCAGCCGATTTTCCAGGGCGGGGCAATCGAAGGCGGGATTGAGCGTGCGGAGGCGTTCCTGGACGAGGCCTCGGAGGCCTACCGGAAGGCGGCGTTGACTGCTTTCGAGGAGGTGGAAACCGCTCTCGCGAGCAGCCGCTTGATTGAGGAAGAGCGGGTTCACCTGGAAGCGGTGGTGGAGGAGACAACGGCGGCAGAGGACCTGGCCTGGGACCGCTACCAGCGGGGGTTGGTCGACGTGATCACGGTGCTGGAGTCCCAGCGCAGGGCCTTCGATGCGGAATCGAATCTTCTCTCCTTGCGAAACCTTGAATTGCAAAATCGCATTGATCTCTACCTTGCCTTAGGAGGATTCTATAATGTTGCGGAGGATCCCCCGGCAATGGCGGCGGTCCGAACGACGGAGGAATCGAACTGATGGAAAAATCCAAAACCACCCGTTGGGCGGCAATGGCCGGCCTGTCCCTTCTCATTATCGGAGTGGCGTCCACCCTGACCTTCGTGATGTGGAAATTACGACCTGAGCAAGAGAAGAAGGAACCGCAAGAGATCCTGCCGACAGTGGAAACGCTGAGGGTCTACCCCGAAGACCTGGTGCTGACGGTGGAAACGCAAGGCACGGTGGAGGCGCGGACAGAGACGATTTTGACAGCGGAGGTTTCCGGGCTGGTGGAATGGGTGTCCCCCAACTTTGTGGACGGCGGGTTCTTCGAGAAGGAGGAGATTCTGGTAAGGATTGATTCCCTTGAATATGAATCGCGGTTGGCGGAAGCGCGTTCGCGTCTGGCGCAGGCGGAACTGGTTCACGCGCAGGAGCAGGCACTGGCGGAGCAGGCGGCGCGGGATTGGGA
>CAYQKH010000252.1:0-3667 GCA_964417945.1 uncultured Opitutales bacterium
GTTCCGCCTTCCCCTGTCCTCCGAAGCTGAAAGCGTAGGGGGAAGGCGGTCCCCGACTACCCGCTTCCCACCTCACACCAAGATGCCTCTGGCGCCAGCTTGCCCCCGTGCGCTCGCGAAAATAGCGTGAATCCGGTATCATGAGCGTTTTAGGTCATACCTGAAAACACTGATGAGCAATTTCAGGTTAATCATCAAAAAAACTGATGGCGCTTTCCTGCATGGTGAATTTGAACCGAATGACACTAATGCTCTGAAACACAGATGAATCGCTTTTTATCGTAGTCGTGCGGCCTTGGCCCACGACCTCTTTCGCCTTCAAAAAAAAAGGCGAAAGCAATCGGACGGTTATGTCGAAAATTTTTCTCACCACGAAGAGCACGAAGGTCACGAAGATGAGATTTCATTTTCCCGGAAAATCATTCCCTCAAATTCGGCCCCATATCTGCCCGCATTTTTTTATCTTTTCTTCTCCTTCGTGCTCTTCGTGTCCTTCGTGGTGAAAGTTTTTTATTTTTTTCACCACTGATTTATGCTGATTAACGCACATTTTCTTACGCGTGGAATAGGAACAAGAAACCTCCCCATGAGCGTAAAAAAGCGAGGATGAGCGGTTCCGCCTTCGTTTCTCTAAACTACGGCGAGGCAAGCCGACATCCCGCCTATCTTCTCCCGTTGGGCTATGGTGGGCAGGGCTGATGCCCGTCCCGAGGTTCCTCTTGTTTATCCAACCGCAGCCCCAGTCCCCCGTGCCCCTTCCGTCTTCGCCCTTCGACCTGCTCAGGGCTACGCCGAGACGGGGGAGCCGCCCGCGGTTAAAGGAGTGTGCCGACTCCTGGGCCAAAGAGGACATTATGGGCATTTACTGGCAGGGCACCTCACCGAAGAAACTTGCAAAAACCACTCATACTATGGTTAGTATATCTTTCATGAACGCAAGGGAAGTCATCAAGCAGTTTAAGCGCCTACCCAAGGAAGAACAGGGCAAGGTCGTCGCGTTTATCCAGCAGGATCGCTCGGCCAAGGTGCGCTATGCCGATGACGAAGCAGCCATGACTGCGGCTCGGGCCGTCTTCGGTGAACATCCCGAACTCTTCCGTAAGCTCGCTCAGTGAGTGACGAGCCTGTCTTTTGACGGCTGCCCAAGTCGAGGCCTTCCATGCTCTGGCCTAGGAACTGCATGGTGGCAGTGACGGACTGCGTGACCGCTCTCTTTTTGAAGGGGCTGTTGCCCAGGCTCAGAATGTTTACGGGTATGGCTATGGCGACCTCTACGACATCGCCGCTGTCTACTGCTTCCATATCGCTCAGGCGCAAGCCTTCCTCGATGGCAACAAACGAACGGCAGTCGCTGCGGGCCTGGCCTTCCTCAGGAGGAGCAAAGGGGGCAGTCCAATGATTCATGATTCTTTTTAACCACCCCCGTCGCTCCGGCTTTGCCTGCGCTTCCGCCTTTGTTTCGATACGGCGTGACGAGTTGCTCCGGGAGGGGAGGGTGATGAAGAGGAGGATGGTGAGGGGGAGGAGGGGAGCATAAGGTCGAGGGATTCCACCGTCGCCCGTTGGGCTATGGTGGACAGGGAAACCCTATCCTACAGGGGTATGGTAGCATAAGGTCGAGGGATAAACCCTCTCCTACAAGGGTATGGGAGCATAAGGTCGAGGGATAAACCCTCTCCTACAGGGGCATGGTAGGAGAGGCTTTACGCCTCGACTGGGGCCGGAAGAGGAGGCGGGTGCCTACCTGAAAACCACGGATGGCACGGATGGACACGGATGTTTTGCGGATGGAGATAGGGAATGAAGCGAACGAGGCAAGATTATTAAGCAGGAGGGCGGGGAGGGGTGATAAGGAGAGGTAGGGCAAACGTCCGATCGTGGACCCTTCCCTTAGTCTGGGGGGGGTGACATCCGGAAGTGGCAGCCGGGTTTCCTCAGCCGGGTTTTGGGAGCCGTCCGTGGGGGTCGTCGATGCGCGGGAGGAACGGTCCGTAGATGAATTGCTGGGGTTGGGCCATACGAAGGAACTCGTGGGGGAAGCCCAAACGGACGGCGGAGCACTGGTCCAGTTTGTCAATGGCATTGGCGGGCAGTGTGAGGTCCGTCGCTTTGAGGGAGTCTTCCAGTTGCTCGGGTCGGCGGGCGCCGATAATGGGAATAACAGGGACCTTGATCGGGCGTTGCCGAAGCCAGGCGAGGGCGGTTTGGGCCGGGGTGGCTCCAACGGATTCGGCGACTTCGACGAGGGCCTCGGCGATCTCCAGCTGGGCGTTCGAGACCTCGCGTTGTCGGCCTTCCTTCGGGGATTTGTTCTTTCGGTATTTTCCGGTGAGGAGTCCTCCAGCGAGGGGGCTCCAGGGGGTAATCGCGAGGTCGAAGGCCTCCGCCATGGGGACCAATTCCCGTTCGACGGTACGTTCGGCGAGGCTATACTCGATCTGGAGGCCCACAAAGGAGGACCATCCCCGAAGTTCGGCCAGGGTATTGCACTGGGCGACAATCCAGGCGGGGGTGTCGGAGATGCCGACGGTGAGCACCTTGCCGGCGCGGACGAGGTCGTCGAGGGCGCGCATGAGCTCGTTGGGGGCGACGGTGAAATCCCAGGCGTGGACCCAGAGCAGGTCGAGGTAATCCGTGCGCAGGCGCTTTAGACTGTCTTCGACGCACCGGGCCATTGCCTTGCGGGCATTTCCCCCGCTGTTCGGATTCGATTCGTCCATCGTCCCGGTGTATTTCGAGGCAAGGACGATCTCCTCGCGTTCCCCATCCATGAATTCGCCGAGAAAGGACTCGCTGGTGCCCGCGGTGTATTTATTTGCGGTGTCGATGAAGTTCCCGCCCGCTTCGCGGTAGATCCGGTAGACCTTTTCGGAGGTGGATTTATCTGCCCCCATTGCCCCCCATTCCTCGCCGAAGGTCATTGTTCCGAGGCAGAGCTCGGATACGCGGATGCCGCTTTTACCTAATAATTTGTAACGCATCCTCATCTTGTGATGGTTTTGCAGAGGAATGTCGAACAGCGAACGGATTAACGGGAAATGGTTCGCAAGCGGGAGGGTGCGCGGATTGAGGCGCTCGCGGTGTTGGCACAGCAGAAGGATCCTCCGAGGGTATCTCTCAAAGAAAAGCGAGTTCCAGCTGGCGGGCCTGTGGATGATTCTCGGCGAAGCGGACCCCAAGACCGAGGAGGCGAACGGCTTGGGTGGAGCGGCCCCATGCCTGTTCCAGGAGGGGGAAAAAGGTGTCGAGGTCGGGCTGGGAGGCGGTTGATTCCGCGGTGGTTCGCTGGAAATCGGCGAATTTCAATTTAACAAAGCACTTGTGGATGGTGCGGTCGGGTGCTTTGGCGGCGAGTTCTTCGAGCAATTCGAGGTGTTGACCGCGGAGTGCCTCGCAGCATTGTTCGAGGGAGGTGAGGTTGGACTCAAAAGTCCGCTCATTACTAAGGGATTTGCGGATGCGGTTCGGGTTGACGGGTCGCTCGTCGATTCCGCGGCAAAGAGAAAATAATTCCAGTCCGAAGGAGCCAAAGGACTGCACGAGTTCCGGGCGGTCGAGGCGCTGGAGCTGCCCACAGGTCTCGATACCCATCTCCTGAAGCCGGGCGGCACCTTTCGGGCCGATGCCCCAGATGCGTTTGACGGGAAGGTCTTGCATGAAGGCGGCC
>CAYQKH010000253.1:0-3648 GCA_964417945.1 uncultured Opitutales bacterium
GGCATCCCAGGCGGGACCCGGCTCGGGCGGCAGAGGCAGCTCGCCATAGGGCACCACGTGGCTTGAGCCGTTCACGCGGTGGAAATGGTCAAACGGGAGGATGAAGGGGCTTCCGGACCGGTAGAGGTAGCCCATCGGGAAATACCAGCCGTGCGCCGGCGGCAGCTCGCTTACCCAGCGGCAGAGATTCCGGCTGACCAGGTCATCCGCATCGAAAAAGAAGACGAATTTCGGGTCCCACCGCTCCGCAAAAAGCAATCCTGCCGCGAATTTCAGCCCCTTGTCCCGACGCGCCCGTTCTTTGCCTTCCTCCGCATCTTCACAAGACTCCGGTGGAGGGTGGCTCACCTCCAGAAAGTGCAGATCGGGAAAGTCCGCCTGCACTTCCGAAAGCCGGTTTCCCACAACCACGACCTCCGCTCCGGTCTGCGTCTGCCGCGAGATCGACCCGAGAGTCCGCCGGAGCAGCTTCAGGACCTGCCCGTAGTCACGGGAGGATTCCGGATGGCGGACCGCCGTAATGCAGATCAATTCCTTCATGGACCTTTCCTTTCCTCCCCTCGCTTCATTTTCCAGAGATTAAGGTGGAAAAAAATCGCGTAGTTAAGAATTCCGGCCGCATTCGATAGGACTTGTAACTGGAGAACCCCGGCCACCGTCGAGACGTCCACCATCCAGATAAAAACGATCAGGGTCGAGACCCGAATCGGGATCCGCACCACCGGACGCAGGACCCATCCCCGCGCCGCGTTCGCTTGCAGCCAGACCGTTGATCCTCCCTGAAAGACCACCGCCAGCGCCACCCACATCAGCTCCGCCCCGAGGTGGGTATAGGCCTCCCCGAGGATCATCAGGATCCAGTCATGGAAAAAGGCCACCCCCAGCAACAGCCCCGCCCCGAAGACCAGCACCAGAAGAAAGCCATAGTAGGCCTGCCGGGTCATCTCCCCGGGTCCTTTGCTCCGAGAGACCCGCGGGTAAATCAGGTTGTCGAGAATCGGGAGCAATACCGCCATCGCCAGGCTCAGGCGGCTCAGCGCCCCGACTTCCGCCACGTTCTCCGTCGAGCCGAAAATACTGATCAGCCACAGGCTGATTTGCGAAAAGAAGACAAAAAATCCGGTGTTGATCGCCTGCCTTCGAAAAACCTCCCGGATCTCCCCGTGCACTTCCGGATCGGGTCCCGCCCTTAAATCAATCGTCTCCCGCGCCCGCCGCCAGTAGACACCGAACTCCAAAAGCGTGGAAACGGCAAAGAGCAGGAGGGCCGTCGTTAGGTTCAGGACACTCAAATACAAACAGAGACCAAGAAGAAGCCGGGCGGCTGGTAGAAACAGGCCGGCACGAAAGAGGTATCGGTGGTGCCCTGCGATCTTCGGAACCAACTGAAAAAGGGATTTCTCCAGACCGAAATAACCCAGGACCAGAAGCGAGGCCAAGAGGGTGAAGGTCAATCCGTTCGGGGCACCGTTCTCCACGTGCAGGAGCCAGTATCCCCAGATGCATAACGGGAGGCACCCCACCCCCATCAACAACAGACGGAAACGGCGGGCGGTCGCGATTGCCGCGCTGAACGCCCCACGGTCCTCGTGCCGCTTACCGCAGGCCCCCATCGCCCCGCTCGTCACTCCGAGATCCGTAAATTGCAAGAGCGAGGAAAACAGCGAAAAGAAAAGCGTGTAGTACGCATATTCAGGCTTTTCCAGTGAGCGGATGATCAGGATTCCCACCAGCAGCGAACTCGCCTGGCTGATCACGCCTACCGAAAAAAAGGCACTCAGGAGTGAGAGTTCTTTTTTGAGTCCGGGTTTTCCCATGAATCCGTTGTTCGGCTTCCGCCAGGCCTTCCCATTCGCTCAGGTGGGAAACTCCTCCATCTCTCCCCCGAGGGTCACATCCTTACGCACCGCGATCGTGTTGATCCCGACCGGCACCCACAAGTAGCCCGCTTCGATAAGCCGCTTCGTCAGACGCTCCCGATCTTTCCGGTCGATGTGGACGTGCTCAAATAGGATGACTTCCGGTCGGACTTTATCCCAGTCATTCTCCATCAGGATCGGGTAATCATACCCCTCCGCGTCTACGAAGAGGATCTCCACCCCAGAGTAGGCATGCTTCTCGACGAGCTGGGCGAGAGAAAGGCAGGGAATCTGGATCTCCTCAATGATATCCTTCCAGTCCCCGTTGTATTCCACGTGACGCAAAATATGCTCCCGGTCGAACGACGATAAACGGTCCGGCAGCGGACGCTCCTTGATCGGCCCCTTCGCCCGTTTCGCATAATCCGGATACAGCCGGAAGAAGGGCAGGGGCGTTCCCCCGGGGGAAATCGCCGCATTCTCAAAAAGGAGGCCCTCCCTTCCACCGTAATTCTCCACCAGCCGGGAAAACGCCTCCGGCAGCGGCTCGACGAGGATGCCTTTCAGTCCGTAGGCGTCCACCCAGGTTCGGGCGATATCCGTTTCTTTCCCGTCAGAGGCCCCGATCTGGATAAAGCGTGCCGAGGGATTCGCTCCCAGGTAAGCGGTCAGGACCATCTCCAGGGTCGGCCGGAGGAAATAACGCTCATCCGGCAAGGCGACTCCCCGCTTCAGGGAAAATCCCAGCTTGGCGCTTATGAATTGAACAATGGAGGCGATTCCCATGAAGTGGAGGAATGGATACGAGGAGATTCCTCAGTTATCATTCAATCCCGGCAGGTTGTCCAGTTTTTCACCGAGCATGAAAATCCTCCGCTGTATCCATAGCGCCGACCCCCGAGGCGGGGGTCCCATCGCCAATATCCGCGGCATGCAAAACCCGCTTGAGGACCGCGGACATCAAGTCGAGCTGGCCTCCCTCGATAGCCCGGACGCCCCCTTTATCCCGGAATTGGAATTGCCCCTCCACCCCCTCGGGCCAGGTCGCGGCAGCTTCGGTTATTCCTCGCGGTGGAAGGAGTGGATGCAGGCCAACCTCCCGAACTATGACCGCGTCATCCTCCACGGGCTCTGGCAATATCCGCATTGGTCGGTACCACCCCTTGCCCGAAAATTCGGCATTCCCTACTTCGTCTATCCCCACGGCATGCTCGATCCCTGGTTCAACCGCCGCTACCCCCTCAAGCGGATCAAAAAGCAGCTCTTCTGGTGGCTGAGGGGCCACCGCAACCTCGCCCGGGCGGAAAGGGTCTTTTTCACCTCCGAGCAGGAACGCCTCCAGGCCCGCCGCAGCTTCTGGCCCTATCACCTCCCCGAACAGGTCATCGTCTACGGCATCCCCGGCAACCCCTATGCCGACCGGAATTTACCCCACCCCCTCGAGGGCCGCCCTTACCTCCTCTTCCTCGGACGGATCCACGAAAAAAAAGGCATCGACCTCCTCCTCCAGGCCTACGCCGAATGGAGCAACCCCGAGAACCTCGACCTCGTCATCGCCGGCCCCGGCTCCCTCCCTTCCCACCTTAATACTTTACCACCTTCCCACCTTAATACTTCATCGCCTTCCCACCTTCCCACCTCCGACCTTCCGCCCCCCGACTCCCGTCACCCGACTCCCGACCCCCGTCTCCTGACTCCCAACTCCCGTCACCCGTCACCCGTCCCCCGTCCTCCGTCTCCTGACTCCCGACCCCCGTCTCCCGACCCCCGTCTCCCGTCTCCCGACCCC
>CAYQKH010000254.1:0-3598 GCA_964417945.1 uncultured Opitutales bacterium
GGGGGAGGATGGGTGGCAGGCAAGTGGCCCTACGGGGTGGAGGAGCAGGTAGGGGGAGGCGCGGGATTTGAGTTTGCGAATGGGGTGGAGGAGTGGATGATGAGGGGAATATGAAAAGGGAAGCGCAGGAATGGTTGCGGTGGAATCCGTTGGAGGGAGAGGTGGATGCTTGGGTGGCGGTTGGGGAAGCCCAATATAAAGAGTTTTGTGAGGTGACCTCGGGAGAGGGCTATCGTGACGACGTGCTCCTGGATGCGGTGCGGTCGAGCCTGGAACGGAGTTTTTCGCTGGTGGTGGTGGAGAGTTGTTATTTTCAGACGACGTTTGACTGGGTGGAGGCGGGCTTTCTCTTTCCGGAACTGCAATGTGAGGTAGAGGGCCGAACCTGGATCGCGGGGTATCAGCATACGTTCCACATCAACCGGAGGAACGACATCGAGGTGCACCCGGCCACGCTCTTCCGCTCGCGGGATGGACTGAAAATGTGGGTGGATTGGATGGAGCCGGACGTGGTGACGCGGCGGGTGTCCTTCGAGCGGATTCTGCAGACGGGCACGATCCCGGCTTCGAAGGCCAGTCCCTTCCTGGCAGGGCACCTTGCCCGGTTGGAGGGCGCGGCGGAGGCTTCTCTGGAAGACCCAATGGCGTCGCTGAAGGCGTGCAGCATTCCGAATAGTGCAAAAGCCGGGATTCTGGAGCATTTGGAGGGCGGGGAGAGGGCGACGCGTTACCGGGTGGCGGTGGCGTCTGCCCAATATGCAGCGGGTCTACCCTACGAGCGGGCCTGGAAATACTGGCAAACGGCGGGACGGGTTCTCGCAAACTGAACCGTTTTCGGACACCAAACAGATGAGCACGACCGCTAGAGAGAATCCGGGATTTCTGCCGGGCCTGACAACGCGAACAATGAACCTTGGGGGCGAGGGGGAGGACGCGCCGGTGGTGATCCATCCCGGGGGCTCGGATCAGTGGGCGCAGCTCGGTATTCAATTGGCAGAAGGCTTGGCAAGTTGGGGGGGCGGTCCGGTGGAGGTGTTGTCGGATGTGGCGGTCCAGCCGGAGCGGGGACGTCCGCTAGAGTTGAACTGGAAGCGGCACCCCCTTTTCGTGCTGGGCGGGCTGCATACGAACCGGTTGGTGGCTGCCTATTACGCGCAGTACCGCTGTTTTTCGGATGCGGTTTACCCCGGCGGGGAGGGATTCGAGGTGCGAACCCTGGTGAATCCTTACGGGGCGGGAAAGAATGTGCTACTCCTGGGAGGGAGTTCGGTTGAGGGGGTGCGTCGGGCGGTCGATTGTCTGCTCACAAGGCTTTCTGAGGTCGGGAAGGAGGCGGTGTTGCCCTTCCTGCAGGAAGTCGAAATCGCTCCGGGGTTGCTAGAGCGTTTACGGAGGTGGCCGCATGCGCCGCTTCCCGCGGAGATCGACGACCCGATCCGCTCGAAGGGATTGAGTGCATTGACCCCGCTGGTGCGCGGTTTTTCTACCCATGGGTTGCACTGGTCTCTGACCGGGGATGACCGCCACGCAGCGGCGGCGGTGGCCTACCTCCGGAAATTGAACGCGGAGATGCCGGAGGGATACGGGGACTGGCACTATCTGGCGGAGCGCTTCCTTCGCGCCCTTCCCCTCCTGGCGGCGGGGGGATGGCTGGATGGGGAGGATTTGGAGGGCACGCATCGGCGGTTGCTGCATACGGCATTGGGGAACGCCGGTGAATGGTGGCGGATGCGCTCGGGCGAGCCGCCCCTGGGTCACCGTCACCACGGGCAGGGAACGATGGAATTCCTGCTCCTGGCGCGCTACCTTCGCGACCAGACGAACCCGAATCCGGTGCTGCGGGCGCGCTGTGATGAGTGGATTGCGGAATGCTCGGTCTTTCTCGACGCGCTGGGCCGCGCGGAGGTGGACGACCAGGACGATGAAACGACGCTGATCAATCTGACGATCCCCTTTCGCTACGCGCTTGGAGAGGAGCGTTATGGTTTTTTCAACGGTGGCCATGCCCGTCGGGTGGCGGAGCGCGCGCTCGCTGTGCATGATCCCCTCGGTGCGGGGAGCGGACAGGGCGGCTACGGAGAAAGCCAGGGCAGCGCTCCCTACCTGCAGCAAGAGGCCAGCACGGCGGTGGCGGCGGCGGCCCTTTTCTACGAGGATGGGGAACTGGTCGAGGCCCTGCGCTCAATGCCGCACCTCGCGGAACGGCATCGTTATGGGTTTTTGCAATACTGTCCGATTTTTCTGCAAAACTTCGCGGTGGGTGAGGAGGTGAAACCCCGGTCGGCCGAACGGTTGACGGGCGTGCGGGTCCTGCCGGCCTCCGAACACCAGGTTCGGTTGAACACGGATCCGCCGGAGCACGTGGAGTTCATGGGGCACATGGTGAATGCCCCGGAGACGTGGCAACTGGCGGAAGGAATCGGAAGGGTCGAAGCGGCGCCGCGAGGGGCCTTCGACAAGCTGTTTTTCCGGGAGAGCCTGAAGCGGGATGCGGCCTACCTGCTGGTCCAAGGCTATGAAGGCGGCTACCGTTGGCAAGGGCACCAGCAGGCGGCCAACTGTATTGTACGGTATACGGAGCGAGGCCAGGTGTTTCTGGTCCAGAACAGCCGTCCGCATACGCATTATGACAAGAACGGCGTGCATATCGGACGTTCCTCCGGGGCGGACCCGTTGCCTCCCTTCGCGAGCTGTCGGGGACTCTCCGACTTTGGAGCGTTCCGTGCCTTGCTGACGTGTCTGGAGCCTTATCAGGGAACGTCCTGGACGCGGGCGATCCTTCGCTCGGAGACGATGGGCGGGTTCTTCGTCGTCCTGGACCGGATCGAGATCCGGGAGCCGGATACTTACCGGATGACCTGCACGTGGCGGACCCCGGCCTATGCGGAGCGGAAAGGTCGAAGCTGGTGGAGCGAGCAGGGGAATATTCGCTTTACCTTGCGCTGGGGTTCCGCGTTGTCGACCACGCTGACGGAGGAGGCCAACCAGGGTGCGACCCGACCTTTCGTTTTGCGCCAGGAACGCTTGGGTACTTTTGAGGTGGGTGCGATTACAGGTTTCCAGAACCTTTTCCGAACAGCGGAGCGTGAGGAGCCGGACCTGATGAACTTGCTCACCACAGGATCATCGGGGACTCTGGTCCTCGAATCGGGAAAGCCGGTCGCCTGGTGCGGGTGGACGGAAGACGACGGGGGACCGGCGTTCCTCGAATCTGCGGACGGGCTGTGGTGGATTTCGGAAAAGGAGTGGGTCGGCACGGGGGTAAGCCGGGTGCGCGGCGGGGCGGAATTTCCGTTGAAGTTGGAAAGTGATCGGCCGCTGAACCTGCGCGTCGATCGGCAAACGGGACGGGTCACTTTTGAGGCGGACCCGGTGGAGGGGCCGCCGGATACGCTGGAGGTCGAGCTGGAGGGGATGGGGGTCGCCGGAGACCCCTTTCTACGGGAAGGGCACGCCATTTCGACGCTGCCGCAGGCGGCGGGGGTCCTCAAGCAACTGTATACGGAAGAGGGATACAATAGTCCAGTTGAGTTGCGGGAACCGGGGACGGAGTCGGCGGCGGTCGCCGGACGACATCCTGGAGGGACACCGGTTGCGC
>CAYQKH010000255.1:0-3592 GCA_964417945.1 uncultured Opitutales bacterium
CGCAAGCGCCTGCTTCCCTCTATGCGGCGGGTGGCCGACGCCATCTCGACACCCTGGGTCTTCCATAGCGACGGCGATGTGCGCAGCCTCCTCCCGGACCTCGTGGACCTCGGACTTTCCGGACTCAATCCTATCGAGCCCGAGGCGATGGATATCGTGGCATTGAAAAAAGAGTGGGGGGACCGCCTCGCCCTGGTTGGGAATGTGAGCGTGCACTTGCTTGCCGCAGGTCGTCCGGAGGAGGTGCGGGCGGAGGTCCGGCGACTCTTTCAAACCGTCGGGCAGGAGGGCGGCTACCTCCTCGCCAGTGGAAATAGCCTTGCTCCCTATTGTAAGCCGGAAAATGTCCGGGCGATGGTGGAGGAGGTGGATTGTGGTATGGGGCGAGGGGTGAGGAGTAAGCTGTGAGGGGGGAGCTGTAAGGGGGGAACGGTAAGCTGTATGGTGTGATTGGGGAGTTGTCGGGGGAGGTGGGGGTGAGATGAGGAAGCGTTTCCTGAAAGTTGCCTGAAGTGGCCGCTTTTTTTATTCTTCCTCTTTTTCGAGGGAATGAATGAGTTCGCTTTGGGATTTTTTGATGTCGCCGCAGACGTATTCGCAGAGGCTGAGGATGCCGGGGTCGGCGATGCGGTAATAGACGTAAAGGCCTTCCTTGCGCCGCTTGAGGATACCGGCGCGGATGAGGGTTTGGAGGTGGCGCGAAATGTTCGCCTGATTGGCCCCCGTTTTGGTGACGAGGGCGTTTACGGATTGTTCGCCCCCGATCAGAGCATGGACGATCCGCAGCCGCATCGGCTCCCCCAGGGCCCGGAAGCGGGTGGCCACCAGCTCGAGGAAGGCCTCCGGTGGAGGGAACTCGCTGGAAAACGCCTCAGACTGCATTTTTTCACTTGCGTCCCCCGTAATATATGATTGAATGCTCATATAGTAATTAATGATGCCCAAGTAAAATCGGGTCAAGAGCAAAAGGAGACCAAGAAGATGGAAGCGAAAATCGAATCGAAGCGTGGCCCGAGTGTGGAAGGGGGGATCCGCGTCCTTGCGGGGACGATGGTATTGATTGGAACGGGTTTGTCGTTGTGGGTGAACCCGTGGTTTTGGATTTTACCGGCGTTTGTAGGGGTTAATTTGATTCAATCGACGTTTACGGGGATTTGTCCGGCGGCGTGGATTTTCAAGAAGATGGGGTTTCGGTCATGCGAGTAGGGATTTGGTTGTGGGTGGCTCCGCTGTTGTTCCTGCTGGGCGGATGTGGGGGCGGGCATGATGGAGGTGACGGCCATGGCGGCGATGCGGAAGCGCTTGAGCCGGTTCGTGCGGAGCGGGTGTGGGTGACAATGGGAACGAAACGGATCCGGATACCGGGAACGGTAGAGGCCTATGACGAGAGCGCGCTTTCCTCGCGGGTAAACGGGGTGATTGTCCGTCTGCAGGACGAAGTGGGTGCGTCATTTTCGGCAGGGGAGGTGTTGGTGGAGATCGACGCGGAGGAATTGCGTGCCCGGGTCGAGGCTTCGCGGGCGCGGTTGCGTGAGGCGGAAGTGGACTATCAGCGTATTCAGTCGCTGTATGATCAGAACGCGGTTCCGGAAGCGCAGATGACGGCGGCGACGAGTCGGCTGGAGACGAGCCGGGCGGACTTGAAGGAGGCGGAAACCCTTTTGGGCTACCTTGAGATTCGAGCGCCATTTGACGGGCAGATCAGCCGTGTGCATGGCTCGCGGGGGGACCTTGCGGGCCCGGGGATGCCGTTGTTAACGGTGATGACCTCCGGCCCCCATCAATTTTCGGTAAAGTTACCGGAGAGCCTGAAGCCGCAGCTGGATGCGGAGGGAACGTATGAGGTCTGGATGGAGGGAAGCGGAGCCCCGGTGGAAGCATCGGTGGAGGAACTGGCGCAGAACGCGGAGCCGGCGAGCCGGACCTATGCGATGAAATTGAAGCTCCCGGACCTGCCCCGGATCCGGCCGGGAAGCTTCGGCTACCTGGAGGTGGACACGGGTAAGGAGGTCTTGCTGGTGGACCCGGAATGGGTAATCACGCGGGGGCAGCTGGAGTTTGTGTATGTGCTGGCCGACGGGCAGGCCCGTTTGACGGTGATTCGAACGGGAAGCCGGATCGGGGATGACCTGGAGGTGGTCTCTGGTTTGACGGGAGCGGAAACCTTGCTGGTTCCCAGCGAAAACCTGCGCGACGGAAGCCCGGTTCTTTGAAGATGGCGGACGTGGATACCAAAAAGGAAAGTTATGGTTTCGCAGGAAACCTGGCGCGGCGCTTTATTGACAGCAAGCTGACGCCGCTGGCGGTTGTCGCGTCGATCCTGCTGGGGATCGCGGCGGTGCTGTTGCTCCCCCGGGAGGAGGAGCCGCAGATCAAGGTGCCGATGGTGGACATCCTGGTGGAGATGCCGGGATCGACGGCGCTGGAGGTGGAAAACCGGGTGACGAAGCCAATGGAGAAGCTGCTCTGGGAAATCCCCGGGGTGGAGTATATTTATTCGACCTCGTATTCGGGGCGAAGCATGGTGATTGTGCGTTTCCTGGTCGGATCGGACATTGAGGAGAGTGTCTTGAAGATCCAGACGAAGCTGGAGACGAACTACGACCGGATTCCACCGGGAGTCCGTGAGCCGTTGATCAAGCCGCGGTCGATCGATGACGTCCCGGTCCTGGCGTTGACCTTTCACAGCGAGGAGCTGAACAGCCTGGAGCTGCGTCGGATTGCGCGCGAGGTGGAGGACCGGGTGAAGAAGATCAGCGAGGTGTCGGAGACGAACCTGATCGGGGGGGAGCCCCGGCAGATCCTCGTTCAACTGGATCCGATCCGGCTGGCGGGTTACAACCTGGAGCCCTCGCTGATTGTGGATCGCCTGCGGCAGGCGAATCGTTATGAACAGACCGGTTCCCAAACGCGCAGCAACCGGGAGATCCCGGTGGAGACCGGGTTTTTCTTCCGCTCACAGGAGGACGTGAAAAATCTGGTGGTAGGGGTGTTCGGGGATTCCCCGGTCTTCTTGCGGGACGTGGCGACGATCGAGGAGGGGCCGGATAAACCGGAACAAACGGTGTTCCACCTCGCCCCCGGGGGAGCTCCGGAAGCGGCGGTGACCCTCAGCCTGGCGAAGCGGCCCGGTTCCAATGCGATCAACGTAGTGGATGACGTGCTGGAAGTCGTCGAATCCATGAAAGGGTATGTGGTCCCCGGGAACGTGGAGGTCACGGTGACGCGGGATTATGGGGAGACGGCGGCGGAGAAAAGCAACGAGCTGCTCCTGCACATGGGCATCGCGGTGGTGAGCGTGGCGGCGCTGATATTCTTTTTCCTCGGTTGGCGCGAATCAATCATCGTGCTGCTCGCGATCCCGTCGACCCTTGGGCTGACGCTGCTGGTCTTTTACCTGTATGGCTACACTCTGAACCGGATCACGCTCTTCGCGTTGATCTTCTCGATCGGGATCCTGGTCGATGACGCGATCGTGGTGGTGGAGAACATCGTCCGGCATTTCCGGATGCACCGGGGAGAGAAACTGGATCTTTCGGCGATCGCGGTGAAAGCGGTGGCGGAAGTGGGCAACCCCACGGTTCTCGCGACC
>CAYQKH010000256.1:0-3518 GCA_964417945.1 uncultured Opitutales bacterium
GTATTGGGATATGGGTTGTTGTTTTGGAAGTAAAGGTTAGGTCTGCCCGGTCGCTTCGCTCCCGGCTGTCCCGGAGGGTGGCCGTAGGCCAAGGCCGGGAGCGAAGCGACCGGGGGTCAAGCCGCGCATTGGTGCACCTGCATGGGCTTTTTCATCTTTAGGGATTGGTGAGGTCTATAATTGTTATACATCAGGATGGCCTCTTCTACTGCCTGGCTGGCCTGCTTCAAGCTCCTGAAGCATAGATCCAGGTTGTATTCATTTTTGAGGATTCCATTTACCCGTTCGGCATAACTGTTTTCGTAGCAATGATTTGCCTCAGTCATACTGATGGGGAGTCCGCGTTGATGCAGCACCTGGACATATTCCCTGCAGCAATACTGGCTTCCCCGGTCACTGTGGTGGATCGGCCACCGGTTAGTTGGGCTCTGCTGGATTGCCATGACCAGGGCTTTGACGCTCTGGGATGCTTCCATGGTCTCACCCAGATTCCAGCCTACGATTTTGCGGGAGAAACGATCCGTGATTAAACTCAGGTAGGCAAAGCCTTCATCGGTATCGATATACGTGATATCGGCCACCCATACCTGATGAGGGGCAGTGGGTTCGAGCTCGTAAAGCAGATTGCGGTAAACGGGCAACTGGTCGTCGTAGTAGGTGGTTGTCGGGCTGCGTCGCTTGGGTTGAACCAGGAGGTCCTTGCTCTTGAGGATGGCAAAGAGCCGGTCTCTGCCCAGTTGCTGCCCGGCTTGCTGCAGGCTGGGCTGGATTTCTCCAAGGAGCTTGCGGGTCCCCATCCGGGGATGCTGAGCACGCACCTCTAAGACCAAGTCAACCACCAGATCTTCTTCTATCTGCCGCCGCTTCCGCTCTTTCCTCTCACGGTAATAGCCTTGCGTGCTTATCCCCGTGAGCTCACAGAGCCTTTTGATGCTGCATCCCCTCATTGCTTTGGCTTGGGGGACGCACTCTTGGATAGATGCATGACGTGTTTTTTTTTGAAGCTCTCCGCATCCATGCCCATCTGCTCACAGGCTATTTTCAGATACGCATCACTGAGCATTCCCTTCATGTAGGCATCCGCCAGCGCTCTTTCCAACTCCTTTACACGCTTCTTCAGCTGCTTGTTCTCGTCTTGTTCTTTCATCGTCGTTATCGTGACCCGCTTGACCTGCAAGTCTTCCCTTCCGTATTTGCGAAGCCACCCACTGACCGTGCCGTGACCTCGGATTCCGTAGCGGCGGGAGGCCTCATTTACGCCGGACAGTTGACCACTCTCAATCTCCTCCACGATTTGGCGCTTAAATGCCTCCCCGTAGCGGATATATTCTTTGCCTTTCATTGCGTTTCCTTTCTGGGTTGCTGTCAACCCAGGTCAGGACGAGACACGTTCTTACCCTGGTTTGTGGTTTTAGGGTCGGATCGGAGGAGGATGGGGATGAGGATGGCGAGGGGGAGGATGGGGGATCCCGGGAAAGGGGGGTGCCGACTGGGAGATTCTCTTGAAATGGGTTTGCCGGTTGAGGAGGAAGGGGTCTTAAATGTGCCGGAATTAACCCCTAATCTTTTTTTCATAATGACTGAATCCGCTGAAGCCCTCTCTCCCTGGAATGTAGCCCTTCCCGCAATCGGGATCCGTCCGACGGTGGACGGTCGATTGGGAGGGGTGCGGGAATCGCTGGAGGAGCGTTGCATGAACCAGGCCCGATCGGTCGCGGAATTGCTATCGTCTAACCTTCGCTACCCGAATGGGGAGCCGGTGCGCTGTGTGATTGCCGACACCAACATCGGCGGGGTGGCGGAATCCGCAGCCTGTGCAGAGAAATTCGCCCGCGAAGGGGTGGGTGTTTCGATTACGGTGACGCCGTGCTGGTGCTATGGATCGGAGACGATGGATATGGACCCGTTGATCCCGAAGGCGGTGTGGGGGTTCAACGGCACGGAACGTCCGGGAGCGGTCTACCTGGCGGCGGCATTGGCGGGTCATGCCCAGAAAGGCCTTCCCGCATTTGGAATTTATGGCCGGGATGTGCAGGATGCCGATGACACGACGATTCCTGCGGATGTTCGGGCGAAGCTGCTGCGTTTCGCACGGTCCGGCCTTGCGGTGGCACTGATGCGCGGGCGTTCCTATCTTTCGATGGGAGGGACCTCGATGGGGATCGCGGGTTCAATGATCGAACCGACGCTCTTTGAGGATTTCCTCGGAATGCGCCTGGAAATCATCGACATGGCGGAGTTTGCCGGCCGGATGAAGAAGGGGCTTTATGATAAGGAGGAGTACAAACGTGCACTCGCCTGGGTAAAGTCGAACTGCCCCCAAGGGAAGGACTACAACGAAGCGCAAAAGCAGCGTTCGCGGGAAGAAAAGGACCGAGACTGGGAGGATTCGGTGAAGATGACCCTCATCGCCCGGGATCTGATGGTAGGGAATCCCCGACTGGAGGAAATGGGTTTTGGAGAACAGGCCCTCGGGCACAACGCGATCTGCGGGGGCTTTCAAGGGCAGCGGCAGTGGACCGATTATTTCCCGAACGGCGATTTCATGGAGGCGGTTCTGAACACGACCTACGATTGGAACGGATTGCGGGCGCCCTACATCGTTGCGACGGAAAATGACGCCTTAAACGGTGTGGGGATGCTGCTCGGACATCTTCTGACCGGGACGGCGCAACTCTTTGCGGACCTTCGCACCTACTGGAGCCCTGACGCGGTCAAGCGGATCACCGGGCACTCGTTGTCCGATGAGGCGGAAACGGGCATCCTGCACTTGATCAACTCCGGTCCGGCCACCCTGGACGGAACCGGGCAGCATCGCGATGCAGAAGGCCAACCGGTGATCAAGCCGTTCTGGGACGTAAGCGAGGAGGAGGCGAAGGCCTGTTATGAAGCGACCACCTGGCATGCGTCGATGGTGGAATACTTCCCGGGGGGTGGGTGGTCGACGCGATACCTGACGAAAGGGAAAATGCCGGCGACGATGTTTCGGTTAAACCTCGTCAAGGGCCTTGGGCCGGTCTTGCAAATCGCCGAGGGCTGGGCGGTGGACCTCCCGGGGGACGTGCACGATGCGCTCGACCAGCGGACGAATCCGACCTGGCCGACGACATGGTTCGCTCCGCGGGTTGGCGGAAATGGCGTTTTCCGTGATGCCTATTCGGTGATGAACGCCTGGGGTGCAAACCACTGTGTAATGAGTTTTGGACATATCGGTGCGGATCTCGTTTCCCTAGCGGCATCCCTGCGGATTCCGGTCTACATGCACAACCTACCGGCTCGGGAGGTTTTCCGGCCCAATGCCTGGAACCTCTTTGGAACCGCGGACCTTGAGGGAGCCGATTTTCGGGCCTGTGCGAATTACGGGCCCCTGTATGGGTAGGAGGGGTGCGAGTTGCGAGGTGCGGGTTGCGGGGTTCTCCTTGGAAAGAATGATGGGCCACAGATGAAGCGGATGGAGCAGATGGAAGGAAATGCTCCAAGCTTTGGAGGGTCCGAAGGTAAAGTGAAAAAAGCGTTGT
>CAYQKH010000257.1:0-3456 GCA_964417945.1 uncultured Opitutales bacterium
GGCTCCATGCCCGATCAGGACCTACTGGACAAAGACGCCCGCCTCCATTGGTTTACAGGCCTGATGATTTTTTCAGACTGGATTGGCTCGAATACCACCTGGTTCCCCCTCCACCGTGAGACAAACCCACTCGATAGACCTCGCGAGGTTGCCAGTCACGCTTTGGAAGAAATCGGGTGGGGCCGACATGCGATTCAGGCTCAAACTTCGTTCTCCGATCTTTTCGGCTTCTCACCTAACGCCTTGCAACAAACCCTCTGCCAAGCCACTGATGCTCCCGGCCTCTACATCGTCGAAGCTCCCATGGGAATCGGAAAAACCGAAGCTGCGTTAAACGCCGCCTTTCGTCGATGGACCGAAGGAACGGAACGTGGTCTCTACTTTGCCCTTCCCACTCAACTGACCAGCGACCGCATCCATGACCGGGTCGAGTCCTTTCTCAGGCGCTCCGTCGAGGACTGGTCCTCCATCGCTCTGGTGCACGGGAATGCCTGGCTCACCGATAAGCGGATCCGTCCACTGATTCCAGCTTCCCCCGAAGACGATCCCGATGATCCTGCCCTGGCGGGCAACCGCTGGTTCTCCGACAGCCGCCGCGCCCTTCTCGCCCCCTTCGGCGTCGGCACCATCGATCAAGCCCTGATGTCAGTCCTGCCCGTGAAATTTTCCGCCCTCCGTATGTTCGCCCTCAGCGGTAAAGTCGTGGTCATCGACGAAGTGCATTCTTACGACCCCTACACCTCTGCCCTGGTGGATCGTGCTGTGACGTGGCTGCTGAAACTGCACTGCACCGTCATCGTCCTCTCCGCCACCCTGACCGCTGATCGGAGGAGAGGATTAACCGAAGCCGCCGGAGCAATGTCTGACCATGACTCCCAGGCCTATCCGCTTATCACGAAGGTGGCCACCGGCTCTGAACAGGCCGTCGCCATCGATATCCCTGACGCCGTTCCCAGCGAGAAAACGGTTCACATCGAACCCAGCCCCGCCGTCGATTCCTCATGGATAAAGCAGGCCACCTCCGCCGCCGAAAACGGGGCCTGTGTGCTGATCGTCCGCAACACTGTTGCCCTCGCTCAGGAAACCTACCATGTCCTGAAAGGAACGTGCAAAGACACCGGAATCGAGTTCGGCTGCATCCACAGCCGCTTTACCCAGACAGATCGACTTTGCAATGAAACCCGGTGGATGGAGAAACTCGGTAGAGAACAGACCCTCCGTCCGGCAAAAGGTGCCATCCTCGTCGGCACTCAGGTGCTGGAGCAATCCGTTGACATCGATGCCGACCTCCTGATCACCGACCTGGCTCCCGTCGATCTCATCCTCCAACGCATGGGCCGACTACACCGTCACCCGCGCCCACGCCCCGAAGGTTTCGATCAACCCCGATGTCTCATTCTCGAACCAGAGGTGGACTGGAATGCGGAGGCGAACGAACTCAAAGAAAGCCTCAAACCCCACGGATTCATCTATCCACCTTTCAGTCTCTACATGAGTCGGCGAATCTGGCGGAATCGTTCCGAAATCCACATCCCTGCTGAAATCCGCACCATCCTGGAAGCATCCGCAGACATCCCGAACGACCTCCCCAAGGGCGTGGAAGCACTGCTGAAAGAAATGAGAGCCTATGTCAAAAAGCAGCTACGAGTTGCTGGCATAAATGACGTTTTTCAAGAATCCACCCTGCCCGACGCCGAGGGCACCCAGACCCGTTGGAAATTCCAGCCAACCGCCCATCTCGTTCTGGTGCGATCAAAACCCGTATCCGCCGGAGGGAAAATGTCCCTCGACTTTGGAGAAGAAGTATCCTGCACATTCACACCGGGCCTGTTCGATTTTCCGCTCGCCCGACTCCTTCACCAGCACGCCATCCGGGTTCCCGCCTATCTCATTCGCGATACCGTTAAGGCCGCGCCCGATTGGTTACAACAACATTTCCCGGGGTCGGCCCTGGCCGTGGTGGACGAATCTGGAAAAATAAACATCTGCCACGGACCTGAAACCACCGCCTACGATTTCAACTACAAACCCACCATCGGGCTTACCCACACACGGAACGAAAATGTATCCCACACCTATGAAACCGAAGAAGAATCTTGGTTTTAGCAACCATTTAAACTAACAAAGTAACGCATATGGAAACTTTCAACCTCATCGACTCCCCGTGGATACCCGTCCGCAACAAAGACGCCACCTTCCGCCGTGTCAGCCTCGACACCTTATTCCGCGAGGCTTCTGAAATCGCCGATCTCGACGCGGCTCCCCACGAACGCATTTCCCTCATGCGCTTGCTCGTCTGCATCACCCAGGCCGAACTCGGGGCCCCCGAAACCCCGGAAGAATGGGGGGACTTTGGAAACGACCTCGAAACCCGCATTCCCGATTACCTCCACCGGCCCGACATCCACCCCCATTTCAACCTGCTCGGGGATGGTCCTCGCTTTTTGCAGGTTCCTATTAATTCCGACTCCGAACCGGTCAGCACAAGCAAACTGATTCCCCACCTTGCCACCGGAAACAATTCAACTCTCTACGATCACGAAGGTGCCAATCCGGAACGAGTATTCCCACCCGAGCAACTGGCCGTCGCTCTGCTCACCTTTCAGTGCTTTTATCCGCTTTATGGAGCGGGTTACAAAGGCAAGGGACCGTGCGTGGACGGCAATATGATTCATACTCTCATTAGAGCAAAGAATCTACGGGAAGCCATTCTCTCCAACTGTCTCACCGCTGATTACATTACAGGTAATTTTTCTACTTACGGGATGGATCGTCCTGTCTGGGAACTGGACACCGATTCCACAGATTTTTCTGATAGAGCCACCACTTCATATCTCGGCCGCCTCGTGCCACGTCACCGCAGCCTCTACCTTCTCCATGACGGCACGGGATTCCTGTTGAAAAAAGAGGGGTTGGAATATCCGCGTTATGAAGAAGTCCGCGAACCCGCCGCCACTGTCATTGTTATCAGGAAAAAAGATCAGGAGGAACGCCGCCTGCTGCCCGCTCGTCTTGAAAAATCCATCTGGCGAGACCTCCATGCCATGACCGTTATCCGGCAGAGTGTAAAAGAAGAGAGCCGAGCCCCCCTCATCCTTAATACTCAGGTCCAACGGGCGGGTAAAGATGTCCCGATTTGGACCGGAGCACTGGTGACCGATCTCAAAGCTAAAATTCTCGATACCGTGGAATCCAGTTTTACCATACCGCAAGCCATGTTCAGTCCAGAAGGCAGAACGCTATATGAAACCGGGGTCATCTTCGCGGAAAATCAATCCAACCAACTCTACGGTGCCGTCAAGCAATACGGCGCGGCTATGAAAGTCGAAAAGCCGCCCACCGATCTGGCTAAACAACATTTCTGGAACCTTCTGGAATCCCGCAGCCCCATCCTCCTCGACCTGGTGAGGAGTAGCGAACAGGAACCCATGCGCGAGGATTTCGGGGAGGGCGATG
>CAYQKH010000258.1:0-3436 GCA_964417945.1 uncultured Opitutales bacterium
CACCCGGTGAATCCCCCGCGAAAGAGTGGTCCGACGAGGCCCTCGACAGCCTCCTCCTCGGCGACTCCGCCCTCGATCTGGAGGCCGCGCTGAGGGAACCCCGGGATCCCGAAACCACCGATTCCGGGGCCCCGCCACCCTCCCAACCCGATCGCCTCAGCGAAGCCGAACTGGAAGCCCTCACCGAGGAACTCCTCCGGGAATTCCTCCTCCCCGCCTGGCAGTGGGAATTCACCCTCACGCCGGGGATCGGTCACACCGACAACGCCCTCCTCACGCCTTCCCGCGAATCCGCCTCCGCTTACCTCTCCTCCGAATTCGAATGGATGCTGTTTCGCATGCCGGGCGATTCCGACACCCGCTTTTTTACCTACGCCCTTCTCGATCACCGGCGCTACTTTGACGTCGACGACCTTGAGGAGGAAACCCTCGCCCTCCTCCAGGTCCTGAACGAACAACCCTTCGGATCCCGCTGGACCCTCCACACCTCCGCCCTCGGCCTCTACCACGACGAGGTCTTCGGCCTCTCCCCCGTCGAGGACGAGATCATCGCCTCTCCCGTGACCGTTATTCAGGGCTCCGCCAAGGCCGGACTCTTTTACCACTGGGATACCGCCAACAGCCTTGAGTTCCTCCTCCAGGCCGACCGCATCACCTTTCGCGAGCGCGCCGACGATTACTGGCAACCCGGCTTTACCCTCCGCGCCCGACGCGATACCCCGCACTTGAAATCCACCGCCGGCCTCAGCTTCCAGATCCGCGACTACGACGATCGCGAGCAGCAGGAACCCGATGGCTCCATCCTCCCCGGCTCCACCCTCCAAACCCGCCTCCTCGAGCCCTTTCTCTCCCTCGAATTTGATTCCCCCGGCGAGTTCCCCCTCGTCTGGGGTGCCCGCATCGCCTTCCGCGACCAACGGGACAACGGCCCCGGCTATCACGATTCCCAACGCTGGCAATTCAAGACCTGGGTCGAGCACCAGTACGGGCCCTGGTCCTTCGAGCTGAGCGCAACCTCCACCTTCCTTCAATACCACCACCGCACCGTCAGCGATGCCGACCTGCGCCGCTATGAGATCACCCAACTCAAAACCTCCGCCCTCGTCGGTTTCCAAGTCTCCCCCCGCGTCGCACTCCTCCTACACTATGATTGGGAGGAAGCGCAATCCACACGCGAACTCGACGCCTACTCCGGACACCATCTTCAACTCAGCACCCGCTTCCGCTTCTGATCCATGAACCCATCCCCTTCCTCACCCTCCGTCTGGCGGACTGCCGTTCCCCTTATGGCAGGCCTTGTCCTCCTCTTCGCCCTCCTCGTCCTCGGGCTCTTCCAACTCCTCGTCCAACGAATCAACCAGGGTATTCAGGAGCGGGACGCCAATACCATTCAGACCATCGCACGCCTCGAACTCGAGAAAACCGTCGGCGAGCTCGGCCCTTCCGCCAGCGACCCCGCCCTCCTCGAATTCCTTCAGTGGGAAGCCCTCCTCTCCACCGCCGACTACCCCGGCATACAAGGTATCCAACTTTTCGATACACTTGGACTCCCCGTCGAATCCATCCCCGCCGGCCTCCCCACCCGCCCCCTCGGCGAGGGGGAGGTCGCCCTCGCCCGCAACCTCCGCTCGCGGTCCGAGTTCATTCCGGACGCCCGGGACCAGTTCGAACTCTATGATTCCCCCGTCGGCTCCCTTCTTCGCATCGTCATCCCCCTCCACTTCGAGGATTCCGGGGAAATTCTCGGGATCGCCGTTTACTGGATCGACGGGGCCCCCATCGAGGCCGCCTTCTCCCGGGTGCGCGGGGAGGTCTCGACCCAGTCTCTCGTCCTCTTTCTCGCCGGGTCGGTCCTCCTCCTCGGGGCGTCGGGCTACGCCTTCGCCCGCATCCATTTTACCCAGCGCAAATTGCAACAACGCTCCCTCGATCTCATTCGCGCCAACGCCGACCTCTCTCTTGCGGTCAAGACCAACGTCCTCGGCACCCTTGCCTCCCATCTCCTCCACGACCTTAAGAACCCCCTTTCTGCCCTCGGCATGCTCATTGATGCGCAACAAAAGCAGCAACCCGCCCCCCTCGACCCCGAGGACCTGCAGTTTGCCGGTGATGCGATCCGCCAGATGGAGGATCGGGTCCGCGAAATCGCCGAGATCCTTCGCGAGGAAAAACAGGCGTGGACCTACGAAGTCACCCTTTCCGAATTCCGCGCGATCCTCATCGACCGGCTCCAACCCGACGCCGACGCCCACAACGTCCCCCTTCTCCTGGCATCCCCGCCCGACGCCGTCCTCGATTCCCACCGCGCCAACCTCCTCCTCCTCATCCTCACCAACCTCTGCCGCAACGCCTTCGAGGTTACCCCCCAATCCTTCCCCGTCTCCATCACCTTCGCCCTCGACCAGGACCGTCTGCGCATCGCGGTCGCGGACCACGGCCCCGGCGTTCCCGAAACTATCCGCCGGGACCTCTTCTCGCCCGGGCGCTCCGCCAAACCCGGCGGAACCGGCCTCGGCCTCGCCATCAGCAAGCAGATCGCCTACCACCTCGAAGCCGAACTCCGCCTCGCCCGGACTTCCCCGGAAGGCTCCACCTTTGAGATCGCCCTCCCTCTCGAAACCCCCGTCACCCTGGTTCAACCCTGAACGCTTTCAACGATGCCTGCCTCAACCCGCCCCCTTCGTTTTGCCGCCGCTCTTCCCTGGATCCTTGCCTCCTTCCTCAACGCCGCCCCCGGGGACCTCGCCTGGTCCATTCCCCTCGGCGATGCCATCTTCAGCTCCGCTGCCGTCGACCCGTCCCAACCCCGGATCTTCGTCGGGACCCAGGAAACCGATGACCTCGGGAATAGTTCCGGAAGTCTTGTCGCCGTCAACTTCGCGCCCGGCAACCCCTCCGAGGAATGGCGCTTCACCACCGGGGACTGGGTCGACTCCTCCCCGGCCCTCGCCGCCTCCGGCGTCCTCTACTTCGGTTCCTGGGACCAGCAGCTTTACGCCGTCGACGCCGAAAGCGGCGAGGCCCTCTGGTCCTTTCCCACCGGCGGGATCATCGTCGCCTCCCCTGCCATCAGCGGCACCGGCCGAATCCTCGTCCCCTCCACCGACTCCTTTCTCTACGCCCTCGAGCCGGACGGTTCCCTCGCCTGGGAAACCTTCATCGGCTCCGAGATGGACAGCTCCCCCGCCATCGACGACGACGGCACCCTCTATGTCGGCACCTACGCCGGCGAGCTTGTCGCCCTCAACCCTGACGGCTCCGAAAAATGGCGCTTCACCGTCGAGGAACAGCCGGGCTTCGATTCCCGCATCCTCGGCTCCCCCGCCATCTCCACCGAGGGAAACATCCTCTTCGGATCGGGAAACAGGCGCTTTTACTCTCTCAACCCCAACGGCTCCCTCAATTGGTCCACCACCTTCCCCGAGGAGATCGATAG
>CAYQKH010000259.1:0-3432 GCA_964417945.1 uncultured Opitutales bacterium
ACCCGGCCCTGTCCGGGGTCCCAGACCGGTTCGGAAACGGACTCCCGGAAAAGGTGTCGGCCGAGGTCGAGGATCCAACCGGGGTCGATCCGCGCGGCGGTCCGGGCGAAAAGTCGGGAGGTTTCGAGCCATTCGCCGGCGAGAATCCATTCGGGCGTGCGGGTGGGGATTTTTTTCAGCTTTTTCCGCTCCTCGGAGCGGGCCTTCTGGTCGAAGAGGACAGAACCGGGAAAGAGCATGACCTTGCGGCTGTGGGTGGCATGGAAGTGGTTTCCCCGGTCCCGCCGGGCGACGTTGCCAAGGAGTCCGCAGAGGATGGTGCGGTGCACGGAGCGGTAGTCAGTATCCACCTCATGGATACGGTAGGCGTCCATTTCTTTGAGGACCCCGACGAGCTGGGAGTGGATATCGACCCATTCGCGAAGACGCAGGTAGCTCAGGAAATGCTCTCGGCACCATTTTCGAAAGCCGCTGCGGGAGCGCTTTTCCTCCTCTTCTCGAAAGGCTTGCCAGAGCTGGTAGAGGGAGAGGAAGTCGGACTCGGGGTTTTGAAAGCGTCGGTGCGCCTGGTCGGCGGCGCTTTCGGCGTCGGAGGGCCGTTCGCGGGGATCCTGGATGCTGAGACCGGCGGCGATAACAAGGATTTCGCGGAGGCAGGTTTCCGCCGGGGCGCGGAGGAGCATGGTGGCGATGGTAGGGTCGACAGGCATGCGTGCGAGTTTGCGGCCGAAAGGGGTGAGGCGGCCGTCGCTGTCGATGGCTTTGAGCTCGCGAAGAAGGTTGGCTCCTCCGCGGAGGGCGGCGGGTGAGGGAGGATCGATAAAGGGGAAGGCCTCGACATTGTGGATGTCCATGTCAAGGAGCTGGAGGAGGACGGAGGCGAGGTTGGACCGCAGGATTTCGGGTTGGGTATACTCGGAACGGGAGAGGAGGTCCTCCTCGGTGTAGAGGCGGAAGCAGACGCCAGCCTGGACACGGCCGCAGCGACCGGCGCGCTGGCGGGCGCTGCTTTGGGAAATGGGCTCAATGGGGAGGCGCCGGGTGCGGGTGTGCGGGCTGTAGCGGCTGATCCGGGCGAGACCGGTATCGATGACGTAGCGGATGCCGGGGATGGTGATAGAGGTTTCCGCGATATTGGTGGCGATTACGATACGCCGACGGTTAGAGGATTTGAAAATTTTCTGCTGGTCGTCGGAGGAGAGGCGGCCGAAAAGGGGGAGGATATCGGTATGGGGCAGGGCGAAAGAATCGAGCTGGTCCTGGGCTTCGCGGATGGCGCGCTCGCCCGACATAAAGATGAGAATATCGCCGAAGGGGAAATCGTTGATAATCTCGCGGGTAACGCCGACGGTGGCCTCGATGGTATTTTCGTAGAAGGTATCTTCGCTGTCAGGGTGGTTAACAGGCCGGTAGAGAACCTCGACGGGGTAGAGGCGACCGGAGACCTCGATAATGGGTGCGCCCTCGAATGCCTCGGAGAAGCGGGCGGTATCGATGGTGGCGGAGGTAATGATAATCCTGAGATCGGGTCGCTGGTCGCGGAGCCGTCGGAGGAAACCGAGGATGAAATCGATATTCAGGCTGCGCTCGTGGGCTTCATCGACGATGAGGACATCGTAATCGAGGAGGAGGGGGTCCCGCTGGAGTTCATTAAGAAGGATCCCGTCGGTCATGAACTTGATGAGCGTCCGCGGAGAGGTGCGGTCCTGGAAGCGGATGGACGCGCCGACATCTTCCCCCCATTGGACCCCGAGTTCCTCGGCAACGCGGCGAGAAACGGAGAGGGCGGCGATCCGGCGGGGTTGGGTGCACCCGATTTTCCCCCTGCGGCCGAAGCCGGCCTTGAGGCAAAGTTTTGGGATCTGGGTTGTCTTTCCGGATCCGGTCTCCCCGGCGAGGACGAGAACGGGGTGGTCCTGTAGATTCTGAAGAATCTGTTCCTCGTGAGCGGCAATCGGAAGGTCTTCGGGGAGGGAAACCGCGGGAACCCGCTCACTCCGCTTGAGGACGATGGCGGCAGAGCGGCGAAGGCGCATTTCCCACTTTTGAAGCTCGTTTGCCACGGCCTCCAGATTTCGCGGAGGAAAAAGGGAGGGGAGCCGCCGGGAGGCGGCGAGTGTGTCCTTTACCTGGGATTGGTGGAGAAGCCCTTCGACGCGTTGGCGCAGGTCTTGGATTTCAAGTGAAGCCATGGGGGGCTCAGAGGAAAGGCCCGGACGGGGTAGCGGGAGGCGTAGAACCCGAATTAATCGGAAAGGAGGTCGCGCACCGCCCGGTCGAGATCGACGGCGTCCTCGGCGTGAGGGCAAAGCTTCCAGTATTCGCGCAGGGCTTCAGCGGCCAGGTCGCCGTCACTGATCTGGATCGCGCAATGGCAGAGACCATTCCAAGCGCCGAAATGAGCGGGCTTGATTTCGAGAACCGCTCGGCAAAGGCGAGCGCTGCAATGTGGACGCCGGAGGAGGAAGTAGGTGGTCGCCACCTTATTAACCGCCTCGGCCCACTCCGGGTAACGGAGGTGGACGGACTCGAACCATTTGAGGGCGTGTTCCAAACGGCCCTGATTGAGCACACGGATCCCCATGAGGAGTTCTTCGCGGGCCTCTTCTCCCTTTTCGGAATACCAGACTTCCCAAAGGCCCTTGACGCTAAATTTCCGTATGCAGGGATCCGGATGTTTAAGCAATTCGGTGAGGAGAGACTCCGGCCTGAGGCGGAGAATCTCGTCGATAAGGCTGCGGCAGTAGGCTTGGGATTTTCCATTGATGTGGAGGATCTTTTCGAGCAAAGCCTGTTCCGGATCGCCGGGGAGGTCTTGTTCGAAATGATAATCATTGATGGAAAATCCCATTTCTCACGGTAGCGACAAAGGGTTCAGATTACAAATGATGGAAAAAGAAATCAGACAGGCGCAAGGGCTCGTTGGCGGACGGCTTCGAAGAGGCAAACACCGGTGGCAACGGAGAGGTTAAGGCAGTCTACATGACCCTGCATGGGAATGGAAACCCGTTGATCGCAGAGTTTGGCGGTGAGGTGGCGGACCCCCTGACCCTCGGCGCCCATGATGATGGCGAGCGGACCGGTCAAGTCGGCTTCGTAGAGGGAGTGATCGGCCTGGTCGGCGGTGGCGATGCACTGAATATCGAGCTCTTTCAGGGAGCGAACAAACTGGTTGAGGTTTCCGACCTGCACATAGGGAATGCGGTCGGCGCCTCCGCAGGCGATCCGGCGGACGGTTTCGGTCAATCCGACAGCGCCTTTGCGTGGGGCGACGACGGCGGTGATGCCGGCGGCATCGGCGGTTCGCAGGCAGGCCCCGAGGTTATGCGGGTCTTCTACACCATCGAGAAGGAGGAGGAAGGAGGTATCCGGGGGATTCTCCAGCTGTTGGAGGAGTTCTTCCGGTGAAAGCCGCGGCAGCTGACGGCTTCC
>CAYQKH010000260.1:0-3416 GCA_964417945.1 uncultured Opitutales bacterium
TGGAAAAAGACAGGCTCTCCAAGCTCTCCCGGATCCCGGGTAGCAACTCGGAAAAGGTCGGCTCCAGGGCCTCGAAATGGACGCGGACGGTTCCGCCGCCTCCAAGCGAGAGAAACGCATGCCACTCGCCGAAGAGCGCTCCATTGATCGTCCGGATCACCCGAACCACCTTCACAATTTCACTCGCCGGCGTGGAAAACCTATCCGTGGTCACTTCGTAATGCATCTCGGTGTCGCCTCTCTGCATCGCCTCCTTCAGCTGGTTCCTCGCAATCCGTTCCCTCTCCAGGAGAAAGACGTCCGCCACCCGCTCCGAACGGGACTTGTGCCCGGACAAATCCAGGATTACCAGGCGGGGACTTCGCGGGTCGCCGCCCTCCCGGTTGAAGGCCACCCCCGGCATCGTCATCGACACCCCCGGAGGAAGGTCCCGCTCCTCCCACCCCTCCGGCGGGGCGTAGCGGAACCAATCGAAGTTTTCGGTCGGAGTCTTCCCGCATCCGGAAAAAAGGAACGGGAGACAAAAAAGGAGAAGGAAGGCGGGGTTATGGGGCATGGTAAGGGATTTAGTTTTTTTCCAGAAGGCCCGCAAGCCGATATCCGTCACGGAAATGAACTTGCCATTTCCCGTCTAATCCATCTATGGGTCCTCTTCATGAAGTATACCCCCGAGGAAGCCAAGAAAATCAAAGCCGATTTCGACCGCGACGGATATGTCGCCCTGAAGGGATTCCTGGATCCCGATCAATTACAAAATCTCCTCCAAAACCTCGACCGCTATATCGAAGAGGTCGCACCCACCCTGCCCGGAGCCGATGTCTTCTATGAAGATAAAGAATACAAAGGAACGCTCAAGCAGCTTATCCGCATGAGCCAGCATGATGAATTCTTCCGTGAAATGATGGAGGAGAGTGAATTCCGCGAAGTAGCCGATATCCTCATGGGACGCCGATCAGACCCGCAAAATATGCAGTTTTTCAACAAGCCGCCCAAAGTCGGGCAGCCGACCCCACCCCACCAGGATGGGTATTACTGGATGATCACGCCGCAGGAAGGTTGCACCATGTGGCTCGCCCTTGAGGAGGTTGATGAGGAGAACGGCTGCGTCCGCTACGCCAAGGGTTCGCATTCGCGCGGGATGCGCCCCCATGGCCGCACCCAGACCCTCGGTTTCTCCCAAGGCATCACCGACTTTCCGAACGAGGACGACAGTGCCAACGAGGTGGTGATGCGCGCTCAACCGGGAGACCTCCTCATCCATCACGCTCAAACCGTGCACTGGGCCAATGGGAATTCTTCGGATACCCGCTCCCGAAAGGCAATGGGACTGATCTATTATTCCGACCGCGTCGTCCAGGATGAGGAACGGCGCGCTGCCTACAAAAAGGAGCTCGAATCCTCCCTCGAAAAAACCGGGAAGATCTAAAAAAGTCCGAGGGCCTAAATCCCCGCTCCCGGGTTCGTCAGAAACCAATGCGCGCCATTATGGCCGGGGATCCCCGTGACCTCTCCGCCCGGGTGTTGCCCCGAGCCGCAGAGGTAAAGCCCAGCGAACGCGGGGGCTCCCCCGCTTTCAGGTCCGCATAGCTGTCTGCGACCGCCTACGGCGCCGCGTTGAGCATCATCGACCCGGCATCAGCTGCTCCTGGCACTCGCTCAACCGCTGCCCCATTGCCTGATGCAAAACCTTCCCACTTTAATAACTTTCCACCTGAACACCTTCCCGCTTTAATCCTTGACTACCTTTTTCCATCATGGCCAAAAAACTCGTCACCCCCCTGAAACCGGCCGCTCAAAACGGCCAGAGCGAACGCCCTCTTCCCGTCAAGGCCTATAGGAATGAGGTCTTCCTCAACAGCGAAGCCGCCCGCCCTGTCCGCGTCCTCGCCGAACTCCTTGAGCCCAAGGAACGTCTGGAAAAAGAAGGGATCGAGAACTTCCTCGTTTTCTTCGGGTCCGCCCGCCTCCTCTCCACCGAGGACGTCTCCAGCGCCATCGCAAAAATCGAAAAGAAAAAGCGAAAATCCAAGGCCGATCGCGAGGAACTCCTTCGCCTCAAGCGGCTGAAGCGCGGGGCCCGCTACTATGACGACGCCGTCAAGCTCGCCGAGGCCCTTACCCTCTGGTCCAAGTCCCTTATGGATCCCGAACACCGCTTCTATATCTGCTCTGGTGGCGGCCCCGGAATAATGGAGGCCGCCAACCGCGGATCCAGCAAGGCCGGCGGACGCTCCATCGGGCTCGGCATCAGCCTCCCCTTCGAGCAGAACAACAACGCCTACATTTCCCATTCCCTGAACTTCGAGTTCCACTACTTTTTCGTCCGTAAGTATTGGTTCCTCTACCTCGCCAAGGCCCTCATCGTCTTCCCCGGCGGGTTCGGCACGATGGATGAACTCTTCGAGATCCTCACCCTCATCCAGACGCAGAAAACCAACAAGAAGGTCCCTATCGTCCTTTACGGAACCGAGTTTTGGAATTCCATCATCAACTGGCAGGTCTTTACCGATTGGGGTGTCATTTCACCCGAGGACATGGACCTCCTCCACTTCTCCGACGACGTCGAAGATGCCCGCGACTTCATCATCCGCGAAGTCACCCGCCACTACATCGAGACCGATGACTGCGGCCTCCACGCCCCCTAGCGCGGCTTTCTCGTCCGCCATCGCTTTAGCAACGCCCCCCCCTGTAGGAGAGGCTTTACGCCTCGACCCTACTTGCCCACCAACCCCTTCTAAGGAGAGGCTTTCCCAGCCTGACCCCGTCTCCACTGAGCCCGTCGCAGGGCCAACTCCCACTTTCCCACTCACCTCCCCCCGTCCTCCACAACCGCCACCAGCTGGCAACTCAACCCCGATCCCGTCCCGTCCCGCTCCACCAGGACCCGTGCGCGCGTTACCCGCGCCCGCGCCAGTGCGTATCCATATTGCTGATACGCTTCTGGAAAAATCGTCGCCTCGCAGAACCCCGTCGCATCGGCCAGGGTGAGAAACTGCATCGGCTTCCCCTTCATCGTCTGGTGGCTCCGCGAAGCCACGACAATACCGAGCACCTCCACCTCCTGCCCCACGTAGGAATCCAGCTCGGCAGCCGGGATCACTCCCAGGCGGTCCTGCCCCTCCAGCCAGTAGTCGAGGGGCGGGACGCTCACCGGAAAACCCATCAACTCCTCCTCCCACTCCGCGTTCTGCCGCGGGACTTCCGGTGGCAGTTCCGGTAGCGCCGCCGCCGGCTCCTCCAACACGAGGAGGTTTCGCTCTGGAGCCTTCCCCGTCCACCGCGCCGCCTCCCAGACCGCCTGGTGACGGTTGGGAAAAAAGGACCGCAACGCCCCCGCCCGCGCCAACAGCAGCAGGTCCGCCGGCTTCGGCTCCAGCGCCCGCAGAAACGCCTCCCAGGAGCCAAACGTCCCACCT
>CAYQKH010000261.1:0-3388 GCA_964417945.1 uncultured Opitutales bacterium
CCTCGCCGGCCTCCTCCTCCCCCTCCTCCGTCGCGCGCCCCCCGCCTTTCTCGCGTGTTCCCGCCTCCGCCGGCCTTCCGGGCGGCACAAGCTCGCCGCCGCCGGCCTCCTGATTGCCATCGGGATGGCGAACGGCATGTCCATCCTCATCGGCAGTTTCGAGTTTACCATGCAGAACTGGATCCGGCATACCCTCCAGGCCGACCTCTACCTCACCAGCAAGGCCAACCAGACCGCCTCCAGCGAGGCGCGCATCGACCTCGCCCGAGCCGAGGCGCTTGCCGCCCACCCTGATGTTGCATCCGCCAAATTCTTTCGGGGCCACCGGATCACCCTCGACGGCCTCGATACCCTCCTCGGCGGGATCGACCTGCAAACCGCCATCGCCTCCGGCCAGTTTCGATTCATTAAAGCGGCTCAAAATCCGGCCTCCCTCTCGAACGGCCTGCCTCCTGCCATCGTTAGCGAAAGCTTTGCCAATCGTTTCAAGCAAAAAGTCGGCGACATCGTCCTCCTCCCCTTTCCCGAAACCGGCAATCAGGAATTTCGCATCACCGCCGTCTACGCCGACTACGGAAACGAGCGCGGGGCCCTCCTCCTCGATGAGGACCTCGTCCGACTCGGCTTTGGGGAAGACTCCGTGACCAGCATCGCGATCAATCTCGTCCCCGATGCCGACCCGGAAAACCTCCGCCTCGCCTGGTCTGCCGAATTCCCCGCGCTTCAAATCCAGACCAACCGCTCCCTCCGCGCCGAGGTCCTCCGCATCTTTCGCCAGACCTTTTCGATCACCTACGCCCTCAAGGCCATCGCCCTTGCCGTCGCCCTCGGCGGCCTCGCCCTCGGCCTCGTCGGCCTCCTTTTGGAATACCGTCCCGACCTCCTCACCCTCCGCGCCTTGGGCATGCGTCGGCGGGAAATGGCCCGTGTCACCGCCTGGGAAGGCGCCGGCCTCACCGTCGTCGCCCTTATTGGCGGCACCCTCCTCAGTTTCGCCCTCGGGCTCCTCCTCATCTACGTCATTAACCGCCAGAGCTTCGGCTGGACCCTCGCCTTCGCCATCCCTTGGACCGAAATGATCCTCTTCTCCATTATCATCCTGCTTTGCGGCGTTCTCGTTTCCTGGATCCTCGGCTTCTGGGGCGCCCGCCTCCCCGCCGACCGCGAAGAGTGAGAACGTTGAAAGCGAAAAACGTGAGATTATATAAAGGATGAAGGTTAACCAAGCGCCTGCCCCCCACCCTTGTCTTACAATGCCTTCCGCCCTCAGGCCCCTGTCTCCCGACTCCCTTCCCCTGCCCTTGTCAGCTCTCTGGCTCCTGTCTCCTGTCCTCCGCTTCCCGGCCCCTGAACGGCACCACCGGCATCGTCGCAATGAACCGAAATGGACGGGCAATGCCCCGCGGATTGAACAACGGCTTGAACGTCCCACTCGGCTCTTCCAATCGACGAAGAATGGGAATTAACCCGATCTGGATTACCGTGATGGACAACAGGTAGACCAGAAACGCGTTTACATTCATCCCCGGCTGCGCACCCGCACCCCGAAAGACCCCCCCCCAGAGGATTGCCGCCAACCCCGTCATCAATCCCACCGTCGAGGTCTGCAGCGACACCCGCAGCGCCCGATCCTTCCCCGAGGAGATGAAAGCAAGGTATTTCAGGTGGCTCACCAAGTAACAGCTGCCCGCCACCCCCAATAAGGCGTAGGCACTGGCCAGACCGAAGATCCACAGGCCGTATTGAATGCCGAAAAGATGTTCACCCAGGATGAAAACCGCCCAGATCATGAAAACCGTAGCATGCAGCCCCACCACTATGTAAAAGGCGTTCCGCACCCCGATTTTATCCAACCGGTCACGGAAAAACCAGGCCCCGCTGATCCCCCCCACGCTCGCCATCGCGGTGAAGAGCAGGATCACGTCACGCGTCAGGCCGATCTCCGTTCGAAGATAGTAGGCACCAAAGGGAACCACCCCACAGCTCGTCGTCGCCCAAATGATCGTGATGATCAGATACCGCCGGTAATCGCCCTTCTCCCCAAGGATTTTCGGCGCGTCCGTAAACAATCGAAAGGGTTGGTAGGGCTCCGGCTTCGGCACCGAAGGAAGTCGCGCCAGCGCAACCAACGCCACTACCCCGCCCGTCAAAGCCACCGCATACTGGATCGCAAATCCACCAAATCCGTCCATGGTGCTGAAGACCACTCCGCTGAATACCAGCGAAAGGGTTCCTGCAAAACCGATTACCATCATATCCGTGCTGAAATAGCGGTTTTGCAGCCGCTCCGGAATCAGCTCAAACAACCAGGGCTGCACCCCGCAAGTCCCCACCGCCCGAAAAAAACAAAAGAAAAAGACCCCGCCCATCAGCCAGTAAACCAAATCCTGACGATAGGTTGCCGGGGAGAGGATCGAGAGCGCCAGCGGTACTAACAGCCCGAAGCAACGAACACCCCAGGCCGTCAAGACCTGCTTTTTGTAGCCGAAAACCGGCAACCCCACCGTCGCCAGCACCTGCACCGGCAACAGCAGGAATATGAACGAATACATCACCCCCACCTGCGTCGTCGTCGCCCCGAGTGTTTCCGCCAATAATACCAACGGCGTCCCCAGTCCGATAAAAAACGCCGGCGCGTTAAAAAAGCTGAAGAAAAACCCCGCCCGATACGGCCGGAGCGAGTTCGAGGCCTCAGTCATGTTCACAGTCAAGAACTCCCAATCTTCGCGGATTCAACAAACCCCGTCAACGCACCTTTATCCCGTCGCCGTTTTTCTTTCCCGATATCCACAACACCCGTCTCAAACGACCATTTTCCACTTCATTCTGCACCCGAATTCCTCCATCCTACCCACCGCCATCCAACCCCCTTCCCCAAAACACGAACCGTAAACCGTTAACCGTTAACCACTAACCGCTCACAGCTTACGGTTTACCGCTCACCGCTCACCGTTTACCGCTTACAGCTTACCACTCACCGCTTACCACTCACCACTCACCATCATCAACCCTCCCAACATCCTCCTCCTCGTCGGCGAAGACACCGGCCGCCACCACGGCTGCTACGGAAATCCCCTCGCCCAAACCCCGCACCTCGACGCCCTTGCCGCCTCCGGTGTGCGCTTCACCAACGCCTTCTCCACCGCTCCGGTCTGCGCCCCCAGCCGCTCTGCCCTCCTCACCGGACGCTATGCCTTCTCCATCGGCAGCCACCACATGCGCTCCACCCTCCTCCAGCCCCCGACACTTTTCACCGAGAGGCTCCGCGAGAACGGCTACTATGTGAACTGGACCAATAAAACCGATTTCAACTTCGAGCCCCCGCCTCCCTTCACCGACGACAGCTCCGACTGGATCAACGACCTCGCCGCCGGGCGCCTCGCCGACC
>CAYQKH010000262.1:0-3386 GCA_964417945.1 uncultured Opitutales bacterium
GTCTCCGACGGCGGAGTATAGGCCTCCGCTCCCTCCGCCCGAAAATCGGTTTCCGCCAGCTGGGCACCCAGCACTCCGCGCCGGTTTGCCCCGAAGCGATGCCGCCATTCCGCGCGCGCCTCCCAGCCCTCACGGTCAAACTGCGTCCCGATCTCATCGCCCTCCAACTCGACGTGACGGTAGTCCGCGTAGTTGAACCGGACCAGGAGCGATTCGGAGACCGGGTTGTCAAAGGTGAAGACCCCCTCCAGATCCCAGCGAATCTGCTCCAGGTCCACCATCACCTCTTCCTCACCATGTTCATGCCCGTGGTCATCATCGTCCCCATGGTCGTCATCGTCGTGCTCATGATCGTCGTCGTCATCTCCATGGTCATCCTCGTGGCCGTTATCATCGTCATGCCCGTGGGCATGCGCATGTCCGGGGACCCCGTAGCGCGTCGAGTGCATCAGGAACCCGGCACTAAGACGCGCGTTCTCGGATGGAAAAAAGGAATAGCCGAAGGTGAAGGTATCCGTTTCCACGCTGCTGCTTTCCAGGATCCCGGGCGTGGCTTCGTCCTCACCTTCGTGATCGTGGTCCGCATCGTGGTCGTCGTCATGCCCGTGGTCGTGGTCCGCATCGTGGTCGTCATGGTCATCATCATGCCCGTGGTCATCGTCGTCATGCCCATGGTCATCGTCGTCGTGCCCGTGATCGTCGTCATGGGCCGCCTCCATCGCCTCGCGCTCGATCTGGAAGGCGGACTCCGCCAGCCCGGGGATCTCGAGGTCGCCGTGAGCATGACGCAGCCCGCCGACCCGGAAGGCCGCCTTTGGGGTCGCGTAGGTAAACAGCCCCATCAGGTCCCAACCGTCGCTTGCCGTGGAATAGCCGCCGTTCAGGCGGCCGCTGGACCCCTCCGCCCCGAATTCACGAGGCAGGCGGGAATCCACGACATTCACCACCCCACCGACAGCCGAACTGCCGTAGAGGAGCGTCGACGGTCCGCGAAGGATCTCAATCGATTCGGCGAAAAACGGATCCAGGCTGATCGCGTGGTCCGGGCTCGAATCCGAAACGTCCAGCGTATCGAGGCCGCTTTCCAGCACCCGCACCCGCGGGCCGTCAAACCCTCGAATAATCGGTCGGCTCGCACCCGGACCAAAGGCCGTCGAGTGGATTCCGGGAAGAGTGGAAGTCGTTTCACCAAGGGTTTGGGAAAGCAAGCGGTTCAACTCCGCGCCGGATAACTGGTCGATGGGGATGACGGTCTGGTTCGATTCAATCGGTGAAATCACCCCGGTCACCACGACCGGAGCCAGATCGGGGATCTCCGGCTCGGTCGTCTGGGCCAGACCGGTGGCGGAGCAAATAAGAAGGGCACCCGCAAGGGGCCCGGTAATTCGTTTAGATAAATAGGTATGGAAAAAGTACATCAGGTTTTAAAAGTGAAGGTTAAAGAGTGTGAGCCCGCATCGATTGGGAGCTCATTCAGTTTGTATCTGGAGTCGTCTTTAACCGTTCACCGGTGGTGCCCGACCTCGGGGCAAACCATGGGTCGCCCATGGCAGGGCGATTCGCCCGCATTCGGGCTCATACCGGTTCGTGAAACCGTCCGGCTCAACAAGCCACGGCGCGGGAGTATCGACGAGAAAGCCCGCCGCCAACACCAGCAATCCGCAAAGGTGCGGTTCCGCCGGCAGCTCGGAATCCTCATCCGAGCCATCCGGTGAATGATGATGCCCACCGCAACTTACCGAACCGCAACCGGATTCTGCCTCGGTCTCCGCATGCAACCAAGCGTGCAGCGCCGGAGAAGTTTCCGCTAAATAAGTCAGCAGAAACGCCGCCAGCGACCCCGCCGCAATGAGCGGACGGAGCTTTCGGATGCCCTTTCGGGCGGAGGCGGTGCTGACACTAAACATGGTCTTCGCAATTAATCTTCCCCTTTAAAGAATGCAAGTCCCGACACGCGGCCAATATCCCGCGGTTCCATCTTACAGGCTCTGGATTGCCTCTAGAAGGGTGTCCACCGAGAACGGCTTCTGCAGGACCACTTTCGCACCCTGCTCCCGGGCCGCATCCAAGTAAAAATGGGAGATCCAGCGGTTCCCGCCGGTCATCACGATGATCTTCTGCTTCGGGTCCAACTTGAGGAGATCCTCCATCGTCTCAAACCCCTCCTTGTTTGGCATCACAAGATCCAGCAAAACAAGGTCGCAGGGCTCCTGCTCGAACAACCGTACCGCCTCCTCTCCGTCATGCGCTCCCCGTACCGAAAACCCTTCCGTCTCGAGAAAGCTCTTCAGACTCGTCCGGAAAGCCGAGTTGTCGTCCGCAATCAGGATGCTCTCTATGCCGTTAATCATCTGCGGTTTCGTCCGTCAGTGCTTCAATCGCCGATAAAAGTTCGGGTATTCTGAACGGCTTCTGCAGGATTTGACGAGCGCCGAAATTTTCCGCGAACCCGAGGTATTCCCGCGGGTTGCCCTTCCCTCCCCCCGACATCGCAATGATCGCCTGCTCCGAACGATGGTCCAGAATTTCGATGATCGTCTCGATTCCTTCCTTTTTCGGCATCAGGATATCCGTAATCACCAGATCTGGATTTTCCTGTTTAAAAACCGACAGACCCTCTTCTCCGTCCCTTGCTTCCAGAACCTCAAATCCCTCCATCCGCAGGATTTCCACCAAGCCAGCCCGGAAAATTTCGTCGTCGTCGATGACCAGAATCCGTTTTTGTGTCATGCCTGCCTTGATAACCCCGATTTGATGGCTTCCGCAAGACTCTTGGACGTGAAGGGCTTCATCATGCATTCACGTATCCCGTGCGCCTCCAGATCGTGGTTCTGCAGATTGTCACGAAAACCCGTCATCAACACCACCGGCAACTGCTTTCGAATCGCATGCACGCGGTCTACCAGTTCCAGCCCATTCAGGTGGGGCATCGCGAAATCCGACAACAGCAGGTCAAACTGGTCCGGCTCCGCCTCGAATACCTCCAGCGCATCCAGCGGATCCTTCCGCTCCGTAACCCGGTAGCCGAGATCCTCCAAGGTAAGCTTTGTCGTCAGGACTACCGCCTCCTCGTCATCCACGACCAGGATGCTCCCCTTCCCAAAGGGCGGTGCCGAAACCGATGCCTCCTCTGTCTCTACCTTCTCGTCCGTAATCGGGAGATACACGTCGAACCGCGTTCCCTCTCCCTCTTTGCTTTGCACCAGGATCGCGCCATGGTGCTTTTTCACAATACCGTGCACCACCGCCAATCCCATCCCCGTTCCCTTGCCCACTTTCTTCGTCGTGTAAAACGGCTCGAAAATCCGGGACAACTGCGGCTCCGGGATCCCGCATCCCGTATCCTCCACCGAAAACCGCACAAAGCGCCCCGGCGATAACGGCGG
>CAYQKH010000263.1:0-3360 GCA_964417945.1 uncultured Opitutales bacterium
GGGGCACCAGACGGTTTCGTCGGGCGCCACAAGCCCCGCATCCAGCGCCGCCAGATTCGCCTGCACCGCGATTCCCGCCGTGTCGTGCGTGTGGTAATGAAGGTAGGTTCCTTCCGGCAAAACCTTCCGCGCGCGCTTGATCGTCTCGTGGACCACCGCCGCCGTCGCCGTTCCGCTCGCGTCTTTGAAACAGACCGAATCGAAGGGAATCTCCGCATCCAGGATTGCCCGCAGCGTCATCTCGTAAAAATCAGGATCGTGCGCGCCAACACACCCCGGAGGCAACGCCATCAGGGTAACGCAGACCTGGTGGTGCAATCCGTGCGCCTTGATCGAGCGGCCGGAGTCAATCAGGTTGTGGACGTCGTTCAGGGCATCGAAGTTGCGGATCGTCGTGATCCCGTGCTTGCGGAAAAGTTTCGCGTGCAAATCCACGATGTCGGCGGCCTGCGAATCCAACGCCACGACGTTCACCCCGCGGGACAGCGTTTGCAGGTTCGCATCCGGACCCGCCGCTTCGCGGAACCGGTCCATCATGTCGAAGGCGTCCTCGTTGCAGTAAAAATACAACGACTGGAAACGGGCACCTCCGCCCGCCTCGAACCAGCGGATTCCCGCTTCCCGGGCCGCCTCGACAGCGGGCAGAAAGTCTGGGGTTAATACGCGCGCTCCGTAGGCCGATTGCAGGCCGTCACGGAACGCCGTCAGCATGAAGTCAACGGTTTTCATCAAGTTCTCCCGAAGCGTGTCGTTTGCGGTGGTGGACCATCGCGACCGCGGCAGCTCGTGCTCGGCGACGGATAAAGGCCGGATCTTTCGGATTCCGTGGGGGCGGATCACTGATCACAATGTCGACTTCCTGCCTCGGCTTCGCCCGCAATAGCAGGATAATCACAATCAACAGGAGCAGAATCACCACGAAAGCCAGGCCCGGAAACTGCCAGTCGACCGTGCCTATGAACTGCACATCCAATAGTCTCTGGTTCACTACCCGTTCTTTATTGGATAAACTCTCTATCACGACAAGTGTTTCCGGTTTGTAAGGTGTCAAATTCCGTGGCTCGAAGAGCATATCCATTCTCCCTGCTTTTAAAATACAGGGTGTGGGGTTCACTTACCCTGGTCCCACGCGCCCAATTCGCAGGGGTCCGTAATGCGTTCTTAAAAGGGCTCACGCCTCCCCATGCAGGTTCGGTGCCGGGACCACGCCATGTCCGGCACAAAGAAGGGTCTCGGCGGTCCGGATCATCGAATCGTGCTTGTCGAGGTAGTTGCGCAGCATCGGATCCATCAATCCCGCCTTCTCCACCTGGTCTTTGTCCATGAAATAATGCAGAATGTCGGATGGGATCTCGCGTGCTTGCTCCGTCGCGGGGTCCCCTCCCTCGTGCTTTGCACTGAGGTTTTTCACCCGCTCGATCAATTCGGGCAGTTCTCCACGCCGCAGGTAAGGCTGGCGGACGATGTGCGCGTAGGTTTCGGTCACATGGTGCTCGAAACGCACCCGGTCTTCCAATCCAAGAGCCCGCCGAGGCGCCGCACTTAAGGCAATCGTTTCGTTTGTCACCGAGTTGGAAAAATTAAATCCGATCAGGGGGGTGCTACCGTCCTCCCGGCTGAAAAGCTTCGCGGTCAACAGGGTCCAGAAGGCACTGAACGGATTATCGTTCCCCATGAAAACCGAGATCTTGAATTCGATATCGACGCCGAGCTTGAAGAGGAGATACCCGGCGAGGACCGTCCCAGGGTTGATGTTCAAAACTTGCCGAATCCCGAATTCCGTCGTGTAAGTCAAATACTCTTCCAACCAGCGAAGTGGGTAGTCGTTCGGCTGCCCCACTCCGCCGAAATAGCCGGTCAGGGTTTCCGGACCGTTCAGGTGGATGTTCGAGCCGTCCGTCCCCTTCGTATCCAGGGTCTCCACATAAGTTGTTCCGAGAAGGTTCATCGCCGTCGCCACCGCCAATAATTCGCCGTTGTCGCGCTGCTCCGCCATCTTTCGAACGCGAATAAAACGCCCGGGCATCAACTCGCCTCGCTCAATCGCCTGCTCGCACTCCGCGATCAGGAAAGGGAAATACTGCAGGGAGCTGATCTCCAGGGTCGCCGCGTTCGTCTCCGACACCTTCTCCGCCTCCGTCTCCCCCAACACCTTGCGGTAGTAATCCCGCTTTAAAATAAACGCCCCATTATCCCTTTGCTCCCGCAGCCACTCCACATCTTTCAGGTAAGGAGAGCCTTCCTCCCGCATCCGGGCCAGTTGCCGGTCCAAATCACGGGCAGCCCGGGCCTTTTCGTTGATTGCCTCTACCCCTCCAAAGCTTTCCACCAGTTCAAGAATACGGTTGACCAGAGGATTGTCGGGGTCCGAAAGGAAGGAGTTAATCGCTTCCAGCTGGTCGGGGGATATTTTCAAGCGGTCTTGCATATGGAGGAAATTTGTTCTGCTATCCAAGCACATCAAAGCTTTCCCGCAAGGCTTTCCTACCCAGCCCTGAACCCCAAAAATCCCACATGAATCCCACTTCCTCCGCTCTTTCTCCCCAACAGTTGGAGAAATACCAAACCGACGGATTTATTCTCGAGGAAATCCTCTTCAGCCCGGAGGAGGTAGAACATTATCGCGAGGTTCTCGCCTCCCCCGAAAATGGCTTCCTCCGGATGGTCAAAGGCAGCCACCGCCTCGGCGCCCTCAACCATATCGAGCCGGACGGAGGCTTCCGCGGAGCTTGCCAGGAATCCCACCTCTGGGAAGACGATTCCAAAATCGAAGATCTCGCCTGTAAAGCCGGGGCGGTCAGCATTCACCACTGCCTCACCCTCCACGGTTCCCCTCCCAACCTCAGCGGAAGGCCCCGACGTGCGATCATTTTTTCCTACCGGACCGACGATGCCTACCAGATCGCCGATAACGTCTTCAAGGACACCGGCCTTCTCGTCAGCGGGCAACGCCGGGGCAAGGTTCGTTTCGAAGCCGGAGTCGCCATCCTCCCCCGGCGGGTCCAAAACGATTGGAGCACGGATCCCTACGGCTCCGCCTGGAATCAGGTCGGCGAATTGGCTCGTGAAAATCCAGAATTGATCCGTCCCTCCTGACCATGACAACCCCCTCACCCCTCCTTGACTGGCCGGAACACAAACCCCGCTGTATCCTCGATACCGATACCTTCAACGAAATCGACGACCAGTTCGCGCTGGTCTACGCCCTCCTTGCCCGTGACCGCCTCGACCTCCGGGCCGTGCATGCCGCCCCCTTTCATAACGAACGCTCCAGTGGCCCCGCCGACGGCATGCGCAAAAGTGTGGAGGAAATCGAACGGGTTTTCACCGCCCTCGGGGTCGACGACGTGCCCGTCCGGG
>CAYQKH010000264.1:0-3292 GCA_964417945.1 uncultured Opitutales bacterium
GGGTGTTGGACGCGCGGCGAGCGCGGTCCCAACAGAATTGGGATAACTCCGGTAGGGCCCCGTGCCACTCGACTCCTCTGGTGGTCTTCGTCGAGGCGGCTCCTGGGGAGCTATGTAGACGGATTTCCAGGCAAAATGGCTCCCGCGAAAATACCTTTCATGCGGTTTTACCTCTTTCCAGAAGCTTTAGGTATTTCATGATGCTTTCGTTGAAGGCTTTTTTGAAAGCGTCATCGGAGGCATAGATTTTGTAGAGGTCGAGGTCGCGGCGGCGCTCTTTGTTGACGGCTTCGGTGATGAGGCTTTCGAGGGCGATGCGGCGGTTCTGTTCGTCGGGGTTGGATTCCACGTGGTCGGCGTAGTTGGGGTGCTCCTGGACGTGGGTGATGATGTTGACGATCTTGATGCGCTGTTCCTCGGGGGTGGCGTCCCAAGCGTTGAACCAGCGCTCGTTGAAGGCGTCGATGATCTGGTCGAGGGGGGAGCGCTCCTCTTCCCCGGCATGAACGCCGCGGACGTTGGGGTTGTCGGGGTCGATGCCGGTTTCGGCCGGATCCAGCTCGATGTGGGCATTCAGCTGGGCGCGTTCGAGGGCGTAGGTGGAGAGGTCGACGCTTTCGAGGAGTTCGTCCATGCCGCCGGTCGGAGTTCGCACTTTCAGCTTGGGCACGAGGAATTTCAGGAACCAGTAAAGCTTTTCCCACTCGGGGTTGTTGAAGGGGATGAGGCAGGCCAGCTGTCCGTAGAGTTTGACGAATTGCTTGGCCTTGATCTTGAAGTCCACTTTGTCGTCTTCCTCTTCAATGAGGTTGAAGCGGTCCACAACCGGGTCGATGAGGGGGTGGAGGTGTTCGGCCTCGGCGCCTTCGAAGAATTTTTTATTGAAGGCCTCGATGTCCTCCTGCGTGTAGAGATCAAAGTCCTCCAGGGCTTCCCGGATGTCATGGAGCACGTTGACGTTGGTCGGCTCGCTCAGGCTGGTGGCGGTGTAGAAGGGGTCGAAAGCGTCCTTGATTTCGGAAGCGGTGTTGTAGAAGTCGAGGATGAAGGTGTCCTGCTTCTGCATTTTGGGGTTGCAGCGGTTCAGCCGGGAGAGGGCCTGGACGGCGAGGACGCCCTGGAGCCGTTTATCCACATACATGGTGTGGAGGAGGGGCTCATCAAAGCCGGTGAGGAACTTGTTGGCCACGACGAGGAGGCGGTAGGTGGGGATTGATTTGTTCGGGTGTTTCTCTGCATAGGCCCCGGAAAGCCGTTCCGGGATTTCCTTGGCGGGGAAGCCGTTCATGGATTCCTCGGTGTGCTCAATCCCGTCGACTTTTTTCTTTCCCGAAAAGGCAATGATGGCCTGGAAGCCGGCTTTGTTCTCCTTCAGCTCCCGCTGAATGGCCTGATAGTAGCGGATGGCGCATTCGATGTTGCGGGTGACCACCATCCCGCGCGCCTGGCCCTTGAGCTTCTTGGTGGCCACCACCTGTGCGAGGAAGTGGTCAACCATCTGGGCGGCCTTGGTGTCGATCGTTTGCTGGTGGGCCTCGACGTAGGAGCGCAACCTTTTCTGGGCCTTCACGGTATCGAACTCCGGGTTGTCCTCGGTGGACTTCCGGACCTCGTAGTAGCTCCGGTAGGTGGTGTAGTTGGCCAGCACGTCCAGGATGAAACCTTCCTCAATGGCCTGCTTCATGGAGTAGAGGTGGAAGGGCCGGAAGCTGCCGTTGGGCTGCTGGGTGCCGAATTTTTCCAAGGTCGCATTCTTGGGCGTGGCGGTGAAGGCGAAGTAGGATGCGTTCTGGCTCATTTTGCGCCGGTTCATGAACTCCAGGATCTTATCCTGGTAGTCCTGGATGGCTTCCTTCACCTCGGGATCTTCGCCCAAATATTCCTCGTCCTCCTCCAGGCCGCCCAAAGAGATGTTCAGCTTATCCGCCGCCTGCCCGCCCTGCGAGGAATGGGCCTCGTCCAGAATCACGGCAAACTTCCGGTCGCTCATGTCGGCAATTCCGTCGACGATAAAGGGAAATTTCTGGAGGGTGGTGGTGATCAGTTTTTTTCCCACCTCGAGGTGGGCGCGCAAGTCGGCCGCGCTGTCGGCGTGGGCCAGGATGTTTTTCACCTCGGCAAACTGGCGGATGTTTTTGTCGATCTGCCGGTCGAGGACCCGCCGGTCGGTCACTACCACGACGGAGTCAAAGAGGTTGGCCTGCCCGGTCTTGTCATAGAACTCCACCAACTGGTAGCCCAGCCAGGTGATGGAGTGCGATTTTCCCGAGCCCGCACTGTGCTGGATCAAATACCGGTGGCCCACGCCCCGGTCCTGCACATCGCCCAGCAACTGGCGAACGACCTGGAGCTGGTGGTAGCGAGGAAAATACAAGGTGTGCTTAATTTTCCCGGTCCGTGTGTCCTTCCCTTGCGTGAGCTTCGCATAGTGCTCGATGATGTTCGTCAGGCTGCGGCGGGTGAGGATTTCCTGCCAGAGGTAGGCCGATTTGGGTCCATCCGGGTTGGGCGGGTTGCCCTTGCCGTGATGGTGGCCCTTGTTGAAGGGCAGAAAGTGGGTGCCCTTGCCGTCGAGCTTCGTCGTCATCCAGACCTCGTCCGGATCCACCGCGAAGTGGACCAGGCAGCGGCGAAATTGAAAGAGCGTCTCTTGGGGATCCCGGTCCTCCCGATACTGCTTCTTCGCGTGATACACGTTCTGGCCTGTCCAGGGATTCTTCAGCTCCAGCGTAGCAATGGGCAGGCCGTTGATGAAGATGACCATGTCCACCGATTGGGCGCTCCCCTGCGAGAAGAAGACCTGGCGGGTGACCGAGAACAGGTTGGACTCCCACCTGGCGATGACCACCGGATTCAGGTCATTGTAGGGCAGCCGGTAAAGGAGATCGAAATGCGCGTTGTCCACGTCCAGCCCGCGCTTGAGGACGGAGAGGATGCCGTCCTTCTTCAATTTGCGGTGAAGGCGCTCCAGAATTTGGCGCCGATAGTCGGGCTTGTAGGTGAGCTTGGCCAGCTCCTCCTGCTGTGTAGCTTCGAGGAATTGCCAGAACTTCGCCTCGTCGAGGGCGAATTCAGGTTTGAAATCAGAAGATTGGCCCCTCAGGTAGCCGATACCTTTGCCCGGCTTGTAACCGGTAGCTTGCTCAACGGCTCCATCCGGGGATGCGGAAATGGTGATTTCGCCTGTAAGGAAACGTTCGATGCAGGCCTCGAGTGCCGCTTCTGTGGTGTTGCGGGTCATCGGCGGGAGCCCAAAAACTCATGGATTTTATCGGTATCCTCATAGGCGCAA
>CAYQKH010000265.1:0-3267 GCA_964417945.1 uncultured Opitutales bacterium
CTTTCAGGTTCAATCCTTCCACGTTGCCCTGAATACCGATTGCCATCAAAGCTTTATCCGCCTTTATTGTCTGGAGGTCTTGATCCGGCAGGAGCGGCGGCAACGGTTCGCGGAGGTCCTGGAAGCGGTGGCAGAGCAGGTCCGTTCGGGTGGGAATTTTTCCGAGGCGTTGGGTCAGCACCCCAAAGTATTCAACCGCCTTTACATCAACATGGTGAAAGCGGGAGAGGCGGCGGGCAACCTTGCGGAGGTCCTGGAAGGTCTGGCGAAATTCATGGAAAAGGCGGTAAAGACCGGAAACAAGGTGAAGTCGGCGATGGTCTACCCGGTAGTGGTCATATCGGTGGCGGTGATCATCGTAATGGGCTTGATGATTTTCGTTATCCCGATCTTCGAAGGAATTTTTGACGAGATCCTGGATGGCGCCCCCCTGCCGGTTCCGACCCAGATCATCGTAGGCTTGAGTAACCTGTTGAAGGACCAGTGGGCCTATCTGCTGCCGAGCCTTCTCGCTCTTGGAACGGGTTTTTATTTTTTCAAGCAATCGGAAGGCGGAGGGCGCTTTTTTGACCGGTTTTCGTTGCTGATCCCGTTTTTCTCGGACCTGATCAAGAAGTCTTCGGTGGCTCGATTCGCGCGAACCTTCGGAACGCTCCTGGACAGCGGTGTGCCGATTCTTGAGGCTTTGAAGATTTCCAGCCACATTGTCGCGAACCGATTTTACGGCGATGCGATCGGAAAGATCCATGATGCGGTTCGCGACGGTGAGCCGCTCTCCACGCCGATGTCCCGGGAAGCGGTGTTCCCGATCCTGATGACGAGCATGGTCGAGGTGGGTGAGGAAACCGGAGCGTTGCCGGAGATGCTTCTGCGGATCGCCGACAACTACGATGATGATGTGGACAATGCGGTGGCGGGGATCACCTCGATTATCGAGCCGATCATGATCGTTTTGCTGGCGGTGACGATCGGTTTTATTGTGATTGCGCTCTTTCTCCCGATTATAGAGATCATGAAGAGTGGATTCGGAGGGTAGGGCGTCAGGGTTGTGGGTTCGGGTTACGAGTTGCATGGCAGGCCCTTCGACAGGCTCTCGTCTACGCCCTTCGACCGGTTGAGGACAGGGCAGGTTTGAACGAAGAGGAGGGCTCTAGTCGTCCTCGGGTGGGGAGAGGAGGAGGTTGGTGCCGAGGCCGGGGAGGTAATCGGAAAATTCCTGATTGGGGAGGGCCTGGCGCAGGGCTTGTTGGACCATTCCCATTTTGGCATCGAGGTTGTCGACCATGGAAACGAAAACGGCTTCGGGTGTGGCGGCTTTGGTAGCGGCACCCCATTCCAGCTCTCCCTGGTGGGAAAGGATGATGTGTTCCAGGCGCTGGATAAGTTCGGAGCCAAGTTTTGCCTGGATGGCGGCCTTCCGCACGATCGCGAATCCGAGAACGACGTGTCCATGGAGGATCCCGGCCCGGGTTTTCCCGGTGGTGAATCCCTGGGTATACTCGAGGACCTTCCCGACGTCGTGGAGGATCGTTCCGGCGAGGGCGAGGCCGGAGTGCACTTCTTTGTAATGGGGTAGGAGCGCCCGGACACAGCGAACCATGTGGACGGTATGCTCGAGAAGACCGAAGCGATAGGCGTGGTGCATGCTGATCGCGGCGGAGCTGGTGTAGAAGCCGGACTCGTATTCCGCGAGGACGGCTTCGACGGTGTGCCGCAAGGGATCTGGCTGGATTTCCGCAATCGCGGATTCGAGCTCGTTGCGGAGGGCGACGGGATCTTCGGCGCTTACCTTGACCAAGGAATCGAGGAGACCTTCGGACTCGGCGCGTTCTTCGTCCACCGGAACGAGCTTGCTGAGCCGGGGGGAAAAGTTGTTGTTAAAAAAATCGGAATCGCCCTCGACTTCGACAATGCAGCCGGGCTCGGTCCGTTCGAGGATGGAAAAGAGGTTTCCATCCTGAAAACAGTTGGAGCGAAAGGAGCCGGAGCGGTCCCCGAGGTCGAGGGAGAGAAATTCGTTCCCGTTACGGGCGGTGCGCATCTCTTTCGAGAGGAGAACGAAGACCCCCTTAAAAGGGGTTTTCCCAGCTTGGGGGAGTTGCTTGAGTTCAGCGACGGTGGAGCGGTCCATGGTGAATTAAGCGGAGGCGGGGCGAAGGATTTTATGCGGATGCCTAATACCGCGCAGGGTAAGCCCCGCCTTGCAGAGGGACCGGGTGTGCTTACGGATTGCATTGGAAGTGATGACAACCATGCCCACCAGAAAAGAGAAAAGGGAGGGCTTGGTCAAATCCCTTGAAGACGATTCGAGTTTGTCCTTGGAATGACGAAGGGGATTTAGAATTGTTGGGCGCGATATGGCCAAAGTGACCTACAAGACCTCCTTCCCGACAACCGCAATCCCGGATGCGCTGGATTGCATGGATGAACACGGGTTCTGTGTCATCGAGAAAATACTGACCTTGGAATGGGTGGAAGAGTTGAAAGCGACGATTGACACGGTGCTCGACCCGGACCGGGACTTGAAGGAGGGGGAGAATCGTTTTTTCCTGACCTTCGCGGAAGTCTGTCCCGCGCTCTGGCGGCTGCTTGAGCACCCTCCCTACATGGAGTACATGCACCGGGTGCACGGGACCGAGGACCTGACCTTGCATCGCTCGGCGGCAATCCTGCGCGCGGCAGGGGATCCGATGGGGATGTGGCACACAGACCACCGGGGAACCGTGGAAAAGCCCCAAGTTCCGAATGACGTCCTGAACCGATTCCCCCTGCCGAGCGGAAACTGGTTCTATCTGAATGGGAGCGACCCGGAGCGCAGCGGGATAGCGGTTATCGAACGTTCCCACGTGCCTGGTTGGCAGGGGCCGGAAGGGTTCCAACTGACGCGCGACGGAACCTCCTTCAACCGCATCGGGGAACCGAAGGACAAAGGTTACGCGGGGATGGATGTGCCAGGTTGTGTTCCGGTCGAAGCGGAACCGGGCGATATGATCTGCTTCGCCGCCAATTGCTTCCACACGAATATGGAGACGCGGGAGCGCCGCTACTCATGTGGCTTCAGTTTGCGTCCCTCGAAATACAAGATCGAGGCTCCCTGGGAATTTCCGGAGGGGGCGAAACGGATGCGCGAAGAATTCCCCGATCATTTAAAGCACTATCTTGACGGATATACGAGCGTGGACGTGAAGTGGCGTGCGGAAGGGTGAGGCGTTGGGGGTTTCGGGTTTCGGGTTGGGGGTGGTGGATACGAGCTCAACCTTCGGGAAA
>CAYQKH010000266.1:0-3247 GCA_964417945.1 uncultured Opitutales bacterium
AGTTCCCCGGCACCACCCGCAGATCCGGGCACATCCGCAATGCCATCCGCGTCGGCATCGCCGTCCGGATCCCATGCGCCCGCGCTTCGTACGAGGCCGATGCGATGATCCCCCGGTGCCCGCCCCCGACCGCCACCGGTAAGCGGCGTAGCCGGCGGTCCGCCGCCTGCTCGACCGACGCAAAAAAGGCGTCCGCGTCCAGGTGTACCAGTTGGGAAAACGTTTCGTTCACGAAAAATAAACATATGTTCACCTTTTTCAAATGCAAGCCCGCCCGCTACCCGTTCTGGAATTTCCTCGTCCCCACGGCTTCTGCTCCCTAGACTCGGAGCACTTCGCATATCCGCGTCCTGCGCGACCAAAACCAACCCCAAACCCCCTTACCCCATGCCTATCATCCGTCAGATCCTCTCGGAGAAAGGCGATTCCACCTGGTCCGTCCGGGAATCGACCATTGTCTACGACGCCCTCAAACTCATGGATGACAAAAACATCGGCAGTGTTCTTGTCCTCAACCCGGACGGAAACCTCGTCGGTATCTTCTCCGAGCGGGACTATGCCCGCAAGGTCGTCCTCCGCGGGAAACGCTCCGCCGAGACCCACATCCACGAAGTCATGTCCGTTCGGCCCACCACCGTGGACCCCGATACCCCAATCGAAACCTGCATACAGATCATGACGGAAAGCCGCATGCGGCACCTCCCCGTGATGGAGGAAGGCAGGCTCATGGGCCTCGTCTCGATCGGCGACCTCGTCAAGGCGATCATCCGCAACCAGCGGGAAATGATCCAGGATATGGAGGCCTACATCCAGGGCCGGACCGGGAATTAGAAGGTTTCCCGAGTCGGGCTTTTCAGGGGGTCTCCATTCCGCCAATCAGTCCCGTGATCTGGCTGATCGTATTGCAAAGGCAACTGCTGAGGAATCCATGGGAATGGCCTGAACCAGGACTGGAACCGCTTTCCATCGCACTCAATGCCCGCGTGAAGGCGATTTCGTATTGGTTGCCGGATCGGAGGCCTGCGGCTTGCCCATTCCCGTCTTCCAGCCGGAATATGGAAACATCTTCTTTAATCGTTTCGACCACCTGAATCGCGTCGAGCTTCTCGGGGTCGACAGTCGTGGGATCGCGGTCAAGAACTACGAAATCCGCGAGCTTCCCCGTTTCAATCGAGCCCTTCGTATCCCCCTCAAAATGTTGCCAGGCAGGCCAGATCGTCATCGCCTTCAAAGCCGTCATCACATCCACACGGTGCTCCGGACCCAGGATATCCCCCGTCCGGGAACGACGGGTTACGGTCGCATCGAGGACCCGCATCGAATCGGGAAAAGCCACCGGCGCGTCGTGGTGGGTTCCAAATTTCATCCCCCGGATCACACACCAGCCCGTCGGGGAAATGTTATTGGAGAGCACGGGGCCGACCGTATGGTCCCGATGCCAATCCCCCCAGTAGAAGGTGTGCATCGGAAAGAGAGAGGGGAAAATATCCAATCGCTGAAGCGAGTCGACTTGGTCCTCCCTCAGGAATTGCCCGTGGATGAGAACCGTCCGCCGATCTCCCCCGCCAAATTTCTCCGTTGCCGCCTCCACGTAGGCAATGAATTGGTCCGACGCGGCTTCCCCATTGGAGTGAACAAGGATTTGAATGTCATTTTCAAAGGCCCAGCCAATGGCGTCTCCCACCTGTTCTTCGGTGACCGAGGCATAGCCGACGTAACCCGGTGAGTAATCGCCCACGGGATCGTAATAGGGACGATCGCGCCAAGCCGTAAAGCCCTGGGGGCTGCCGTCGATCGTAAGCTTCGCTCCACCGACGCGAAACCGGTTCTCATAAGTCCGGCTGACCTCTTGCAAAATCAACTCGCGGTCGACCAGGACATCCACGTAGCTGACGACATCAATCGGCAAGAGCCCTTTCTCCGCGGCCTCTCGCATTGCTTGAACCGCTGAGGGCATGGACCGCCCGTCCTGCGCCGTCGTATAGCCGTAACGAGCCCATAATTCGGTTCCTGCTTTGATGAACGTTTCCGCTCCTTCCGTCCCGACCCTCGACAGTAATTTTAAAAGCAAGGGGAATGCCGCGGTTTCTTCAAGCACCCCGCTGGGTTCGCCGCTTTCGCCCTTTCGGCGGATTACGCCTCCTGCAGGATCCGGAACATCCGCCGTAATTCCGCCAACTTCCAACGCTTTGGAATTTGCCGCCACAATGTGTCCTGATTGGTGGATGAGAATGATCGGCACCTCCGTCGAAACCGCATCCAGATCTTCACGGGTCGGGTGACGCAACTCCGCAAGTTGGGCCTGGTCATAACCAAAACCGATCACCAGTTGAATGGAATCCACCGCATCCGCATTTTCCGCCATCCAGTTCCTCAAGGTCTCCTGCAGTGAAGCGATATCGGTGACCTCTCCGTCCGGCGGGGCAAGAAGGTTCGCCGAAAGCGCCTGCAAGCCGCCACCCATCACATGTCCGTGGGAATCGACAAAACCCGGAAGCAAGGTTTTCCCCTGAAGGTCGACCAACCGCGTATTCCGGCCCCGGGTTTTCATTACTTCTTCAGTGTTGCCCACCCTGACAATTCTCCCGTCTATCACCGCCACCGCCTCGGCTCGCGGTTGCGAATCGTTCATCGTGAGAATGCTACCGTTGAAATAGACCGTATCGGCCTTTTCACCATTTACTGACAAGGCCGCCAAGAGCAGGACGGCCAATCCGTGGATTATCGCTTTCATAGGAAGGGTATTGTCTGGAGGTCAGCGTCGATTGGCTCGAGCCACTCAGGTGTAGGAACGCCCCTCGCGATTCTCGTAGTAGTTTATAAAAGCCTGATTCAGCACCTTGTAGCCACCCGGTGTCGGGTAATTCCCGGTGAAATACCAGTCGCCCCGGTGGTCGGGGCAGGCCGCGAGGAGGTTGTCGATCTTTTGAAAAATGATCTGAAGCTCGCCGCTCCAGCCGGTGTTCGGAGGCTTTACCAGCTCCGCGATTTTCTGGGAGATCTGTTCATCAGTGAAATCCTCGTAGATCAGGCGGACGTAGTTGCGCATCCCCTCGGCGGGCCGATCGGCCTGGTGCACGCAGTTCTGGTAAACTTCCTGGATCAGCTCCCCCCGTCCCTGCTCTTTCAGCAGGGCGATCGCCGCCTGGAAGGCCACGAATTTCCCAAGCTCGCTCATATCGATCCCATAGCAGTCCGGGTAGCGGATCTGGGGGGCGGTCGAGGCGATCACCAGCTTCTTCGGGCA
>CAYQKH010000267.1:0-3230 GCA_964417945.1 uncultured Opitutales bacterium
GCTGTGAACAAGGTAGAGGGCGTAATCGGCCCCGGCGAGGGCTTCTTCAACTTGGGGCAGGGAAAAGAGGTCGCAGAGGACCCATTCCGTTTCGGTGCCGGGATCCTGGTTTCGGACGCGGGCTTCGGAGCGGGTCAGCGAACGGAAACGAAAGGAACTTCCCAGTGCCTGGCGAAGGGAGGTTCCGACAAAGCCGGATCCGCCCGCAATGGCGACCAAAGGGCGGGAGTCAGGGTTAATGAGTGAGGTGGTCAAGATTGGAGTCTACCACAGGGACCTGAAAACTCCAGTCCAGGCGAAATGCTTCTTCCCCTTTGACAGGATTGAATAGAGCCGGATGATAGGAGTCTTTCAATTTATATTTAACCCTAATTAAAACAAGCGATGAAAATTGAGACTCAATGCCTGCATGCTGGCCACGAGCCGGATCCGACGACCCTGAGCCGGGCGGTCCCGGTTTACCGGACCAGCTCCTACGTGTTCAACAACACGGAGCACGCGGCCAACCTATTTGCCCTGAAGGAGCTGGGAAACATCTACTCGCGGATCATGAACCCGACGGTGGACGTTCTCGAGCAGCGGGTTGCGGCGTTGGAAGGTGGGGCGGCCGGTCTGGCGTTTGCATCGGGCACCAGCGCGGTTTTCAACTCGGTAATCAACGTGGCCGAGGCCGGGGACAACATCGTCTCGGCGAACAATCTGTATGGGGGCACCTATACGCAATTCAACGACATCCTGCCAAAACTGGGAATCACGGTGAAATTGGTCGACCCGAAGGACCCGGAAAATTTTGCGGCGGCAATCGACGAGAAGACGAAAGCTCTTTTCTGCGAGACGGTGGCCAACCCGGCGTTGGATGTAACGGATCTGGAAGCGGTGGCAAAGATCGCCAAGGACAACGGGATTCCATTGATGGTGGATGGAACCTTCTCCACGCCCTACCTGACCCAGCCGATCACCCACGGTGCAGATGTGGTTATCCACTCGCTCACAAAGTGGTTTGGCGGGCACGGCACCGGAATTGGTGGGGTGGTGGTGGACTCCGGGAAGTTCAACTGGGCGAACGGCAAGTTCCCGCTCTACGATCAACCCGACACGTCCTATCACGGGCTGCGTTGGGGACATGACCTGCCGGAGCCCCTGGCACCGATCGCCTTCCTCCTGCGGATGCGGACAGTCCCTTTGCGGAATCTCGGCGCCTGTATGTCCCCGGACAACGCTTGGATGTTCATTCAAGGGATTGAAACCCTGCCCTTACGGATGGAGCGGCATTGTGAAAATGCACGAGCGGTGGCAGAGCATCTACAGGCGCATTCGACGGTGGAGTGGGTGCGCTTTCCGGGCCTGGAAGCGGACCCGAGCTACGCCCTCAACCAGAAGTATCTGAAGGGCAAGGGTGGCTCGATGGTGGTCTTCGGCATCAAAGGTGGTGCACCCGCCGGATCCAAGTTCATCGATTCGCTGAAACTTTTCAGCCACCTGGCAAATGTGGGCGACGCCAAGAGCCTGGCAATCCACCCGGCGACGACGACGCACAGCCAGCTCTCTCCCGAGCAGCAGGAAGCCGGCGGCATTCGCCCGGAACTGGTTCGGTTGTCGGTCGGGATCGAGAACATTGATGACATCAAGGAAGACCTCGACCAAGCCCTGGTCGCGGCTACGGCCTGACCGTCGGCAACCTTTTGGGTCACCGGTGGAGTTGAATATCGAGAACCCCGCACAGCTGGAAAACTATCTCCAGCAGCGCGGGGAGAAGAAAATTAATGTGTCCAAGAAGGTGGAAGTCCTGCATGGCGGGGTTTCCAACCGGACGGTTCGGGTGTGCTGGTCCGACGGAGACTCGTGGGTGCTGAAGCAGGCGTTATCGCAGCTTCGCGTCGAGGTAGATTGGTTCAGTCCGCCGGAACGTATTTTCCGCGAGGCGGCGGGTATCGAGTATTTGCCCCGCTGGCTTCCGGGAGGCTGTGTCCCGCGGCTGGTTTTTCTGGACCGGGAACACCATCTGCTGGCGATGGAGGCGGTGCCCGATCCGCACGAAAACTGGAAAGCGCGGTTGATGCGAGGAGAGGTGGCGCCGGATCTGGTGGTGCAATTCGGGAAGATCCTGGCCGCGCTCCACCTGGGCTCAAGTGGGGACCCCGAAGGCCGGGAGGTCTTTGCAGACCGTTTCTTCTTCGAATCGCTGAGGGTCGAGCCCTACTACGGCTATTCGGCGAAACAGGTGGGTGAAGCGTCGGGTTTCCTGTGTGAATTGATGGAGGCGACGAACGAGAGGCGGGATTGCGTGGTTCACGGGGATTACAGTCCGAAAAACCTCCTCGTCCATAAGGGGCGATTGATCCTCCTCGACCACGAGGTGATCCATCTCGGAGATCCCGCTTTTGATGTGGGTTTTTCCATGACGCACCTGCTGAGCAAGGCGCACCATGTGGCGGGACGGCGTGCGGCCTTTCGCGAGGCGGCCAGGCTCTATTGGGATACTTATTCCAAAGGGATCAGGGATCTCGACGCGGGAGAGAAATTCGAGAGCCGCTGTGTCCGGCATACGCTCGCGTGCCTCCTCGCACGCGTCGACGGCCGATCGCCCTTGGAATACCTCACAGAAGCGGAAAAATCCGAGCAACGCCGGGTTTCCCTCTTGTTCATGAGCGCAACCCCGAATTGTATGCCCGAACTGATTGATGAATTCTGTAATGCGTTAAGCTCATGCCAGTGATTCAAAAACTAAAGGGAATGGAGGTGCTCGATTCGCGGGGTCGGCCGACGGTGGAGGCGACTTGTGTTCTGGCGGATGGGACGACAGCCCGGGCGTCGGTTCCCAGCGGAGCATCGACCGGGGCCTTCGAGGCTCACGAGCTGCGGGACGGCGATCCCCAGCGCTACCGTGGAAAGGGTTGCCTCCGGGCGGCGGCGCATATTGAAGGGGAGATCAACAATGCATTGGCGGGGGAGACCTTTGAAGACCAAAAGGCCCTGGACCACAGGCTCCTGGAATTGGACGGCACTCCGAATAAATCCCGCCTGGGTGCGAATGCGATCCTGGCGGTATCGATCGCCTATGCGCGGGCGGAAGCCGCGCAGCGCAGGATTCCCCTCTACCTCCATTTTGCGGATCTGCTGGGGCAGCCGATCGAGCGGTTTCCACGGATGACGATCAACCTTTTCAGTGGCGGCCTGCACGCCGGTCGGCAGGTGCCGATCCAGGATATCCTGATCGTGCCGACCTCCAG
>CAYQKH010000268.1:0-3179 GCA_964417945.1 uncultured Opitutales bacterium
CGCGGCCCGGTAATACGAATACATCTTCGCGACCCCCTCCCGAAACGAGGTCCCGGGCGCATACCCCAGCAGCTCCCGTCCCTTCGAAATATCCGCCAGCGTGTGCGGAACATCCCCCGGCTGGTCCCCCTCACGGTCAATCTGCGCCTTTTTCCCTATCACTTCCTCGAGGGTGGCGATCATCTCGTTCAACGACACCGGCGCGTCGTTCCCGAAGTTGAAGACCTCGAAATCCGATTGGTCGTAATTGAGGGCGCGCAGGATCCCATCCACCGTGTCCTCTACGTAGGTATAATCCCGGCTCGTCGTCCCGTCCCCAAATACCGGGATCGTTTCCCCGTTCTCAATCTTTTCCATGAACTTCCGGATCGCCAGGTCCGGACGCTGCCGCGGTCCGTAAACCGTGAAAAAGCGCAGCGCGAGAAAACGGATTCCGTAAAGCTTGCTGTAGACATGCCCGAGGAATTCGCACGAAAGCTTCGTCGAGGCGTAGGGGCTGATCGGCTGCAGCTGCGGATCCGACTCCGACCAGGGACGCTTCGGGTTGATCCCGTAAACACTTGAGGAGGAGGCGAAGAGAAACTGCCGCACCGCATGCTTCCGCGCAAATTCCAGCACATGCTGCGTGCCCTCCACGTTCGCCTTCTGGTAGCCCACCGGATCCGCGATCGAAGGCCGCACCCCCGCCTTCGCCGCCAGGTGAATGATCGCCTCCGGCGACCCGCCCAGCAAAAACTCCGCCTTGGTATAGGTCACCGGATCGGTGATGTCGCCTTCGACCCAGTCCCACTGCGATTCCGCTCCCGCCCGCTCCACCGCTTCGAGGTTCTCCCGCTTCAGGTTCCCTGCATAAAACGGATCCAGGTTATCCACCCCCACCACCCGGTGCCCCTCCCGAAGCAGCCGTTCACATAGATGGGACCCAATAAATCCCGCACATCCGGTCACCAGTATCGTCATAGACATCATCACGACCCATCCCTGAACCCGTTGCAAGCCTCTTGCCGGATTCACCCCCGCCCTTTCGATCCAAGCTCCGCTTGGCTAACGAAAGGAGCGTCGCGCCATAGCCCATCGGGCGACGGCGGACCCACTACCAACCGCCAAAATTTTCCCCGAAACCGAACGGGCTTCTTCCCCCGAAAAACCACGCGGCTGCGGTGGCGAACTGAAGGGATTGATAACGCCCTTCCGGACCCGGAAGGATTCGCCCCCAGGAACGATCTGGAGAACGAAAATGGGATACATTTTCATCGCGGTATTCCAACACGTAGCCGGTCAGCCTATCGGGGCCTATGACGTTTTGCTCGCGGGTCACGCCTTGGCCTTAAAACTTCCTCTTGTAACAGGCAATCAACAGACATTTCAAAGAGTCCGCGGACCCAGCGTGGAAAATGGAGCACACCACTCCTCCACCCCCCACCTTCCCACCTTCCCACCTTCCCACCTCGCTTCCCCCCTCCCGCCAATTTTTTGTTCAAAAAAGATTGAACTTTCTAGCCCCACCTCTTCATCCTCCCAGATGCGTCAACATGATGACGTCCGACAGCGCCTACTGCTCCCTCATCATTCGGACTACCCCCCCAATGTCCAAGTGCGGTAGCCTGCTCACCTGACCCGACTCCACCCGACCACTCGCCAACAAAGTGGCCCCACCCAGTTCATCCCGGTCCGACCACCCGACCGCCCGTGCCCACGACACCCCCGCTGCCGCGCTCCCGCCCTGGCAGCTGCAGACCATCGAACTCTTTGTCCGCGCGGCCGATTTACTCGGCCTCCCCAAGAGCACCGGCGGGGTCTACGGACTCATCTACTCCACCGAGGAACCCCTCCCGCTCGACGTGATCATGACCCGCCTCCAGATTTCCAAGGGCTCGACCTCCCAGGCGCTCACCACGCTCAAGCGCCTCAAAGCCATCAAGCCCGTTTTCATCCCCGGCGATCGCCGCGACCACTACGTCCCCGAAACCCAGCTCCGCCGGCTCGTTTCCGGTTTCCTCCACGACCAGGTCGTCCCCCACCTCGAGTCCGGGCGCGAACGGCTCGCTTTCATTGAGAACCAAGCCGCTGCCGACCACCCCGTCTCCCCCAAATTAAAGCAACGCCTCAAACGCCTCCAGTCCTGGCGCTCCCAATCCGAAAAATTGATCCCCCTCATCACCCGGTTCCTCGGAAACCATTGACCGTCGCAAAAAGCATAAAACATGGAAAATGGGTCTGACGCCTTGGAATTTGCCTTCCCCGCTGAATTTGCCCTTTGCTTTGTCCCGCAATGGAACCAGATCCAAAAAGCACTTTTTGTTTGCAATGAGCAAACGCTTGTTTGCAATGGGCAAACAATGAAATCCAATGGTCTCCACACCTTATTCAGTCAGTCGCGAGCAGCCCTATTTGAAACCCTCTATGTGGATAATCTGCCTCAAATCCATTTGCGTGCATTGGAAAAAATCACCGGATTAAACCCCTCCACTTTGCACCGTGAACTCAAAAGCCTGCTTACCTCGGGATGGCTGATCGCCATTCAGGACGGCAACCGGGTGCTCTACCAGGCCAACCCAAAGCATCCCTGTCTGCAGGAAATAAAGGGACTGGTTAGAAAATTAGCCAGCTGGGTGACTGCAGTGCGTCAGTGGACGCAATCGCGGGACGAAATTCAGGCCGCCTGGATCTTCGGATCCTATGCTCGGGGCGATTTGAAACCGGACAGCGACATTGACTTGCTTTTAATCACGAATTCCTCTCTCCAGGCAATTTTGAGCGACCTGAAACCATTAATTCAGCCCCTCGGACATGAAGTGAACCCAAAGTTATATACTCCCAAGGAATTCGATCTGGCCCGCGCAGAAAAAAATCCCTTCCTCTCCCGTGTATTCTCTAATCCCACCCTTCAACTTAAGTGAACGAACACCTGGAAAATTGGAGAACGATGGGCTGGCTCAAGCCCCATCAGGCTTCCAATCAGGAAATCCAGGATCTACTCTCTATTGTTGAAAGGGACTTAAACGATTCCCAGGGGGACCTCTCCCTGGATTGGAAATTCGGTATCACCTACACCCCCGTTTCAGATATATTAAACTTCGCAGCATGACCCGGTCGGATTTCCCCTGCTCTTGGTATTTTGTGCATTTGCGTGGACTTGTAGGTTACCCACTTGAAGTTTCGCCCGTTTCGGGCCCTTC
>CAYQKH010000269.1:0-3132 GCA_964417945.1 uncultured Opitutales bacterium
TGGCGGGTTCTTCCTGGCACCAGATCACCTCCCGATACCCGCTGTAGGGGGCAACGACTTTTTTGAGAAGCTCGGTATGGAGAGGGTAAAGTTGCTCAATCCGGATGATGGCGGCCTTGGGTTTTTCCATCTTTTCCCGAGCGTGGTAGAGGTCGTAGTAGATCTTTCCGGAGCAGAAGATGATCTTATCGACTTTCTCGGGTGGATTGGGATCCTGGATGACTTCGAGAAAGGATCCTCCGGTGAAGGCGTCGATGTTGGAGAGGGCGTCGGGGGACCGGAGAAGGCTCTTGGGAGCCATATTGATAAGCGGCTTCCGGAATTCGCGCTTCATCTGGCGCCGGAGGGCGTGAAAATAGTTGGCAGGGGTGGTAATATTTGTAACTTGAATATTTCTCTCGGCGCAGGCTTGGAGGTAGCGTTCGAGGCGTGCGCTGGAGTGCTCGGGTCCCTGTCCCTCGTAGCCGTGCGGGAGGAGCATGACGAGGTTGCTGACGCGCTGCCATTTGGATTCGGAGCTGGTAATAAATTGGTCGATGATGACTTGGGCACCGTTGGCGAAGTCCCCGAACTGTGCTTCCCAGATGGCGAGCATATTCGGGAAATCGAGGGAGTAGCCGAAATCGAAGCCGAGGACGGCGGCTTCGGAAAGGAGGGAATTGTAGACGCAGAATCGGGCGTCGCCCTCCAGATTCTTAAGGGGAACATACCGCTCGCGGGTTTCAAGATCGTACCACGTGGAATGCCGGTGGGAAAAGGTTCCGCGCTTGCTGTCCTGGCCGGAAAGGCGAACAGATTGGCCCTCGAGCATGAGGGTGCCGAAGGCGAGGGACTCGGCGAAGCCCCAATCAATTCCGGAATCCTCTTGAAAGGCTTTCCACTTCTGCTCGACCTGCCGCTTGATCTTCCGGTTGATCTGGAATCCGTCGGGGATGGTGGTCAGGGCCTTCGCCACCTTTTCGACGTTTTTGAGGGGGGCGGAGGTATCTACGGGGGCGAAGTTGTAGGGAGGCTGGAAGACAGCGGTAGAGCCGAAGAGCTTGCTCCCCGACTTCTTGACTTCATGGGCCTTCTTTGCGCGCTCAAAGGCTTCATCGAGGGTTTTCCGGAACTCCTCCTTAATTTCGGCGGACTCGTCCTCGTCGATAATTTTCTCGTCGATGAGGCGTTTAGAAAGGATTTCAGACTTGGGCGGGAGATTATCGATCTTTTTGTAAATAACGGGTTGGGTGAACTTGGGCTCGTCGGACTCGTTATGGCCATGCTTGCGGTAGCAATAGAGATCGATGACGACATCTTCGCCGAACTCCTGCCGGTATTCGAGGGCGAGTTCGGCGACCATGGCGGTGGCGAGGACATCATCCCCGTTGACGTGAAAGATGGGGGCTTCGACCATCTTGGCGATGTCCGTGCAATAACGGCTGGAGCGTGCATCTTCAGGCTGGGTGGTAAACCCGATCTGATTATTGATGACGATGTGAAGGGTGCCGCCGGTTCGATAGCCCTGGAGTTTAGAGAAGTTGAACGTTTCGGCGACAATCCCCTGTCCGGCAATGGCGGCATCCCCATGAATGAGGACGGGCATGACCTTCTTGCGCTCAAGGTCGCCGCGGATCCGCTGGCGGGCCCGCACCTTGCCCTCGACGATGGGATTGACCGCCTCAAGGTGGCTCGGGTTGGCGGCGAGGCGGATCTCGATCTCTTTTCCGGAGTCGGTGCGAAACAGGTTCTCGTAGCCGAGGTGGTATTTCACATCCCCGTCGCCGAAGGCCATATCGGGGATGTAATTCTCGCTGAACTCGTTAAAGATAAAGCTGTAGCTTTTCCCCATAATGTTGGCGAGGACGTTGAGGCGTCCGCGGTGGGCCATACCCATAACGATTTCCTTCATGTCGTGTTCCGGCATTTTTTGGAGGACGACATCGATGAGAGGGATGAGGGTCTCGGCACCCTCGAGGGAAAATCGTTTTTGGCCTACATAACGGGTCTGAAGGAAGCTCTCGAAAATTTCGGCCTCGAGGAGCTTGCGAAGGACCCGGATTTTTTTATCGGGGGAGAACTCGGGGCGGTTGTCATGGGACTCCATCTTGGCTTGAAGCCACCGCCGCTTGGCGGTTTCCTGGATATGGATGTATTCGCAGCCGATGGATCCGCAGTAAGTACGGTTGAGGCGTTCGAGGAGTTCCCGAAGCTCCATCGTGACGCCGCCGAGGTAGTTACCGGTATCGAAGCGTTTCCCGAGGTCCCGTTCCGAAAGACCGAGGCGTCTGAGGGAGAGGCGGGGATTGGGCTCCGGATCGAAAAGGGGATTAAAGTGGGCTTGGGTGTGGCCGATAGAGCGGTAGGCGTAGATGGCACCGATGACCCGCGCCTGTTTTTTGGGATCGATCGAACCGGGGGGAAGATCGGGTTCGGGCTCGGGTTCGGGTTCGGCTACGGTGGGGGCGCCATTGGAAGGCGATGTCCCATTGCGGCTGCCGTTCAGAAAGTCCTTGTCTTCCTCTTCACGGGTATGGCCCAATTCGAATCCCTCGAAGAAAACCTGCCACTGCGGATCGACCGAATCGGGATCGTCCTGCCAAAGGGCGTAATATTGATCCAGAGTATCCGCGTTCCAGCGGCTAGCGAAGCGTAAATTATTCATCGGCAACTAGAAATGTGAGATCCAGACAGACTATAGGCCAGGTGCGAGAAGTGACAAGGAATAAGGCTTTGCGAAAACCTGTAAGATTTTCCAAAATCCAAAATTGTGAATACTGAAGCTGTATCTAAAATCCGGAATTATTTGAACATCATCGTGCAGCAGCGCGGTGCGACCGGGGGGCTGGCGATGGGAGACGCCCTGCGGCAGCTGGATGAAATCGCGAAGACGGAGGCGGACAATCTCGATCCGCAACTCCGGCATTTCCTTGAAAAGCGGAGCTACGAAAAGGCGCTGGCCTTTCTCGACAGCTCGGGTTAGGCCGATGGCACGGAAACGGAAACCCCGGGTGGACACGGAGAGCGGGGATGAAACCCTCGGCCAGAACCCTTTCGCGGACGCACTGGCGGAAGTAGCGGCTCCGGACCGGCCAATACCGGAGGGAATGCCGGGAAGGGAGCGGGCTAAAGGTCCGCGCTCCCGGTTGGATG
>CAYQKH010000270.1:0-3074 GCA_964417945.1 uncultured Opitutales bacterium
CGGGATGACGGCACTCCCCTGAACTTCACCCTCGTGAACATCAAGGACTGGTGTAAAAACGACTTCGAAGTCATCAGCCAGCTCCGCATCAATACCCGCAGCAGCTTCCACCGCTATGATGTCATCCTCCTGGTCAACGGCATTCCCTGCGTCCAGGTCGAGCTCAAGACTCTGGAAATCAGCCCGCGCCGTGCCATGCAGCAGATCGTCGACTACAAGCAGGACACCGGCAATGGCTACACCAATACGCTGCTGTCCTTCATGCAGCTTTTCATCGTCAGCAACCGGACTAACACCTACTACTTCGCCAATAACAACATCCGCCACTTCGCCTTCGACGCCAAGGAGCTTTTCCTCCCCGTCTACCAGTTCGCCGACCGCGACAACAACAAGATCACCCACCTCGACCGCTTCGCCGAGCACTTCCTGCCCAAGTGCACCCTCGGCCACATGATCAGCCGCTACATGGTCCTCGTCGCCAATGAACAGAAACTGCTCATCATGCGCCCTTATCAGATCTACGCCGTCAAAGACATCGTCGACTGCATCCACCAGAATTCCGGCAACGGCTACATCTGGCACACCACCGGATCGGGCAAAACCCTCACCTCCTTCAAAGCCTCCACCCTCCTCAAGGATAATCCCGACATTGATAAATGCCTCTTCGTCGTCGACCGGAAAGACCTCGACCGCCAGACCCGCGAGGAATTCAACAAATTCCAGGAAGGCTGCGTCGAAGAAAACACCAATACCCACACCCTCGTCCGCCGCCTCCTTTCCACCGACTACGCCGACAAAGTCATCGTCACCACCATCCAGAAACTCGGCCTCGCCCTCGACGAGAACAGCAAGCGCAACCTCGGGCGCAAAGAACGCAAGCAACAGACCTACAAGGAAATCCTCGCCCCCGTCGCAGAAAAGCGCCTGGCCATCATTTTCGACGAGTGCCACCGCTCCCAGTTCGGCGAGAACCACCAGGCCATAAAGGACTTCTTTCCCAACTCCCAGCTCTTCGGTTTCACCGGCACCCCCATCTTCGAGGAAAATGCCAGCTACCAGAAAATCGATGGCGAGGAAGCCAGCTACCGCACCACCGAAGACATCTTCCTGCAGGAACTGCACAAATACACCATCACCCACGCCATCGAGGATAAGAATGTCCTCAAGTTCCACGTCGACTACTTCAAGCCCGAAGCAGTAGCGGGAGCTTCCAGCTCGCAGACCACCGTAGCGGGGGCTTCCAGCTCCCAGTCTCCAAATTCAAAAAGCGAGCAGGATGCTCCCTCCACTTGGGAATACTTCAATCCTTCAACGGAGATCGATATCCGCACCGGAGGCAATTTACCCCACTGGGAGCAAGGCTCCGTCTGGTATTTCGTCACTTTTCGCTTGGCCGATGCGCTACCCCAATCTGTTGTCGAAGAACTCAAAATGGAGCGGGAGAACTGGAAGCAAAACCACGATCTCGAAAACCTGACAACCGAAGAACTCGCCGAATATCATCGGCTGTTTTCGGAACGCTACGAAACTCTCCTTAACGCAGGAAACGGTTCCTGCTTGTTGCGCGATCCTAAAACAGCTCAAATCATCGATGACGCATTGCACCATTTTGAAGGTCAGCGTTACGAACTGGATGAATACGTGATCATGCCCAACCACGTTCACGCTTTAGTCAAGCCGCTATCCGAACACCACTTGGCAGACATTCTGCATTCCTGGAAATCATTTACGGCGAATAAGATCAATCAACATCTCGGGCAAACCGGCCAGCTCTGGCAACATGAGTCCTACGACCATATCGTGCGTCATGATCGGGCCATGGATGCCATCCGCCGGTACATTCAGGAGAACCCCAAAGTAGCGGGAGCTTCCAGCTCCCAACCCTTAAAACCCGGAGCTTCCAGCTCCAGTAAGCATAGAACAAGGGAGCAGGATGCTCCCGCTACGGTGCCCAAACGCGCCGTCATCGAAGCCATTCTCGGACGTCACGACCAGACCACCGCCCACCGCAAGTTCAACGCCCTCTTTGCCACCGCCTCGATTAACGACGCCATCGCCTACCACGACCTCTTCGCCGAAATTCAGCAGGAAAGACAAGCCGCCGATCCCGATTTCCGCCCGCTGCAAATCGCCTGCGTCTTTTCCCCGCCCGCCGAAGGCGACCCCGACGTCAGGCAACTCCAGGAAGACCTCCCGCAGGAAAAGGTCGACAACACCGAACAACCCAACGAAAAGAAAAAAGCCCTCGAAGCCATCATCGCCACCTACAACACCCGCTACGGCACCAACCACCGCCTCGCCGATTTCGATGCCTACTACCGGGACGTGCAGGACCGGATCAAGGCCCAGAGATTCCCCCTGGCCGACCTGCGTCAGGCCCACCCGCAAGCCCCCGCACACAAAATCGACATCACCATCGTCGTCGATATGCTCCTCACCGGCTTCGACTCAAAATACCTCAATACCCTCTACGTCGATAAAAAGCTCAAGCACCACGGCCTCATCCAGGCCTTTTCCCGAACCAACCGCGTGCTCAACGACTCCAAGCCCCACGGCCACATCTTCGATTTCCGGCAGCAACGACAACAAGTTGACGACGCCATCAAGCTCTTCTCCGGCGAGCACGCCGAACGTTCGAAAGATATCTGGCTCGTCGATCCCGCCCCCACCGTCATCGAGAAGCTCAGCACCGCCGTCAAACAGCTCGAAGGCTTCATGCAATGGCAGGGATTCACCTGCGAGCCCGAGAACGTAGCCAAGCTGCAGGGCGATGCCACCCGCGCCCAGTTCATCAAGACCTTTAAAGAAGTCCAACGCCTCAAAACCCAGCTCGACCAATACACCGACCTCGAACCTGAGCAAAAAAAGCAGATCGAGAAAATCATCGACCCCAACACCCACCGCGCGTTCCGGGGAGCCTACATCGAAACCGCACGCAAGCTGAAGCAGGAGCGCGATACGACCGGACCCGACACCAAGTCACCCGAAGTCGATGAACTCGACTTCGAACTCGTCCTCTTCGCCTCCGCCACCATCGACTACGACTACATCATGGAACTGCTCGCCCAGAGCGA
>CAYQKH010000271.1:0-3060 GCA_964417945.1 uncultured Opitutales bacterium
TTTGCTGCGCCCTGAGCGGGACGGAGAAAATTGACGGCGGAGCCGAGCAAGGTGGTAGCTACGATTGACTCCCATTGCCCAGTCAGGCAATTGTCGAGAGATTCCGGTTTCGCTTGGGCGATGGCCCGGAGGGCCGGAAAGCGATTTTCCATCACGCGCGTGGGATGGCGTTTCCCACGGCTTTCAGCTCGCGCTTTGAGACGGATTCGTCCCCACGATTACTCTCGGTGAGTAAAACTACTTTTTGATCATGAAATTTCTGAATTTGCTTTTTACGGTGAGTGTCGCATGGGTCGTTCTCCTCGGGGGAGTCGGCGAGATCCGCGCGGAGTCGAAGGACTGGTCCGGAACCTGGGAAACCCAATGGCGCAACGGTGCGGCAGTGCTTTACCTCAGCCAAGAAGGCAATCAACTGAGCGGGACCTATCCTTTGCTGGGCGGCGAAATGGAGGGGAGCGTCGAGAATCGACAGGTCCGGGGAACCTGGCGGCAGAGGGATGGAAAATCCGGAGGCTTTGTTTTCACCCTTTCCGAGGATGGACTTAGTTTTACGGGGCGTTTCGAATCCGGGGAGTGGTGGACCGGTCGACGAATCTCGCCGCAGAAAGAACCGAAGGAAGTTGAGGCGTATTTCTCCTCCCCGCGGGAGGTGCTGAAGACCTTTTTGCTTTCCGCCGGTGCCAGCGTCGAGGGAGACGTTTCCCAACTGCAAACCGCAGCCTCTTGCCTGCGTCTCCCGGAGCATGACGCGGACTCGGAGGAATCGCTGCCGGGACCGTTGGAATCCGTCCACCTGATGTTCGAGCTTTTGGATCTAACCACCCTGCGGTTGTGGGAGATCCCGGGCCGGGATTGGGCGGACGAAAACCAGGTGGATGCGTGGGAGACGACCTTGGCCCAGGCCGGCACCGGGGAGACCGTGGAACTGACTTTCAAGCGAGATGCAGAGGGCTGGCATCTGATCGTGCCGGCAGAGGATGCGTTGAAAAATGCCCTGGACCGGTTGCGGCGCGCCCGGAGTGAGCAGGAAGAAATCCCGCCCGAGGCCGAGGCTTTGTCGTCGCCCCGAGACACCCTGCGCACCTTTCTGGAAACGGTCGGCAGCGATTTTCCCGCGCATCGGAAAATGCTGATGCAAACGATGGATTTGTCCCATCTGGGACCGGATCCACAGCCGAAGGATGCCCTGTTGCTCTCCGAATACCTGAAACGGGTCATCGACCGCGTGGGCTTTGTGATCTTTCAGGAGATTCCCGATGATCCCTGGGGGGAGGAGCCCTACGTGCATTTCCATCACCCGGTCGGCGACGTCGTGTTGGCCCAAACGGATGAAAGCGAGGACGGAACACCCCAATGGCGATTTACCAGCGAAACCATGCAGTCGATCCGCGAAGCCTACCTTGCGGTCGAGGATATGCCCGTCGTCGGCTTCGTGCAGCCCGCGCCCGTGCGGCCCTGGCGTTATTTCTGGATGCGGGAGGGGCTGCGTTCACATGCGCCATGGCTCTTGTGGCGTATCGGCGGGGTGGAGCTGTGGCAGTGGGCCGTCCTCTTGGGCAGCGGGGTGATCTTCTGGTTGTTATCGATTTTTGTCAGCGCATTCGTGGTCTTTTTCGGACGCCGTTCCCAGCTCCTGGGCAAGGTCTTGGCACCCCGGCAAAGGAGTAAAAAAATCACTCGCACTTTGCGCCTGGCCTTGGCCGCGTTTTTTCTGAATCTGATTTTGGGATCGGTGGGACTGCCGGAACATCTCTCCGCGCTCCTGGCACGACTCGCTCTCTCGGTGGGCGTCGTCGCGATGCTCTGGCTGGTGATCCAGCTCTTGAACATGGCGAGTAGGCTAAACGCGAAAAATCTGGAGAGTCCGTTACGCAACCACCGGGGGGTGCTGATTTCGTTGTCGCTGGGGCTGATCAACATCACGGCCTTTCTGGCCGCCATTCTCCTCCTGGCCGATATATGGGCGGTTCCCTACACCTCGATGCTAGCCGGTCTGGGGGTTGGCGGTGTGGCCGTGGCGCTGGCCACGAAGAACACCCTGGAGAATGTGATCGCCGGATTTACCCTCTTCCTCGACCGACCCCTCAGTGTCGGTGATTTTTGTAAATACGGGACCAGTGTGGGGAGCGTGGAACGAATCGGCCTGCGCTCGGTGCGCATCCGGAGTTTGGAACGCAGCGTCGTTAGTCTCCCTACCTCCGTGTTTGCGGATATGCCGCTGGAGAACCTAGCCGTGCGCGACCGCTTCCTTATGCAGTTCTCCCTCGGATTGCGCTACGAAACCACCGGCGATCAGTTGCGCTACGTGCTGGCGGAAATTCGGAAAATGCTGCTCGGGCATCCCAATATCCTCGAAGACCCCGCCCGAGTGCGCTTTGACGGCTTCGGAGATTATTCCCTGAAGGTCGAAATCTTCGCCTATGTGGCGGCAACGGACTGGAACGAGTACCTCGCGGTACGCGAGGATGTCGGTTTCCGGCTCATGCAGATTGTCGAAGATGCAGGCACCGGATTTGCCTTCCCGTCGCAGACCACCTACCTGGCCCGGGATTCGGGGACGGACTCCGAAAAGACCGAAAAAGCGGAGCGGCAAGTGGATCAATGGCGGCAGTCCAACCAGTTGCCGATACCCGATTTCAGCGACGAGGACCTCGCACAGATGAAGGGCCGACTCGATTTCCCGCCCAAGGGTTCCGTTCGACGACCGCCTCCGGAGGCTTGAGCCGTCTCCGGGGAATACACGAAGCCTATCGTCTACCATTTTTATCCCAACAACCCCTCGAGTTCTTTCCGCCCATCGGCGATTTCGGTTTCGAGTGTGGCGAGTCGGGTGAGAATTTCCTCCGGCGTAGCGTGTTCCACCACCTCGTGGACGACTTCCTTGTAGCGGTTGAGCGAGAGATTGTAATTTTGAACGCAGCTTTCGGAAATCGGAACGGAGAACGATTGAGCCGTGCGCGGTCTTTTCAATGCTTCATTCCGCGTTCCCCGTTCGCATTCTCTTCCACCTGCGGAGGATGTCGGGGAGGTTGTTAGCCCGGATAAATCACAGAGGGTCAC
>CAYQKH010000272.1:0-3054 GCA_964417945.1 uncultured Opitutales bacterium
GAACGTGGAAAAGGTCCTCAACCGCGTTCGGGCGGCACGTGAGGCCGGGGAGGATCCGCCATTCCACTTCATCGAAGTGATGGCCTGCCCTGGAGGCTGCATCGGCGGGGGCGGGCAGCCCTACGGAATCGACAACTCGGTCCGCCTGGCGCGGATCCGTGGCCTCGAGGCGGACGACCGGGACAGCAAACTGCGTTTTTCCCATGAGAACCCCGAGATCCAGGCCGCCTATGCGGAGTTCCTCGGCGAGCCCCTGAGCGATAAGGCGAAAGCGCTCCTGCATACGCGATACGTTGCCCGCCCGTCCTACGTCCGTTAAAGGTGGGTCGATCCGTAGCGGCCCACAGATTCACACCAAAGCCCGCTCCCGGGAAGTCCGCCGACCCGGGGCCCGTTCCATTTACTCCGCATGATCCCCTCCGTCCTGACCGCCGTTCTTTTCGCCCTGACGGGGCTTTGTGCGACCCAGTCGGCGCGGATCTATGGAAGCGGAAAGGCGAACTTCCTGCGATTGGTTGTGGCGCTGACGCTCCTCGCGCTCTGGGCGCACCTCCTGGGATCCGGCTGGACGGGCCGGAGCTTCGGCTGGTTTCTCTGGGCGGGAGGCATCGGCTTCGGGATCGGCGGGTGGTGCATGTTCCAGGCCTTAAAGCGGCTGGGATCCACCCTCAGCCTTCTCATCGTTGAGACGCATGCGGCGGTCTTTGCAGGGGCGTTTTCCTGGTTTCTCCTGGGCGCGGAACTGACCCCGATCCAGCTGGGATTTGCCGGTCTGACCCTGGCGGGGGTCGCGACGGGACTGCTTCCCAACGTTAAGACGGGGATTCCGCGGCGGGCCCTGTTCGCCGGAAGCGTGATGGCGGTGGTGGCCTCCGTCGCCCAGGGCCTCTCCTTCACGCTTTCCAAGCACGCATTCCTCCTGCTGGAGGAAGCGGGGGAGTCGATCGACGCCATGACGGCTTCCTACCAGCGGCTGCTCGGGGGGACCCTGGTAGCGCTGATTCTGTACGGCGCGGGACTCCTCGTGAAGCAGGCCGGGTCCGTCAGCCCGGTAGACCTGCGGACAAGCCCGAGGGATGGACCCCGCCGCCTCGCGCTTCCGGGACCGCTCTGGGTAGGGTTGAACGCCCTCTTCGGTCCGGTTCTTGGGATCGCCTGCCTGCTTTGGGCGATCCGCCTGGTGGGAAACCCCGGAATCGTGCAAACGGTGGTGGCAACCGCCACGCTCCTCACCGTTCCGTTGGCGCGCCTCCTCGAAGGGACCCGGATGGGCTGGAACTACTACCTCGGATGCCTGATGGCCCTCCTCGGCATTTCCGGGTTGCTGCAGGTGTGGAGCTGAGTCAGCCGGGAGTCGGAGGGCAGAAGGCGGAGGGCGGAGGGCGGTTGTTAGGGGACAGGGATTCGCGAGCGATCAAGATGATAATTTGTCGTGAGCCTTTTCGTTGATACGGGGTAGCGTTCTTGGCGATCTTCCGTTCAAGAAGAAAAAGGGAAGAATTGAACCACGGATGAGAATGCATTTTATCCGTGTTCATCCGTGAACTCCGTGGTTATGAAAAGGGATATTCGAACGAACGGCAGCTCACAAAAGCCTTTCCGCGCCGCGTGAGTGCTGAGCGCTTCCCCCGAACATGCAATGATAACCCTTCGCGAGGGGAGAGGAGTTCCCGTCGGGGCGCGGGCTTTGTTTTGCTGGTGAGGGGCCCGCCTTCGTTGCGCTACGGCGTGGTCTTCGCTGCGCTGGAGGAGGGAGAGGGAGATGAGGATGAGGAGGGAGAGGAGGTTGGAGAGGGAAGAGGTGCCTATGTTGCCTGCGGGGGGTCTGGGCTGGGTTAGAGGTGATGGATGGCGGAGGAGAGGACGTCGGCGGCTTGGTTGATGATATCGGGGGTATGAGCGGTGCTGATGAAGCAGGTCTCGAAGGGGGAGGGAGGGAGGTAGACGCCGTGGTCGAGGGCGTGGTGAAAGACTTTCTTGAAGTGGTTATTCTGGGAGGCGGTAGCTTCTTCGCCGTTGGTGACGGGCTTATCGGAAAAGAAAAGGCAGAACATGGAACCGGCCTGTGAGACTTGAAGAGGGAGGCCTTTTCCGCGGGCGGCATCGGTTAGGGCGGCGGCAAGGGTGCAGCCGGCCTGGTCGAGGGCGGGGTAAGGGTCGCCGGACTGGAGGAGCGAGAGGGAGGCAAGGCCGGCGGCCATGGCAAGGGGATTTCCGCTGAGGGTGCCGGCCTGGTAGACGGGGCCGACGGGGGCGAGCATCTGCATGATCTCCCGGCGGCCGCCGAAGGCGCCGACAGGGAGGCCTCCACCGATGATTTTCCCGAGGGCGGTAAGGTCGGGGATGACGCCGGTAGCCTCCTGGACGCCGCCGGGGGCGATACGGAAGCCGGTCATGACCTCGTCAAAGATGAGGACGACACCATTTTGATCGCAGCGTTCGCGAAGGGACTGGAGGTAGTCGGGTTTCGGGAGGATGAGCCCGCAGTTGGCGGGGTAGGGCTCAATGATGACGGCGGCGAGTTCGTCCCGGTAGCGGGAAAAGGCATCGTCGAGGGCGGGAAGGTCATTATAGGGGAGGACGATGGTTTCGCGGGCAAAGCCGGGAGGGACGCCGGCGCTATCGGGGTTGCCGAGGGTGAGGGCACCGGAACCGGCGGAGACGAGGAGGGAATCGACGTGGCCGTGGTAGCAGCCGGAGAACTTGATAATCTTGTTTCTGCCGGTGAAGCCGCGAGCGAGCCGGATGGCGCTCATGGTGGCCTCGGTGCCGCTGTTGACCATGCGGACCTGCTCGATCGAGGGAACCATCTCGATGATTTTTTCCGCCATGGGGACCTCGTAGGGGTTGGGGGTGCCGAAGCTGGTGCCCTGTTCGAGAGCTTCGGCGATGGCGTGGTGGATGGCGGGGTGGCGGTGGCCGTGGATGGCGGGGCCCCAGGTGCAGACAAAGTCGATAAGCCGGGTGCCGCCGGAGGTATGGAGGTATGGACCCTCGGCGCGGGCGGTGAGGAAGGGAGTGCCGCCGACGCCGCGGAAGGCGTGGACGGGGGAG
>CAYQKH010000273.1:0-3037 GCA_964417945.1 uncultured Opitutales bacterium
GAACATGAGGACCGTTCCGAACGCGATCCAGTTCGGCGAAGGTTGCCTCACCGCGATCGTACGGGTCGGCTCGTGCGGAAGGAACCGTGTGGGCACTGCGTGGATCGGACCCCGTGGATCGTACGCGACCGGCGACGGGTTCGCGTGAGGCCAACGAGTCATGAGCCGGCCACCTGCGTCCATCACGCCCGGATTCGCGGTCGCCGGAAGCGGGTAGAAGGGATGACGGACTCGAAGCAAATGCGGTCGGAGAAGCGGGAGGCGACGGAGAGGGATCTTCAAGAATGGATGGAAGCGGGAGACCTTCAATTCGCGGTGGGGAGTGCAAGCGTGGACGAGATTGAAGCTTTTAATATTCTGGGAGCCACGCGGATGGCGATGATCCGGGCCCTTGAGTCCCTGCAGGATGGCGCGGGAGGAGTCTGGTGCCTGGATCCCGTGGATGCAGACGCACTGATTGAGCCCGCGCTCCCCGGGAAGCGCGAGTGCGGCAGGTGTCCGGGCGTGTTGCTGGACGGCCGCCCGATGCAACCCTTTCCCTACCGCCATGAAGGGTTGGTGGGCGGGGATGGAATCAGTCTTGCAATCGCAATGGGCTCGATCCTCGCGAAGGTGGTGCGGGACCGGATGATGGTGGCCCTCGACAAGGAGGTGCCGGGATACGGGTTTCCAGAGCACAAAGGTTACGGCACCCTTTTTCACCGGAAGGCTCTGGCGGAGATGGGGCCCTGTGCGCACCACCGTCCAACCTTTCTGCGAAAAGTCCTTGGCGGGCCGAAGGCTCCTGCGCAGGAGCGTTTTGATTTTGATTCCACCGGTTGACCGTCCATTGTAGGAGGATGCAAAGCCCCCTGCTTCTCGGAGTAAATATCGACCATTCGGCCACGGTTCGCCAGGCACGTTACCGCGAGGAAAGCGCCGCTTGTGGCGGATTTATTGAACCGGACCCGGTGGCCCTCGCCTACGAGGCGGAGCGCGCTGGCGCGGACGCGATCACGCTCCACCTGAGGGAGGACCGGCGGCATATCCAGGAATCGGATGTGCGCCGCTTGCGGGAATCGATGGCCACGACGATGAATCTGGAGATGGCGTGCACCGAGGAGATGATTGCTACGGCGCTTTCGATCCTGCCCGGGTGCGTTCTTTTCGTTCCGGAGGGTCGCGAGGAGGTGACGACGGAGGGCGGACTTGACGTCGTCTCGCGCAAAACTGCAGTGGCTTCGGGAATCGAAAGACTTCGTGAGAAAGGAATCAAGGTGAGCTTGTTCATCGATGCGGAGGAGGAGCAGATTCGTGCAGCCGCGGAAATGGGCGCGGACATGATCGAACTGCATACGGGCCCGTTTGCGCATGCCGGAACGCTCGAGCAGGTGAATACGGAAGTCATCCGTCTGATCGAAGCGGCGGCAATCGGGAATGAGCTGGGGCTCGGGATCAACGCGGGCCACGGCTTAAGCTATCACAACCTGAAATACCTGCTGCGGGTTCCCTACCTCCATGAATTGAATATCGGACATTCGATCATCAGCCGGGCGCTGTTCAGCGGGATCGCGAAGGCGGTGAAACAGATGAAGGAATTGATGGCCGGGTACGGGCGATGAAGGCATCGATTCATCCGATCCTCAGCTGTGAGGAGGCGGCGGACTACGAGGCCTCGCTGCTTACCGACGCGGATGCCGAGTGGGAGGCGATGAACCGGGCCGGGCGCTCGCTGGGTCAACGACTTCTTTTGGATTACAACGAAGTCCGGTCCCTTCCGCAGGCCCCGCGCTTTCTCCTTCTTTTGGGCAAGGGTCATAATAGCGGGGATGCCTGCCTGGCTGCGGACGAGATCCTGAAAATGGTGCCGGACGCCGAGATCAGCCTCTACCCATTGTTTGAGGAGGAGGACATGCGGCAACAGACCCGCAAGGCCTATGATCTGGTCGCGGACCGTGCGATGACGGCGAGCGAAGCGATGCTGGAAACTTACCCGTTCGAGGTTTGCATCGATGGGCTTTTCGGGATGCAATTTCGACCTCCCTTGCGGGAGCCGACGGATTCGGTGCTGCGGAGCGTAAACGCGAATCCGTCCATCGACCTGCGGGCGGCGGTCGACCTTCCGAGCGGGCTGGGGGATCCGAACGCCTTCCGGGCAGATATCACCTATGCCACCGGCATCGCCAAAACCCCGGTTTTCGAAGAGGAGCACCGGAAAAAGGTCGGCCGTGTTCGCTACCTCGATATTGGTTTTTTTCCAGAGGGAGCGGAATCTTTCCCGGAGGATGTCCCCTTTCTCCTAACCCCCAATCTGCTGCGGGGCATCCGCAGTCTGCGTCCGGTGCAGAGCGATAAGCGCAGCCAGGGGCATCTTTTTTTGGTGGCAGGCTCGCGAACCATGCCGGGAGCGATGCTGATGTGTGCCCGGGCGGCGGCAACAGCCGGGCTCGGGCTATTGACGGTTTTCGGTCCGGAAACGATGGTTCCTCATCTGGTCGGGCACTTGCCGGAAGCCATGTGGGTTCCGCTACCCGAGACCCCGGGTGGCGGGCTGGCGATGGAGGGACGGTGCGAAATCCTCCGGAGATTGGACCGTGCGGATGCCGTTGTCTTTGGTCCGGGGATGGGACGGGAGCGGGAAACTGCGCAATTACTCGACGACCTGTTGGGGGAAATCCGATCGCCGGTCCTGCTGGACGCCGATGCGATCCAGCCGGGGATCGTTTCCGCAGCGGTCAACCGGCCGGATGGTTACGGGCCGGTGGTTCTGACCCCCCACCAAGGCGAGTATGAACGGATTGGCGGAAAAACAGGGCCGCAGGAATTTGCCCGGCAGCCAGGGGTGATCCTCGTCCTGAAGGGGCCGATTACCCGGGTCTTTCAAGGGAGATCCTCCTACGTAAGCCCTTATGGGGGGCCGGTTTTGGCCCGGGGCGGGACCGGGGACCTGCTTGCAGGGATGATCGGAGCCCGGCTGGCTTCCTGCCCGGACGACGCCCTGCGAGCGGCCTGCGAAGGAGTCGTGAATTTCGGATCGCGGAGCGATCCGACGACATTG
>CAYQKH010000274.1:0-3032 GCA_964417945.1 uncultured Opitutales bacterium
GGGGGGTAGCGTCGAGGGGTTAACCCTCTCCTACAGGGGATGGGATGCGGGGTCTTGACGGATTGGGGTTTGGAATCTGATCTTTGGGTATGGCGTATCGGATCCATGGGCATGTGGAGCGGGGTGAGGTGGACAACCGGGAGAAGGGGGTGGTGCGGGGGAGAATCTGGCTGACGGGTCAGGAGGAACCGGTGGAGCTGGAGCTGAAGGGGAACGCGTGTCCGGACCTGGCAGGGGCGGTTTTGCGGTTTCGGAATCGGAAGGAGACCACGCCGCTGGACGGCGATCTCTTCACGGAGCAGAAAGGGTTTGTGGGCGACCTGACGGCATCCCGGAGGGTGCGGGTCTGGGAGGTGCCGGTGGAGGAGGGGTACTGGATGTGCAAACGCGGGGAAAAGCCCCCGGAGCACATGGCGAACTGCGTCTACCTCGAGTGGTTTTCCCTGCGGAACGGGCGGGTGGTGATCGAATCGACGGATTTCGAAGTGGAGGTGAGTGAGCCGGAATGGAATGTTTCGGAGGAAGACGAGGCAGATCGCCAGGAGCAAATGGCGAAGGGCTGGAATCTCTTCATGGGGGGGCTCGGCCTGGCGATCGAACAGCAGCGGGCACGCGAGCCGGACCCGGATAAGGAGGAGTGGGATGAATTTGACTACGAGGCCTTGCTCAGGCAGTCGGATGCCCGGGTCGAAAACTATATGGAGCTGATCGATAAGTACGGGTTCTCGCCGGAGGGCCAGGAGCAGATCGCGAAGGAGATGGGGTGGGATCACCTGCTGGAGGATGGAGCCTTTACCATCGAGAGCGGTGACCTACCGGAACGTGAGGAGGAAGGGCGTCCCGAATGGTCGATTGAGGAGCTTAACGCGGCGGCCGAGGAGGCATTGGAGCGCGAGCCAGATCCGCCGGACCCCCATCGGGAAGGGATTGACTGGATTCGGATGGAGAACGGGGAGCTGCGGCATCCGCTCCACCATCGGGCGATGGAATCTTCTATGGCGGCCTGGCATTACCTGGATGCACAGGAGCCGTCGGAAGCGGTGGAGGGCCTGCGTCCGTTCGTGGAGGAGTGGCAGTCCTGCGCAGTGAAGCTGGCCGGCGCCCTCCAGGGAATCGCGGAGGGAGACGACCTGATCGAGCCGGGTTTCACGGTAGCCTACTTGAAGCGCGCCCTCGATTTTCTGCACACTGCCCAGCGGAGACTGAATGCTGGAGCCGCGTCGATCCAATCGGATCCGCTGAGGGAATGGATTCGGCTCCAACAAGCGGAGCTGATGGAAATCCGGCAGGGGATTCTGAATTTGATGGATGTCTACCGGGGGCGGTAGAGGGAGAGGGAAAGGCAGAATGGAGAATGGAGAATGGAGAATGCCGAGTTCAGCTCCAGTCTTCGCCCTGGGGGCTTCCGCCGTCGCCTGAAAGGCTATGGCGAGACAGAGACACCTCGGCACGGCGGCGATCCAATGGTAAGCGGTGAACTGTGAACGGTAAGCTGTAAGAGGTAAGCGGTGAGTGGTAAACCGTAAGGGGTTGTTGGTTGGGTGTAGATTGAGAACGGTATGTGGTGAAGTGTGAGTAGTATCAGCCGAGATGGGGTACCGGTCTGCTACGGGTTCTCCTTCTTCCTTTGGGAAGCTTCCTGCATGCGGCGTTAGGAGGGGAATTTCAGAATTTATGCTTTATCCATTTCCTGGGAAATCTCCTCCAGTAAAGTAGGTAGGTATTGATGGATGGTTTCCCAAACGATTTCTTCGTCAACGGCGTCGTATCCGTGAATCAGGCGGTTGCGCATGCCAATTATCTCATTGCCCGAGGAAAGATTTGGAAAAGTTAGCGGGTCTTCATCTCGAAGTCTTCGAAGGGCTTCTCCAATTATTTCAAATTTTCGTTCAACAGCAGACCGGGTTCGGTCATCCGCGGTAAAATCTTCAAAGGTAAGGTCTGCGGAAAAAGCCAGGATAGCCCGTCCGGCTTCCTGGATATCGACCAGGCATTTACGGGAGCGTTCGTTCATAAACGCGCTCTTTCTCATCGAGGACTCGCTGGCGGAAAAGAGGGTTCTTTAAGGACCGAGGAGTCAATAGTTCCACGGGCTTACCCAAGGCGGATTCAAGGCCATCGGCGAGGCCCAGGTAACTCTGCAAAAGCTTTCCCTTTGCTCCCGGAGTAAACTCCACCAAAAAATCGTAATCATTGGCTGCCCCTTCGTCGCGCGTGGCGGAGCCGAAGAGGTCGAGCGACTGAACGTGAAACCGTAGGCAGAGCGCCTCCACCGCTTCCTGTTTTACCAGTCGTCGGGTTTCGGTCGTTTTCATTACGGAAAAGATGCCTCGGTGGGATTGACCTGGCAAGCAGTGAAATTGGGGCGGGAACGAAGGCAGATGTGGGAGGCAATCGGACGGTTGGGCAGTGAACGGTAAGTGGTAAATAGTAAGCGGTAAGTGGTAAGTGGTGAACTGTGGACGGTAAGCTGTATGGGGTTGTGGGTGGTGGTGAGGTCAGGGCATCGTATACAAAAGAGGTTCAAGACATGGTATACAGGTGGGTGAAGCAAAGGGGGTTATGGTTTGGTTGTTAAAGGTTGTGTGGGTGAAACGGAATTGGAATTCAATGGAGGGAGGCAAACGGGGCGAGGTTGCTTGGTGTCATAGGGGTGGTTATGACACAGTAGGCGGTTGTGGGGGGAGCGCCGGGCGGTCGGGATGGGTCCATGCTGAAAGGACCTGTTGAAAAATTAAAAAAGCTGGAAGCGGACTACCCGGGGATCCTCGAAACGGTCCTGCGCTTCGAGGCGATGGAGATTCCGTCTTGCTTCTATTGTAAAAGCGGGGACACGGCCTTGGTCCAGGCGGGGATCATCGGGCGGACGATCGCGCTGACCGGCATTACGACGAAGTTCAAGCTGGTTGCCAGCCAGGAGGGGCGTCCGGCGTACTACTGCAACAACTGTCGGCGCTATTTTGGTCCGTCTCCGGGTCGGTTGTGAGCGAGGGGGATTGTCAGGAGACGGAAGGCGGGAGACGGGGGGCGGG
>CAYQKH010000275.1:0-3010 GCA_964417945.1 uncultured Opitutales bacterium
GGGCCTTGGGGGAGTTCATCGCGGGGGATTCCCTGCTCAGCCGCCAATTTGATACCTTCCTTTTCGAGCGCGATGTCCATGCCGGGGATCGCCCCCCGGATGACGTCTATTTGGATGAGCTCGCCAAGTCCGACCTCTACCTGGGTCTTTTCGGCCGGCAGTATGGTTGGGAAAATGAGGAGGGGCTATCCCCGACTCATCGGGAGTTCAATGAAGCAACCCGCTTGAAAATCCCCCGTCTGATCTACGTCCAAGGGAGCAACGACGCGGACAAGGACCCCAAAATGCAGGAACTCATCCGCCTGGCCGGAGACCAGCTCATCCGGAAGCGTTTTCAGTCCTTCGACGATCTGCGTGCCAACGTCTACGCCAGCTTGGTGGACCACCTGGAGTCCACCGGAGTCATTCATTCCACCCCTTGGGATACCACCCCGGCCGCACGGGCCACCCTGGACGACATCGACCCGGATAAAATTCGTCGCTTCGTCCGGGATGCCCGCCAGGGCCGTGGCTTCCCCCTTGGCGAAGACAGCGATCCCGCCGAAATCCTCGCCAAGTTGAACTTGCTCGAAGGACAAATCCCAACCCACGGCGCCATCCTCCTCTTTGGACGGGATCCCCAACGCCTGCTACCCAGCGCCCTCGTCAAATGCGCCCAGTTCCACGGCACCGAAGTGGAAAAGCCCATTCCCGCCCACCTCGACGTCCGGGGAACCGCCTTCAACCTCGTCGAGGACGCGGTGAACTTTGTCCTCTCCCGGATCAACGTCAGCGTGGGGACCCGGACCGAAAGCGCCCAGGCCCCCGTGGCCTACGAAATTCCCCGCGAAGCCGTCCGCGAGGCCATTGTCAACGCCGTTGCCCACCGGGACTATACAAGCAACGCCAGTGTCCAGGTTTCCCTCTTTGCCGACCGCCTTGAGGTCTGGAATCCCGGCAACCTTCCCCCCGCCCTCACCCTCGACCTCCTCCGCAAAAAACATGGCTCCTTCCCTCGCAACATCCAACTGGCCGAGGCCCTCTACCTCGTCCGTGTAATCGAGCGCTACGGCACCGGGACCGGCGAAATCATCCGTCTCTGCCGGGAGGCCGGACTGCCCGAGCCTGGTTTCCAGCTGACCGACGGGTTTCTCCTCACCCTTTACAGGCCCAAGTCAGGCCCAAGCGGGGCCCAAGAGGCCCAAGCCGGGACTAAGTCAGGACCCAGTTGGGACCAAGTCGGCACCAAGTTGGCACTAAGTGGGCACCAAGTTTCAATTCTGCGCAAGTGCCTCACCCCCAGTAGCATCGGAGATCTTATGGAAATCGCAGGACGCTCGGACCGCACCAAGTTCAGGAACCAAGTGCTCAACCCCCTCCTCCAGGCGGACCTCCTCGAAATGACCATCCCCAACAAGCCCCGGAGCAGCAACCAGCAATACCGGACCACCCCCGCCGGCCATACCCTCCTCGACTCCCTCGATCAACCCTCCGCACCCAAGTGACCTCCTACCCCTCCTACGACCGTTACAAGGACTCCGGGGTCGAATGGCTCGGGGAAATCCCTGAGCATTGGGATGTGCTTCCTGGGCGAGTGACGCTTTCACTCAATAAGGAAAAGAACGCAGGCAATATCGAAAACACTGTCCTTTCCCTTAGTTACGGCAGACTCGTTATCAAGCCTCCTGAGAAGCTTACTGGGCTCGTTCCAGAATCATTCGAGGGATATCAAATAATAAATCCTGGTGATTTAGTCATTCGGCCCACTGACCTGCAAAACGATTGGACCAGCCTGCGAGTCGGATTGGCCAAAAACCGAGGTATCATAACCTCGGCTTACATAGGACTAAAACATGATAATAAGGTCTCCTCGGAGTATCTCTACTACCTTCTTCACAGCTATGATCTTCTCAAGGTTTTCTATGGGATGGGAAGTGGGCTCCGACAAAATCTAGACTGGAACGACTTTAAATACCTCCCGCTTACCCTCCCCCCAAAAACCGAACAAGACCGCATCGTCGCCTTCCTCGACGAGAAAACCGCCCAGATCGACGCCCTCATCGCCAAAAAACAGCGCCAGATCGAACTCCTCGACGAACTCAAAGCCATCCGCATTAACCAAGCCGTCACCCGCGGACTCAACCCTGATGTACAATTGAAAGACTCCGGCGTCGAGTGGATCGGGGAGATCCCGGAGCATTGGAGCGAGGGTCGCTTGAAAGGTTCGCTGATCGAGATTGACAAACGAACCTCCGACGGAACGGAGACCCTACTGTCCCTTCGGACGAAGCTCGGGCTTGTTCCCCATGACGACGTTTCCGATATCCAAATCACCGATCAGCAGCTCATCGGCTACAAGATCGTAGAGCCAGGAGAGTTGGTAATGAACAGAATGCGGGCTGCATTCGGGATTTTCGCAATCGCTCCGCAGCACGGACTGGTCAGCCCGGATTATGCTGTCTTCAGACGAGAAGCTAACTATGACCTCAATTACCTGTTTCGATTGTTCAAAACGCAGGCGTTAATGACTGAGTTCCGCCGTTTCTCGAAAGGACTAGGCACAGGCGAATCAGGCTTCTTGCGCCTCTACACGGATCGGTTCTACGGAGTTGTCTGTCCTATACCCCCCGAGGAAGAGCAGCGAGCAATCGTAGATCACATCAATGAGATCGAGGCCCAATATGAAGCGTCGCAAGCGGCTATTCGACGGCAAATTGAATCTCACCAAACCCTCCGCAGTACACTCATCGCCCACGCCGTCACCGGCAGAATCAAAGTATGATGGAAGAGCTAATCCAGAGTGCCTATCGGAAGACGCGTTCCTCGATTTACTATGATCGCGGGAACCTGCACACCCGGCTGGCATTCTCGGACGCTTCCGATCAGGACGGCTTTGAACATAAGCTCCGTGAAAGGATTGCAAAGATTGTCGCTCCGGTCCCTCCAGGGAAGAGGCGGATCAATTCGCTGAAAGCTCTCCTTAAGGATCTAGACGTCGTTCTCCAGCCCAAGAAGCTCAAGGATCCCAATG
>CAYQKH010000276.1:0-3005 GCA_964417945.1 uncultured Opitutales bacterium
GGGGCTACTGTCCCCCTCCATCGCTGCCTCGCCAACTTCCTCAACCAGACCGGGTCCTCCCTCCGCGAGGGCCTCGCCCTCGTCTGCGAAAACCCCGCCCGCATCCTCGACCTTCCCGAAATCACGACCGCCCTCCAACCCGGCCAGCCCGCCAACCTCGTCCGCTTCACCTGGAAAGACGGCACCATCGCCGTCCAGGAAACCCTCCTCAACGGCGAAACCGTCTTTCGCGCATCTTAGCCCCCCACCGAAGCGATTCCCATTCTGTTGGGACCGCGCTCGCCGCGCGTCCAACACCCAAGGCCGCGTTGGCAAGCAACGGGCCCTACCGGGTCGATCCCCATTTTGTAGGGACCGCGCTCGCCGCGCGTCCACCTCAATGAAAAAAACGCCCCGACCCGACCCTTGAAAGGGATCCTAGCGATCCCTCTCTGCTTTTCTCATTCTCAAACTCGACCCCCTTAGCGAAATCCTCCAAGCTGAAAACCACTCAATACCGCATTTCCCATGGACCATTTCTCCCACAACAAAATTGTCTCCTTCATCTGGTCCATTGCGGATGATTGCCTCCGTGACGTCTTTGTCAGGGGGAAATATCGGGACGTCATCCTCCCTATGTTTGTCCTCCGGCGGATTGATTGCTTGCTGGAAGACACCAAGGAAGCCGTCCTTGCCGAGGTGAAATTCCAGAAAGAGGACGCCGGTATGGCCCTCCTCGACCCGGAGGGCCTCCGGGAAGCCTCCGGTCAGTATTTTTACAATACCTCCCGCTTCACCCTGCGCACCCTCCTCGGGAATCCCTCTCAATTGGAGGCCAATTTCAACCAATACCTCGACGGCTTCAGCCCCAACGTGGTCGAAATCATCGACAAGTTCGACCTTCGCAACCAGATCCGAAAAATGGCCGTGGCCGACGCCCTCCACGGCGTCATTGAGAAATTCGTATCCCCCAATATCAACCTGTCCCCGCACGATGTCATCGGCCCGGATGGGCGTAAGCTTCCCGGCCTCAGCAACCTCGGGATGGGCTACGTATTCGAGGAGCTCATTCGCAAGTTCAACGAAGAAAACAACGAGGAGGCCGGCGAGCACTTCACCCCGCGCGAGGTCATCCAGCTCATGGTGCACCTGCTCATTGAGCCGGTGAAGGATCGGCTCCCCCCGGTCATCACCATTTACGATCCGGCTTGCGGAACCGGCGGCATGCTCACTGAAGCTCAAGACTACATTATCGCACCCGACGGACCGATCCGTTCCAAAGCGGCCACCTACCTCTACGGCAAGGAGGTCAACCCCGAGACCTACGCCATCTGCAAGTCGGACATGATCATCAAGGGGAACAACCCGGAGAACATCAAATTCGGCTCCACCCTGGCCACCGATGAGTTTTCCAACCTGCGTTTCGACTTCATGCTCTCCAATCCGCCCTATGGGAAGAGCTGGAAGACCGACCAGGGACAGATTTTGGAGAAAAAGGGCTCCTCCACGGAGATCATCGACCCGCGCTTTGAAGTTCAGCTCCCCGACGCCACCGGGAAGATCCAAACCGTCTCCGCCGCCCCCGCCGTCGACGACGGCCAACTCCTCTTCCTCATGGAAATGGTCAGGAAGATGAAGCGCCTGCAGGACGCCCCGCACGGCAGCCGCGTCGCCTCGGTCCACAACGGGTCCGCCCTCTTCACCGGCAATGCCGGCGGCGGTGCCAGCAACATCCGCCAATACCTCATCGAGAACGACCTCCTCGAAGCCATCATCCAGCTGCCCAACAACATTTTTTACAACACCGGGATCACCACCTACATCTGGGTCCTTTCCAACAACAAGCCCGAATCCCGCTGGGGCAAGGTCCAGCTCATTGACGCCTCCCAGCTCTACGAAAAGCTCCGCAAGAACCTCGGCGAGAAAAACTGCGCTTTTTCCCCGGCCCACATCGAGCAAATCACCCGCGCCTACCTGGATTGCGCCCATACCGGCAAGGAGGCCGTCGACGGCCTCAAATCCCAGGTCTTCGACAACCGCGACTTCGGCTACTGGAAGATCACGGTCGAGCGCCCCTTGCGCAAATCTGCCCAATTCACCGCTGAGCGCGTGGCCGCCCTCCGCTGTGACAAGCGCCTGGCAGAGGAAATGGAATGGATGTACGAAAAATGGGGCGACCAGGTTTACGAACCTGGCTTCCTCACCGCCAAAGCCCAAAAAGACGCCCTCGAGGACTGGCTCGAGCATGAGGAAATCGACCGCAAGGCCTCCGATAAGAAGAAACTGCTCAATCCCAGGTTCTGGCTCGCCCGGCGTGAGCTGCTGGAGACCGCCGAAAAGCTCCACCAGCACTTGGGCGAAGCGGTGTCCCACGACTTCAACCAGTTCCAGAAGGACGTCAAAGCCGCCCTTAAGGCCCTCAAGCTCAAACTAGGCGCCCCCCAGCTCAATGCCATCCTCGACGCCGTCTCCTGGCGAAACCCGGAAGCAGAGCCGGTCCGAAAAGCGGAGGGCAGAGGGCAGCGGTCGGATATTCAATATGAACCCGACACCGAACTCCGCGACACCGAAAATGTCCCCTTGAAATACGAGGGCGGGATCCAGGCCTACTTCGAAACCGAAGTCCTCCCCCACGTGCCAGGCGCCTGGGTCGACGAATCCAAGACCCTCATCGGCTACGAGATCTCCTTCAACAAGTATTTTTACGTCCACCAGCCCCTCCGCGACCTCGACGAAGTCGTCCGGGAAATCCGTGAACTCGAAAAGGAGACGGAAGGCCTCCTCGAGCAAATCCTCGATTTTGCCAAATGAACCATCGTCCACAGAGATGAACCCTTATCCAAAGAATTTTTAATAGCGGACCCCGCTAGTTAAAAAAATGGCCACCATTTTAAATAAGGCGCTTTGCGGTTTTTCCGTGCCATGAGGATTTTTATCAGCAGTGCGCAGAAGGAATTTGAGGACGAGCGCCGGGCCTTGGGGGAGTTCATCGCGGGGGATTCCCTGCTCAGCCGCCAATTTGATAC
>CAYQKH010000277.1:0-2995 GCA_964417945.1 uncultured Opitutales bacterium
CCATCGCCCGCAAAGTCTTCGGCGTCGGACTCCAGGAGATCGAGTCCGCCCTGCCCTGAGCGGCTGTCCAAGCGAGATAACAGGGGTCAGAAAACTGTTCAGATTTGCAGATTGAAAATAATCGTGAGTAAGTAGAATTAAACTCTCGAAGTGAAAAGACAGAATCAGATGCCCGAAAAAAAGAAGAAGCAAACCGCATGTTCCGAAGGTTGCTGCCCCGAAGACCCCCCCAAAGCTATTCCCGGAGCATCGCTTTTGGACCGACGGGATTTTATCGCTCTGAGTTCCGCTTCGGCTCTTTATCTGACATGGTCACCGCTGGCCACCGCAGCCGGAAAAGAAGCCCTCTCTCCCGAGGAACTCTACGCCCGCTTAATCCCCCGGGATAAAAATCTGCCGGCGGATTGGATCGCCTCATTAACCACCCGCCATCACCCCCTCGATGCGGGGATCACCTACGACGCCCGGGCCATTGACCCGGGAGTCATCGGCATGACAGTGGGCGGTATCGGATGCGGCACCGTATATCTTTCCGGTGACGGACAGCTCTGGATCTGGGATATCTTCAATCACGAACACGAAGGAGTTGTCGCTAATCGAAGCACCCCTATCCCCGAAGGATTGCACACAATCCGGGGCCGGCAGGTCTTACGTGAACGGGATGGCTCGAATTTTATCAATCCCCCCCGCGCCGGCGATCACACGAATGGGGTCGATGCCCGCTTCACCCTCCAGAACGGGGGCAAAGGCTTTCCCCTGGATGCCTCGGGCTGGAAAGATGTCACGTTTACGGGTCGATGGCCCATCGGAATTGTTGATTACGCGACATCAAACACCCCCCTGAAAGTTCAGTTAAAATCCTACAGTCCCTTCATTCCTCTCAACCTCAAGGACTCTTCCCTGCCTGTGACCGTCATGGAATACACGGTGGAAAATACCAGTGCCAACGAAGAGGAAGTTATCCTGACCGGTCATCTCAATAATCCTGCAGGTAGTCGATCCAAATTCGAGAAAGCCCGTTTCACTGAAGCCATTACCACCGATACTTTCACCGGACTGTTCCACGGGCTGAAGATCCACGATACGGAAGACAAGGAGGCTGCTTCCAAACCGGATTTCGGTTCAATGGCCCTCGTCGCGCTCGATGCGCCGAAAGCCGCGGTCGATCCTTCCACCAATACCGTTTCGGTGAAGTTGAGCATTCCCGCAAAAACAGGCAGGACCGTCAAATTCGCCATCACCTGGCACTTTCCCAATATTAAACACAAACACTATCCCGAAGGAGCCCGGCGTCATTACATCAACGACTTCAGAAATGCCCTGGAAGTGGCAGAGCACTATTCGGAAAATCACACCCGGCTCGGCGACCTCACTCACAAATGGGTCGCTACCTGGAACGATTCCACCCTCCCTCAATGGATTCTCGACCGCACCGTCCTACCCACCAATTCCCTGCAGTCGGAAACCTGCCTGCTTCTCGATGACGGCCAGTTCTGGGCCTGGGAAGGCATCGGCTGTTGTCCCGGAACCTGCGGTCACGTCTGGCAGTACGCGCAGGGCCACGCCAGACTCTTCCCCGAAATCGAGAGACGTCTCCGCGAAACGATGGACTACGGCCCCGCTCAAAAACCGGACGGCAGCATCGCCTTCCGGGGAACTTTTAACAATAAGCCAGCCATCGATGCCCAGGCCGCCTATGTCCTGCGAACTCTGCGTGATCACCAGCTTTCGGACGACCCCGAATACCTTAAACGCGTCTGGGAACCCACCAAAAAAGCCATCCAATACCTCATTGATTTCGATAAAGCGGATGAACGCGGTGGACTCGACGGCCTCCTCGACGGAAAACAGCACAACACCCTGGATGCAGAATGGTTCGGCAAGGTCCATGTTCTTTGTTCCATGTATCTGGCCGCCCTCCGTTCCGCCGAGGAAATGGGCAAAGTCATGGGCGAGCAAGCCGTGGTCACCGACACCCGCAGGATCTACGAGATGGGGCGCAAAAAAATAGAAAAACTTTTCAACGGCGAGTTCTACGAACAAATCGAAGACCCTGAACACCTCGATAAGATCGGCGTCGGCATGGGATGTTATATCGATCAAGTCATGGGACAATTCTGGGCCAACCAGGTCGGTCTCGGACGCCTCTACAACCCCGACCATCAGAAGTCCGCCCTCCGCGCCTTATGGAAATACAATTTCCTGCCTGACTACGGACCATTCCGAAAAGAGTTCAAGGATGGACGCCAATATGCCACCGCAGGAGACGCCGGGCTGCTAATGTGCACCTGGCCGCTGGGGGGATTGCGCGATGACTTCAAAAAACACTGGCAGTATTCCTACTTCAATGAATTCATGACCGGTTTCGAATACCAGGTGGCAGCCCATATGATTGCCGAACGCGACGAGGATCTAATTCAAAACGGACTGGCCATCACCCGCGCCATCCACGATCGCTATTCGGCCGAACGCGGACGCAATCCTTACAATGAAATCGAATGCTCCGACCATTATGCCAGGGCCGGATCCGCCTATGCCGTCTTCCTCGCCCTCTGCGGCTTCGAGTTCGATCATGGCAGCGGTCGCCTCGCCTTCGACCCGGTCATCCAGAAAGAAAAATTCAAAGCCCCCTTCACCACCAGCCAGGCCTGGGGCACCTATGAACAAAAAAGCGGCACCGCCACCGTTAAAATCACACACGGTAACCTGCACCTGAACGAGTTGGACCTCGGGCTTTTCAAAGAAAAATCATTCCAAGCCACCTTGAACGGAAAACCGATAAAAATCGCAAACCTGAATTTGAAAGAAGGCGACGTCCTGGAACTCGCCGCCTAAGAGCAATGCCTTCAACTAAAAGTTCGTAACCGGCAGAGTGCGAGATTATTAAAAAGAAAAATCAGGAAAATATGAATCCCCAAAAATGGCCGCGAGAAAGCGCAAAAGGCACATAAAACCTGAAGGAAACCTTAACTTTGCGTATTTTGAGCCTTTTTGC
>CAYQKH010000278.1:0-2957 GCA_964417945.1 uncultured Opitutales bacterium
GTGAACGCAGACGGCTCGGGAACGGCGACGATTTCCAATGTGTTCCAGCGGCCAACGTCCCCCTCCGGATCGTAGAATCGAATCGAAAATTCACCGCTGCCATCGGGGGTTAGACCCGATAGAGTCGCAAAATTCGCAATTCCATCGTTAGTATCCAGGGTCGCGGTTGAAGTGCTTGCGCCGGTCACGTCCCATGAGTTGTTGTCACTGCCGCTATTATCCGCTTCTCCAAAGAAGTGAAAATCGTAGGTCAATGATGTATTGAAGCCCGAAAAGGTGATATCGATATCGGCACCACCCTGAACGAATACATTGTCTTCAAAAGCACTGACCGGATAGCTGGTTCCAGCGGGGCTATTAAGCGATGTAACTCCTGTGAAATCCGCAGCACCGCCCGAAGAACCTTCATTCGGCCCTGCGTCATCTAATGCAGTCACACTGATGCTCGAATTCGCGCCAGTCGAGTCAACAAGAACTTGAGGGAAAGTAGTAGAACCATTGACGGAGAGATCAAACGAACCCCCAATGGCACCACTAATATTGTTCCAGCCAGTTGCGGATGTCTCCTGCCCCGTATCATTCCGACCGAGATCGATCAGGATGGTTTGAGCCTCTGCGTGGGGCAGGGCAATTCCCGCCATTAGAAGTACAAATAGTGTATATCTCATGCTTTATTATACCAATGCAGGGCAAAACGTTAACAGATCACGGAAAAAATTTGAAAATTTTTTTAAAAATGGTCTCAACTCGCATCATTTTCCCCTTAGAGGCTGTCTAAAAAGGCCGGTTGATCGCTTCGCTGCGTCCTATGAGCTGGATATCATCCATTCGAATACCATAGCTGAGCTTGGAATTTTTCGGTTCATCGGTCCCATACGCATAGAGTCTGAACTCCACCGGGCGGCTGGAGGTGAAATCCGTAAAGTCGAATTCCTTGAAGACAACTGGTTCTTCGACCCTGGGTCCGGTGGTATGAGAGATGACACCCAGGGATGTCTCCATCCGGCCGTCCCAGGCACGCAGTTCGATGTAATATTCATCATTGGCTGCGTGGGTATCCGTATAAAGGGACAGGGAATTGAAGGTGGTCTGGTAACCCGACTCGGGTGTGACCGTGAAAGCGATGTAATGGGTCGGGACCTTTTGGTCCGCCCCGCCCAGATTCATCCCCACTCCGGGGGTGGCGCTGGTGCTGAAAATGGCGGTTCCAATGTCCTCATCGCGGATAAGGTGCGATTGCCGCCCCCCGGGATCGAATCCGTGGTTGGAAAGGATGGATGTCGTGCTGTAAGGGTCGGCGTCTTCAGAGGGGCTCTTGCGGGCAAAGGTCGCGAAATCGGTTTCGGTCGGCGACTCCCACGGGGGGCCGGTAAAGGTAAAATTCGCAATCGCGCCCGAGAAACTCTTCAGCTCACGCCGGAAGCGGGTTGTTGAGGCGATTTGGATTTCCTCCAGGCTTCCATCGGCCGACACCTGGCGCGCCATTCCCTGGTTGAGAACCACTTTGGAGCGCTTATCCGCTGCCTGACGCGCTTCAACCTGCCCGCTCAGGACGTGGACCTCTACCGGGCTTCCGCCCTGGGCAATGAGGCCAAATTCGGTCCCTAAATCCACCACCACCAGATCCTGCGTTTCTGCAGTGAACCCGCGGGCTTCGGTCGGCACCCGGAACCAGACCGAGCCTTCTTCGATAGCGACTCGATCCCGGGCCAGAACACGAAAGTCCAGGGGAGCCTCGGCAACCAGACGGGCGCCATTCGCGAACACCCCTTCAAAGGCCCCCTCGGTCAATTCCAGACGGGAGCCGATGATCAATTGCCCACTTTCCACTGGCTTGGTTTCATTTTCAAAGGTCAGTTTGTAGGTTGAGCCCGGTTCGGTCGCATATGTTCCTACCACACGAGCACCTGAAGGGGAAACGATGTTAGCAGTTAAGGCGACGACTCCCATGAAAACAGCCGCAGCACCGTATAGTAGGACCTGCCTTTTCCGTTTCGAAGACCGGGCCGGCTTAGAGTTCTCCTGAGCCCGTAGCTCCAGGATGAGAACATCCTCACCCGAAAAGCGCATTTCAAGCGCGTTATGCACCGCCACCAGTTTGGAGTATGTCTCGAGTGCATCCGGATCCGTCCGCAGAACGTGCTCCAGAGCGGCGGCTTCGTCGGGCGACAGCTCGCCATCCAATAGCGCCAGAATCCAGTCATCCAGGTCAAACCGGCTCATGTGGATTGCCCCTGGAGAGTCATTTCGATGCATTGTTTCAGCATTTTGCGGATGCGGTGAAGCGTAACGCGCAGCACCTCGGCCGTCGTCCCTCTTTCTGCCGCGTGTTCCTTGAGGGAGGTCCCGGAGGTATACCGGATGGTGAGCAGTTGGCGCTGTTCAGCATCCAGTTTGTCCATGCAGTGGTCAAGAGCCGCCATCAAAGCACTACCCGTTGTCTTCGGAGTCAATCGGTCGGCAAGATCGATAATAAACTCGTCTGAAAAATAAAGGATCCTTGACCGACCGGCCGTGCTGCGAAATCGCAATACCTGGTATTTGGCGATGGTCATGGCCCAGGCGAGAAAGTTGGAACCCGGTTCAAATTGAGCCCGCTTTTCCCACAGAATGATATTCGTCTCCTGAAGGATATCATCGACCTCCGGGCTTCCCGGTGCCAGGGAGACAATAAAACGGCGCAGAGCATTCTGGTGCTTGGTGATGAGGTTGACATAGTCCTGAAGTGCCCGATCTGCACGGTCACCTGATTGAGATCCTGACATTAGTAATGTCTATAGCCAGACCGCCCGAAACGTAAAGATTGATCGAGTAAATTTTTCCAAGTTTAAATTGCTTTGAAGGGAGTAAATAAAAGTAGTAAATAAAGATGTAAATAAAGTGTCTGTCCCTTTATTGAATTGGTAAGACCTATCTCTGTTATCAGCGAATCGCCGAACTGTTGGCCTCGGGTATCG
>CAYQKH010000279.1:0-2928 GCA_964417945.1 uncultured Opitutales bacterium
TATTTTTCATTCCCGAACCATCCGGAATAGAACATGTAATTTTTCTGTTCTTCCTTTTTGCCGGAGACCTGGATCTTTTCGGCATTGATGACGACCACGAAGTCTCCCGTATCGACGTGCGGGGTGTAAGTCGGCTTGTGGCGGCCGCGGAGGATATTGGCAATTTTCACGGAGAGGCGCCCGAGGGTTTCGCCCTCCGCATCGACGAGGAGCCATTTGGCCTCGGTGCTGCCGGATTTCGATAAAGTCGTTTTCATTACTAGAAAAGCATTTAAAAGTAAATTCCCGGTGATGGCTGTCAAACTCTTTTTAGGACGCGTGCGGGAAAGCGGGGGAGAAGGGAAGGGTCGTCGAATGCGGGGTTTTTCGGTGTGGGTCGGGGGGTCAAAGGTTGACCTGGAGACCGACGCCGGTCCAAAGGTAGGATGCCTCCGGGAGGTTCAAGTCCTCACTCCTGCTGGAGGCGCGGATCCCGAGGGAAAGCTCAAGGCGGCTATTGAGGGGGTAAACGAGATCGAGAGTCCCCTGAATAAAGCCCCATGAGGTGACATCGGACTCTTGGGGAATGCTGCCTCCGGCGGTGAGCGACCAGTCGAGAAAGAGCTGCGGGTTCAGCTCGAGGCGGGAGCTGACGGCCGCCTCGATCGAGAGGGTTTCGGCCTCCCATCGGTAGAAGACATAGATGGCGGGGTTGAGCCCATATTCGAGTACTAGGCCGGCATAGGCCTCGACCTCGCCGACACCGTCGACCTCGATGAGGTTGAGGCCGGCATCAAGGCTGAAGAGGGGGGAGAGGGAGCGGTAGGTTCCGCCGTAGAGGTTGAACTCTTCAAAGTCGTCGTCCACCTCAAGGAAGGCGGTGGCCCCGGCGTAGAATTGGCCGGAAAAGAGGTCAAAATTGGGATGAAGGATATTTCCGGACTTGCGGATGCCGCGGTCGATGTATTCGCCCTCCCAAGCAAGCTTGCCTTGAAGGGACGGTCCGGCCCCGTGGGCTCCCCCCGCAAGAAACAGGAGGAAGAGCGGGAACCGGAACCATTTGAGAAAGTGGAGGGGCTGGTACAACATTAAATTTCATGAAATCCAAATCGACAATGTTGGCGGGGGCAATCTTTGGCTTTCTGGGAGTTGCGTTCGGGGCGTTCGGCGCGCACGCCCTGAAGGCGACTCTGGAGGCGAATGGCTCGATTGCGACCTGGAAAACCGGGGTGGACACCCTCCAATTCCAAGCCCTTGCCCTGCTGGTCGCGGGCATGCTCCTATCCGGCGGAAGGGCCCGGTTGTTGCTTTTTCTCTGGGTGGGCGGAATGCTCCTTTTTTCCGGTTCGCTTTTCGGCTTATCGCTGGGCGGGCCGCGTTGGCTGGGGCCGGTCACGCCGGTGGGGGGAGTGGCCCTGTTGTCGGGGTGGGTGTATTTCGGCTACGTTTTATTAAAAAACCGATGTTTGGAATCACCGGAAGGTTCGAGCGGGTCGCGGAATTGAAGGGTCGTGCCACTGCTCGTGGTTGACCCGACGAAGGGTTGGGTCTAGAAAATATTTTTTTCTATCAACCTCGACTTTACTTAGAACAATGACCGACCCGAATGTCACAGGCACGATAAAAAGCAGCTTGGATCAGCTGCGCGAATTCACGACCGTAGTCGCCGATACCGGTGACTTCGGTTTGCTAGAAAAGTATTCTCCGCAGGATGCCACGACGAATCCATCCCTGATCCTGAAGGCCGTCCAAAAGGAGCAGTATGCGGAAATCCTCGATACGGTAATTGAGGCGGAGCGCAAGGGTTCCCGCTCGGGTGAGTCTCTGGTGGACCGGATCATGGACAAGGTCCTGATCCGCTTTGGAATGGAAATCCTGGACATCATCCCCGGCCGGGTTTCGACGGAGGTCGACGCGCGACTCTCTTTCGATGTCGAAGGCACCGTTCGCAAGGCGGAGGAATTGATCGGTTACTATGAAGCACAGAACGTCGACCGGGAACGGATCCTGATCAAGATTGCGGCGACATGGGAGGGGATCCAGGCGGCGGATATTCTTCAGCAACGGGATATCCGCTGCAATATGACGCTGATGTTCTCGCTGGTGCAGGCGGTGGGTTGTGCCGAGGTCGGTGCGCAATTGATTTCCCCCTTTGTCGGGCGGATCTACGACTGGTATAAGGCGGAGACCGGTGAGGATTATGACGGACCGGATGACCCCGGCGTCCTGAGTGTGCAGCGGATCTTCAATTACTACAAAAAGTTCGGGCATGAAACCGAGGTGATGGGGGCGAGCTTCCGGAAAACCAGCCAGATCCTTGAGTTGGCGGGCTGTGACCTCCTGACGATATCCCCCGACCTACTGGAGGAACTGAGCACCATGGACGTGGAGGTCGAGCGCAAGCTGAGCGCAGAAGACGCCCTTAACGAACCCATCGAAAAGCTCGAGTTGAGTGAAAAAAGCTTTCGTTGGCTGTTGAACGAAGACGCGATGGCGACGGAGAAACTCGCCCAGGGGATCCGGGTTTTTGCCGCCGACCTGAAAAAGCTCCGCCAGATCGTGGTCGATAAGCTGGGTTAGGCCAGAGCGGGTTCGGGCTTGATCGTGCGAAGGCTTTCCCTTTTTTAGAACGACATGGAAACGCTTCTTAAGCCAAATGGCCCCTTGGAACGCCAGCCGTTTATCCTCCGTTCTCTCGGCATTGTGATCGTGGGGATCCTTGTTTCATTCGGGGTTTATGAAGCCGGTTACCATCTGCTGCATTTCAAGCCGGTCGGGGTTTTCTTCGTTCTCGTGACCTGGGTCTTTTTTGGAATAACGCTGTTCATTCAAGTGATGCGCCGCATGCAGGACTTGGGGAAGCCATCGATCACCTTCTTCATCCCGATCTATAACCTTTACCTCCTGGCATTGATCCTTTTCGCGCCCGGTAAGGGAAAGGCGGAGGGG
>CAYQKH010000280.1:0-2922 GCA_964417945.1 uncultured Opitutales bacterium
TGAGGCTGGCAAGGATAGCGGCGATGAGTGCAGGTCCAGAAAATGGATGCCAACCCCATGCCTGGTCCGGTCCGACCGGGGACCCGGGTTGCCAGGCGACGCTGAGGCCCCCGATGGCGGGCCCGAGGACGAAACCGAGCCCGAAGGCGACCCCGACAATGGCCATCCCTGCGCCGCGTTGCTGTCGGGTGGTCGTATCGGCGATGGCGGCGGTGGCGACGGAGATATTTCCGGCCATCAGTCCCCCGAGGAGGCGGGCGGCGATGAGTCCCTCGAAGGAGGCGCTGAAAACCCAGAGGAAGTAGGACAGCGCGGTGCCGACGACGGTAAGGAGAAGGACCCGGCGGCGTCCGATGCGATCCGAGAGGATCCCCCAGAGGGGAGCGGCGACGAATTGGAGAAGGGAGTAGAGCGATCCGAGGATGCCTCCGAAGAGGACGGTAGTGAAGAAGCGGTTATCCGGTTGGGCGGAAAGGTCCTCGATAAAACGGATGAGGAGGGCGATGAGTCCAGAATCTTCCCGTGCCAGGTAGTAGTCCAGCATGGCCGGAAAGAGGGGGAAGATGATGGAAAAACCGACCAGGTCGATAAAGAGGGTCAGGAAGATGACCCCGGTAACCTTTTTCCTGGGGCCGGCGGATGGATCGGTCTCGGACATAGTTGTGGCGTGCTAGTGGCCGGAGGATCCCCAGCCTGAGGAGAACCCATAGCCAGAATGGATCAGGTTGCAGGCTCAAACTTATTCTTCAAAGCCTGAAGCACATTTGGCGGCACATACTGGGTGTCGCGAACGGAGTAGCGGGAGACCTGCTTGACGAGGGTGGAGCTGGTAAAAAAATACTTTTCGGTGGTCATAAGGTAAACAGTTTCGATGCCGGGGTCGAGGTGCCGGTTCATCTGGGCCATCTGGAACTCGTATTCAAAATCGCTAACCGCGCGGAGCCCGCGAATGAGGGCGACGGCGTTCCGGGACCGCGCGTAGTCGACGATAAGGCCGTTAAAGGTGTCGACCTCGACGCCGGGGCGGCTGTCGACATTGCCGTGGACAAGCTCCATTCGTTCCTCGAGCGAAAAGAGGGGTTCCTTGTTGAGGTTATCCGCGACCGCGACAATAACGTGGTTGAAGATTTTCCGAGCCCGGTCGAGCACGTCGAGGTGGCCGAGGGTGATCGGGTCGAAGGTTCCTGGATAGATGCCCGTTTGCATGGTGAAGATGGGTGGGGTTCGGCGCAGCCGAAGGTTGACTTTTGGAAGTGAGGGTTTCGTCCTGAAGGGGTCTGGTTAGTGAAATCCCGCGGTCGAGGCAACCCTTGGCTTCGGCCCCTTCTGCATCATGAACCTACCCAATCTGCTCTCCCTCTCGCGGGTACCCGCGCTGATCGTGATTGCGATCCTGTTGCATCTTCCCTCGCAGGCCGGAGGGGCGACCTGGGCGTTTGTCGTCTTCCTCCTGGCGGCTTTTACCGATTACCTTGATGGGTGGATCGCGCGAAAGCAGGGGCTGGTCAGCGACCTCGGGAAATTCCTGGACGCCTTGACGGACAAGATCCTAACCCTGGGCCTGTTTATCACCTTTCTATCGTTGGGGATCCTGCCGGCGTGGACGCTCCTGCTGGTCCTTTTTATCCTGATCCGTGAGCTGTTGATTACGGGGCTGCGGCTGGTCGCGGCGAAAAACGGTTTGGTCCTCGCGGCGGAAAAGTCTGGGAAGATCAAAACCTTTTTCCAGATGACGAGTCTCGCAATCCTGCTGCTGAGCCAGGCGTTCCTGGTTGATTTCCCGGACGCCCTTGAATCGACGGTCTGGCGTTGGCTCTACGGAGTCGGGGGACTCGGCAGTTTCTACGTGGCAGCGGCCCTAACGATTTTTTCCGGCGTGCTTTACCTCGCCAAATACGGTCGGCTCCTTCTCGATCCGGAAGCGACTGAGAAAACATGATCCGAAGCCGCGAATTCTCCTGGATGCGCTGGCTGCCCTCCTCCCTGGTGATCGGCCTGGCCACGGTGGGACCGGTGGGCCGGATGCGGAAGGCACCCGGGACCTGGGGAAGCGTGGCGGGATTACTGTGGTACGCACTGTTTTTTCATTTCTTGCCGTTTCCGGCTTACCTCCTTCTCTGGCTGGTTACGCTCTATTTGGCGATGGCGGTCTGCAATGAGGCCGAGAACCGCTTGCAGGAGCGGGATCCTGGAAAGATCGTCGTCGATGAGTTGGTAGCGATCCCCGGCTGTTTCCTTCTCCTCCAGCCATCCATTGTCTTTTATGGGGGGTGGCCAGTCCTTCTTGGCGGCTTTGTCCTCTTCCGGATCTTCGATATTTGGAAGCCGTGGTTGGTCGATCGCCTCCAGAAGATCCCCGGCGGAGTCGGCGTCGTCCTGGACGACGTCGCCGCCGCCCTCCTCGCCTGCGCGGTGCTGCACCTTGCGCTGGTCGGGATTGCCCTGATGCCGAACGGGGTTTGAGGGCGGGGGACGGGAGTCGGGAGACGGAGGGCGGACTGTCGGACCGTCCGACGGATTTCCGCCGCTTCTAATCCTTCCTCCCGGTTCTAAAACGAGTAAACAATCATCGGTCTTCGTGGGTCGGGGTGAGCATGGGCTGGGGATCTCCATTTGCCACCGGCGAATCAGAAATTCAGGGCGGTAAACAAATGAACCCTTATGCAAGCCCGGTTATGTGCCCCCGTAAGTGGCAGCGCCCCTGGGTGTTGGAAAGAACCGGGATGAACCACTCCACTGTCCAGCCCGCTTCGGTTAAGAAGTGGAAGAAGCGCGTCCAGTAGGGGTCGCTGGCCTCCATCCCGATTTTTATCTGGGAGGGGGACGATAGGGTCCAATGTTGCGCGACTCAGGATCTGCCCACGTTTGAAATCGAGATCCTTGACCCGCAGCCGCATCAGCTCGTTTAAGCGCAGGCCCGCT
>CAYQKH010000281.1:0-2911 GCA_964417945.1 uncultured Opitutales bacterium
GTGGTGCACTTTGAAGTGACCACTGGTGGTGCATTTTGAGGTGACCGGTGACAATTTGATTGCGCAGGGCTTTGTCGTTCAGGCGATTTCGTATCGCAACGGATACACCCCCCGCCTAAACTTCCGCCCTCCATTAAGATCTGCGGGGAAACCCCCTTCCTATTTTATGAAACAGGGGGGGATAGAATCCAGCAGCGAGCGTTCAACCCATGAAGGTGAGTTCCATTCAAGGGGTGAGATCTTTTGCGTCGGTTATGGGTAAAAAATAGTTGAGTTCGTCGTTTTATGGCCCTAAGTATGGCCGTATGAAGACGACGATTGAAATTGATGAAGCCAAATTGGAGCGTCTGATGAGTTTGACCGGTTTGAAAACGCGAAAGGAAGCGGTCGATTGGGCTCTAACGGAAGCGGAACGCATCGCCCGAATCAATCAGATCGCCGCTCACCCTTGGGAGAGCGCACGTGTCAAAGAAGGCATCGATGCCGCCTATGATATTCTGAGTATCCGAAACCAACCGGTCCGCTATCGCAAGGAATCGTGATGGCACCTCTCTTGGTTGATTCAGCATGGATCATTGATCAGATGCGTTCCGGAAAAGATTTTCGGCAGCGGCTGATCCTCCCTCTGAAATCGGGGTATTTATACAACTGCGGTGTCATTCGCGCGGAGGTGTTGCGCGGCATCAAAAATCCGGCCTTGCGGGATGAGGTCTCCGATTTTTTTGATATTGTGCCGGAGATCCCCTGCGATGCTTGTTTGTGGAGGGCGGTTTCGGATTTGGGCTGGAGCCTGGGGCGGAAGGGGAAGTGGCCACCGGTGACTGATTTGGTAATCGCAGCGTGCGCCCTTCGCGTCGGAGCCATCCTGATCACCCCGGACGCCCATTTTGAGGATGTTCCAGCTTTGAAGTGCCGGAAAGACTTGTGATGGGGTTAACCGGTCAAGTCTCCCGAGTTTTCGCCTCGTGCCCTGCACCATCATTTGCGGGGCAACCCCTTCCTGTTTTATGAAACAGGGGGGGTGACTTTCACATCGCGCTAACTTTTACTAGTAAATGGTGGGCAATCCGCCTCACGCCATGTCTTGCGGCTCAAGGAAGCCTTCGAGCTGTCGGATCCGGGTTGGATGCCGCATTTTCCGCAGGGCTTTGGCTTCAATCTGCCGAATACGTTCGCGGGTGACCTTAAATTGACGACCGACCTCTTCCAACGTCCGGCTGTATCCGTCGACGAGACCGAATCGTTGTTCCAGCACCTGGCGTTCGCGTTCGGTGAGGGTGTCGAGGACATCTCGAATTTTCTCTTTGAGGAGCATGATTGCCGTCATGTCCGAGGGATTCTCAGCGCTCTTATCCTCGATGAAATCGCCGAAGCTGGTGTCATCGCTATCGCCCACCGGAGCCTGGAGCGAGATCGGTTGCTGGGCCATTTTGAGGACGGCCCGGACCCGTTCGACCGGAAGCTGAATTTCTTCTGCTACCTCATCTGGACTTGGTTCACGTCCGTATTCTTGGACCAGTTGTTTTTGCACCCGCATCAGTTTGTTGATCGTTTCGATCATGTGCACGGGAATGCGAATGGTGCGGGCCTGATCGGCGATAGAACGGGTGATTGCTTGGCGGATCCACCATGTGGCGTAGGTAGAGAATTTGTATCCGCGCCGATACTCAAATTTTTCCACCGCCTTCATAAGCCCCATATTGCCTTCCTGAATCAGATCGAGGAAAGAGAGACCGCGGTTGGTATATTTTTTCGCGATCGAAATAACGAGACGGAGGTTAGCTTCTACCATCTCGGTTTTGGCCTTGAGCGCTTTGCGGAGCCATTCTTTGAGATCGTGATATTCCCGCTCGTAAACGGGCGACTCCATCCAGAGGGCCGTTTCCAACTCGCGCACCTTGACTTCGATCCCGGAGAGTTCACGCCCGCCGGCTTCGGCCCGGCTCCGCTCGGTGTGGAGCTGGTTGAGCAACCGGAAATGTTCATCTGCGAGATGGACGAAATCTTCCGTGACCTTTTGTTTGAAGTAAAACCGCGGATACAACCGTTGGAGGGTCGTGTGGGCTTTGGAAAAATCTTTGCGTAGTTTATCGTCGCCCGACTGGCTGTGGACGATTTGAGAGAAGAGCCGTTCGACTTCGGCGCGGGTTCTCTCCACTTGATCACAAAGCCGCGGCAGCAACTTCATGTAGCGTTCCCGGCTCTCGATTTTTTTATCCTGAATCACGCGGTCGAAGCGCTCGCGACCCTCGTTGAGTTTGTGAGCGAGTTCGAGATGGGCCTTTGCGGTGAAGCCAAATCGGTGGATGAATTTGGCCACCATCAATTCGGCGTCTTCGATCCGTTTGGAAATTTCGACTTCTTGTTCCCGGGTGAGGAGCGGGACTTGCCCCATTTGTTTGAGATACATCCGGACGGGGTCATCGAGGATGTCGAGTTTCGCTTCCGGTTTTTCTTCTTCGGGTTCCTCTTGGTCGGTCCGTTTGGTTTCCCGATAAGTATCGACATCGGAGGAATCAATGATGTCGATTTCCATCCCCCGAAGCCGACTCATGACGGTGTCGATATCTTCGGCTTCGGCTAGGCTGTCGGTCAGGGATTCATTGATATCTTCATACGTCAGATAGCCCTGTTCCTTCGCGAGCCGGATCAGGTCTCGGATTTTTTCCTGCACCTCGGGGGCGTCGAGAGGACTGTTCAGGCCAGGGGCGGCGGCATTTTTCTGGTCAATCAACGCCGGGATGGTCAACTCGACGGTGCGGGAGGCTGCTGAGGATTTTTGCGATTTTGAGCCCCCGCTTTTGCCGCTGTTTAGGGAGGGGTTTTTTTTGGGGGGGGTGGAGGTGGTTTTGGAGGTGGTTTTGGAGATGGTTGGGGGGGATTTAACGGGGTGTTTGCCGTTGGCTCCGGC
>CAYQKH010000282.1:0-2907 GCA_964417945.1 uncultured Opitutales bacterium
ATCTTCGGGGGCTTGATCGCGGGGGGCGCGATCCTCTTTGTCATCGGTTTACTGGACAACCGGGTGGTTTCGGTGGACGACCTTGCAAACGCGTTCGATGACCCGGTCCTCGGTGCGATCCCCTTTGAACCGAATAAGAAGGGGGAAGAAACCCTCCGTCTCCTCCAGGAGAATGACGACCGGCACACCTTTGCGGAGGCCTGCCGGAATTTAAGGTCTTCGCTCTTGCTAATGGAAAGGCAGCGGACGCAAACGCCGGTGGTGCTAATCACGAGCGCGATCCCCGGTGAGGGAAAGTCGACGATCGCGGCAAATCTTGCAATCGCGTTGGCGTTCGCGAAATTGAAGGTGCTGCTGGTGGACGCGGATCTACGGCGCGGGCACCTCGCGCGGACCCTTGGGATAGACCGGGAACCGGGCCTTGCGGCCTACCTTGACGGGGAGGAGGAGCTGAATTTAGAGACCCTGGCGAGGAAGAGCGATGTAAAGGGGTTGGATTTTATCGGGACGGGGCGCTACCCGGATCGTCCCGGGGAGTTGTTAATCGACAAGCGGATGACGCAATTCCTGGAGGCGGCTCGGACGCATTACGATTTTGTGATCATCGACTCGGCGCCGGTTCTCGCAACGGACGACACGACCTCGTTTGTGAACCAGGTGGATGACGTGTTGTTCACGATCCGCTCGGATTTTTCCCGGCTGCGGCAGATTCGTCCGGCGATGGAGCGCCTGAAGTTGCGCAACACGAAGATCACGGGACTGGTCCTGAATTTTATCAACGCGAACGAGCCGAATTACTACTACTACAAGTATACGGATTATTACAGCTCCTCCAGCGACCGGGAGCAGAAAGAAGGCCTTGCCACAAGCAAGGGTTGATGGCGGACTTCAATCTCCGGATGAGTGCTCAAGGACCGAATCGGCGCCGCCGCAGACGCAGGCGGTTTTTTCCTTTCCGCATCCCGCAGGCCCTGCGCTATACCAACGCGAGGGGACCGGTGGTGCTGTATGGGGCGAGCCTGCTCCTCTGGGTGCTGATTATCTTAAGCGGAGGAGGAATCCCCTTAATCTCTAAAGCGATCGCCCTGTTGGGCACGGGACTTCTCTTGTTGTGGAAGCCGCCGCGTCGGCTTCCGCCCCGGTTGGTTCTCATCGGAGGGGCGGGCTTTCTTGCATACGGCTTGTTGACTCTGGTCATTCCCCGGCCGGGTGGGGGTGGGGCGGTATTTGAGCCCTTGGCCAATCTTGGAATGAGTCTGCCGGGGACCCTGAGCATTCAACCGATGGCAACCCTCGAAGTGTTAGTGATCAGCCTGGCGGGCCTTGGTTTTTTTGCCTTTCTTTTGGACCAGCCCTTAAATCACCACGACCGCCGACAGGTCCTGAAGCTGGCGATTTGGGTTTTAGCCTTCCTGGCCCTCGGCATCGTGTTGGGGAATGCGATGGGAGCGAACTGGGTTTTTGCTCCGGAGGCGGGCTTGTTCACCTTTATTGCGAACAAGAACCAGATGGCGAACCTGATGCTGCTGGGTGCCTTCCTCTGTCTTACCTCATCCTGGGAGAGCATCCGGCGGAAAGGGAACTGGGCGCTTTTCGGGGTGATTCTCACGGTCCTTCTCTGTTTCGCCTTATTTGATCTGCGTTCCCGGTCGGGGTTGTTTCTCTTGCTCTTCGGATGCCTGTTATGGGTTCTGCTGAAAAGCGCGCGCTCGCAGATTGGCCCCTACCTGAAGGTAGGGATTCCGGTGACGCTTCTGCTTTTTAGTCTCTTTCTTTTTTTTGGAGCGGAGACCCGGGACCGAATCCTCGACGGGAGCGGAGGGATGGGATTCGAGGATTTCCGCTTCGCGATCTACCGGGATGCGTTGACGATGTTCCTGGAACGCCCCTTGACGGGTTTTGGGCTGGGGAACTTCGAGGTGGTCTTCCCGCAATTCCGGGATCACAGCTTTCGAGCAGAGCACATTCTACACCCGGAGTCCGACCTATTCTGGCTCTTGACGGAGGGCGGCCTCCTCGGGACGGCGCTGATCGGCGTGATCCTTTGGGGCAGCCTGCAGCTCTCTCTTCCAAAGGGGCTTCGACGTGCCGACCCCTTCCGGGTGGTGATTTTCGTGGGGATCGTGCTCTTTCTCCTCCACGGGCTCGTGGATGTGGGAGGGCACCGGTTGGGAACGCTGTTTTTCGCGCTCTTTCTGGTGGCGTTGAACCAGGAAACGACGCAGCGCAAAACGGAGGGCGGGAAACGGCCGGACCGGGGGGTCAAGTCGTTCTGGATGGGGTCCGGGATCCTCCTGGTCGCGGTGGGAGCACTCTGGGCAATGGGAACGGTTTTTCCGCTGGTCACGCATCGGGACCATTTCTCCTACCACCTTCGTCAGGCGCTGGATGAAGAGTTGGAGAATGAAGAAACGGGCACTTACGCGGGATTGGCCGAACGCATGGTGCGCTGGTATCCAATGGACTGGCATGGGTATTTTTCGAAGGCGGCAGGAGCCTTGTCGCTCGGAGGCGAGGCCGGTGAGGCGCTCGATGACTTCCGGGTGGCGCGGGCGTTGAACCCGAGTTCCGCCCGGATGACCTTCCAGGAGGGGGTTTACTGGCTTCCGGTGGAGCCTCGTTGGACGCTCGACGCCTGGCGGGAGACCCTGAACCGGCCCCGCGACACGCAGACGGGGCACCGCAACCTGATGGAGGGGTATTTTCTCAGCACGCCGCAGCTGCGGGAGGGACTTTTGGAATTGTCGGAATCGGATGCCCAATTGCGCTTCCTCCTCCTGGATCACTTCCGGGGGGACGCCTTTGCAGAAGCGTTCGAACGAGACCTGAGTTATGATCCTCTGCTGCGGTTCTACCGTGAGGAACAGCGGACTGCGTTGTTGCGGAAATGGGCTCGCAGCGGCGGAG
>CAYQKH010000283.1:0-2903 GCA_964417945.1 uncultured Opitutales bacterium
GTAGGCCCTGGCAGTTTCGCGGGCGAACTGTCCAGTGAAGTCGCGTTTTTGCTCGGCCTGGTTGCGGCAGAATTGGATGGCGGCCTGGATCTCGCCCGCCTTGGTGGACTCGGAACCGGTGGCGAAGGAGACCATCGCATTGAGCGCGGCCAGGTTTTCGTAAGGGTCTCGATCGTGGGTATTCACGGCTCGTTACAGGTCAGTGAAGGGAACCTTAAGCTTTTTGACGCAACCGGGCAATCTCTTCTTCGAGCTCTTCGAGGCGGGTAAAATCCTTGTAGATGCTGGAAAACCGGACGTAGGCGACCTTGTCGACGGAGTAGAGTTTTTCCATGACCTTTTCGGCGATGGCGGAGGAGGGAATCTCGAGGACGAATTCCTGGCGCAGGCTTTCCACGATCTGGTTGACCATGATCTCGAGTTGTTCGGCGTCGACGGAGCGTTTCTCGACCGCCTTGAGGATACTGTGCCGAATCCTATCGGGATCGAATTCCTGGCTGGAACCATCCGCTTTTCGGACGGGGAGGTCCTCGCCCTGAATGGCTTCAACCGTCGTGTAGCGGTGAAGGCATTTCAGGCACTCCCGGCGACGCTTAATGGTCCCTCCGTCTTTGGCGGACCTGGAATCGATAACTTTACTTTTGGTGGAGCCGCAACGGGGGCAGCGCATGATTCATTGAAGGGAGAGGAAATTCTTGAGAAGCTTTTTCCCATGCCGGGTGGCAAGGGATTCGGGGTGAAATTGGACTCCCCAGACCGGGAGTTCCCGGTGTTGGACCGCCATAATTTCCTTCTCCGCGGTTTCCGCGGTAATCTTGAGGACTTCCGGGCAGGACTCTCTTTCGATGAGGAGCGAGTGGTAACGGGTGGCGTCAAAGGGATTCGGGAGGTTTTTAAAAAGACCGCCACCGTGGTGATGGATAGGGGAGGTTTTTCCATGCATCAGGCGCTCGGCCCGGACAATCCGACCACCGAAGGCCTGTCCGATGCATTGATGGCCAAGGCAGACGCCGAGGAGAGGTTTTTTCCCCGCGAAGGCTTCCACGAGTTCGAGGCTGACCCCAGCTTCGTTCGGGGAGCAGGGTCCGGGGGAGAGGAGAACCCGGTCGGGGTCCAGGTCGAGGGCCTCCTGCACGCTGATCTGATCGTTTCGGACCACCTTTTGTTCGACCCCGAGCTCGCCCAGATATTGGACGAGGTTGAAGGTAAACGAGTCGTAGTTGTCGATGACCAATAGCATTTGCTATTATCCTGACTTTGGCCGGATTCGGGGGTCAAGGGAACACTATGTGCCTCTTTGTTCACTGAATACCCCCATATATTGGGTTGTCTCGGCGTTAAGAGGTTAGCGGGAAGCTTCCCTTAAAGATTTCTTCAGAGTGGTGCGGGGCGGCGCGCAGTTCCGGATTGCGGGCGTATGGAGGCTGGTTTTCATTGTTTCGGTGAAGAACAGTTTCGAATTGCTGAAGCGCGACAGGGTGAGCGGGGCGCGCCGAGGAAGACTGGACACCTTGCACGGCAGAGTGGAGACGCCGCAATTCATGCCGGTGGGGACGCAGGCAACGGTCAAGGCGACCTTCCCGGCGACGCTGGAGGAGATCGATGCGGGGATCATTCTGGGAAACACCTACCATTTGCAACTGCGGCCGGGCAGTGAGTTGATTCGGGACCTGGGAGGGCTTCATGCCTTCATGAGTTGGCGTCGACCGATCCTCACCGATTCGGGCGGTTTCCAGGTATTCAGCCTTTCCACGATGCGTCGGATCACGGATGAGGGAGTGAAGTTCAAATCGCACTTGGACGGCTCGGCGGTCTTCCTTGGGCCGGAGCAGTCCTTCCAGATCCAGCGGAATCTCGGCACAGACATCGCGATGGTTCTGGATGAATGCCCGCCGCCCAGTGCCACCCGCGAAGATGTGGCGGAAGCGGTCCGGCGCACGCTGCTCTGGGCGCGGCAGACCCGCAGGCTGGCGGTTTCAAGCGGATGGCTGGAATCGGGACACCTCCTTTTCGGAATTACCCAGGGCGGACGGTTCGGCGAACTGCGGAAAAAGTGCACCGAGGCGCTGTTGGAATTGGATTTCCCAGGGTATGCGATCGGCGGAGTAAGCGTTGGAGAATCGGAAACGGAGATCCTGGAGCAAGTCCGGCAGAACGCTCCGCTCTTACCCGAAGAGAAGCCCCGTTACGTGATGGGCGTGGGGACGCCACCCCAATTGCTACAGATGGTGGGCATGGGTATCGACCTTTTTGATTGCGTGATGCCGACACGGGCGGCCCGCCATGGAACGGTCTACACCGAGCGGGGGACGCTTAATCTGAAGAACGAGCAGTGGAAACGCGACGAACGGCCGCTCTCCGACACTTTGGACAACTACTGTTGCCGGAATTTCAGCCGGGCCTACCTGCGGCACCTCGTCAGTTGCAACGAGCCTCTGGGAGGAATGCTCCTGACCCTGCACAACCTCAACTTTTATCTCGATCTCATGCGCCAGGCGCGGGACCACATCGAGGCCGGGGATTACGCGGATTGGTCGGCCGGATGGCTGGATCGCTACACCCGGCGGGAGGAAGGGTAGCGCACTATTGCCTTGCCCCGGATTGAAGGCTTATCCTTAGTTGCGCTTATGAGAATTTTAGTAACCGGTGGCGGCGGATTCCTTGGGAGCCATTTATGCGATCGTTTGATCGAACGTGGGGATGAGGTGATCGCCTTGGACAACCTTTTTACGGGGCAAAAGCAGAACATCCGCCATCTGCTCGACAACCCGAATTTCGAATTTGTCCGGCACGACGTGGTGGATCCTTTCAAGGCGGAGGTCGACCAGATCTACAACCTGGCCTGTCCGGCATCCCCGGTGCACTACCAGTTCAACGCGATCAAGACGATCAAGACCTCGGTG
>CAYQKH010000284.1:0-2890 GCA_964417945.1 uncultured Opitutales bacterium
CGCCTTCAAGGCACTTACCCGGGTCTTCGGGCTGCCGTAGGAGGAAAAGAAGAAGACCGGTATGTCCCGCTTTTCCGGATCCTTCCACAGGCGGTAGCAAACGTCGATCCCCGTTTCACCATCCAGGTGAAGGTCCACCAGGCAGAGGTCCGGGTAGCGGTTCTGGGTCAACTCAAGGAATTCCTTCGAGTTGTTGCTCGTTTCCACCGTGCAGTGCAGGTTCTTCTGCAGAATAAATCGGATTAATTTCGCCGACGTCTGGACGTCGTCGAGGACAACGATGTGATACGGCTGAGGTTCGGGATTCATCATCGGTCAGTCAGAGGGAGGCTAAAGTTTCTCGAACCTGCGCGATGTCTGCGATCACTTCGTTTATCTCGCGCTTTAATGTCGCAGGGTCGATTTCGTATTGATGGAGGTAGGGATGACTGAGACAGAAGTCCATCGCCTCCGGGGGCATGCCCGGAATGTTCCGGGAAAGAAAAACACGGGCATAATCCAGCGCCCCCAGCAACGGGTCCGCCTTGATCCTGTCCGGCTTCGTCTGGTCCTCGATGCGGTGCACGATCGCCTTCGGGAACTTCCATGCATCCAGGATCAGCGCCCCCGCATGGTTGTAGCCGAACCCGATCATCAGGTTTTCCCAGTCTTCGCTCGGGATGGAGTCATCCCAGTAAATCTCAACCTCGTTCTCTCGAAGCAGCTCGTTGATCACGACTTTCCCGACTCCGTGCAGGAGGCCGGTCAGATAGGCCTCGTCCTCGTTTTCCCCGTGATACCGCCCCTGCAGGACCAGAAATAGCGCAGTAAAATAGCCCGAATACCAGAAATCGTCCGCCGAGACACCATAGGCGTCCAAGTCCTTCAGAAAGACCTGCTTCGAGAGCGCCAAACCCACCAGCTTCAGGATCTGCTTGAATCCCACCGTCTGCACCGCCGTCGAGAGCGTCGTCGCCTTTTCCCAGCGCCGGTAGAGCACGCTGTTGCTGATTTTGATAACCTGTGCCGTCAGGTTGCTGTCCGTCAGGATGATGCGTTCCGCTTCATCCATATCCGCGTTGTAATCATTTAACAGCGATTGCAGCCGGGCCAATACCGACATGTTTGCGTAAAGTTTCTCAAATTTACGGATGGAATCGGTTAGGGCGGCGTTCTTTTTCATAAAGCTCGGGCACGGAATGGAAGCATCAGGTCTTTCCGGCTTGGTTGATTTGCTTCACATCAAACCTTACGGGTGCGGCCATCCGATCTTTAAACAAAAGCGGGAAATTTTTCGCCCGCTCCTCTGGCATTGTCCCGCGAACCGTCGACGTTCACTATCGGTTCATGCAATCTTACCCTGCCGGAACCGGTCTCTGTATCCAGACCCCTTACCCCGAATCCGATTGGATCCCTATTTGGGCTCAGGATGAAGCCGAGGTCGACTTTGCCGAAGATCCGGCATCCGCCACCCGTTGCACCCTCTGCTTTGCCGCTACCGAGCTCGAGGGCTACCTCCTTCGAACCCTTTCCGGTCGCCGGGTCCGCTTCAGCCAGACACCCCAGCCGGACGAGTTCACCATCGAGCTTTCCGTCAATAGGCACGGAGAAGGCCAGTCCTATACCCTCTCCCCCCTTCTGGATTCCGCTAGAAAACCGCGGGGCATCGCGATTCGCGGATCCGGCCGCACCGGCCTGCTCTACGGGGCCTACGCCTTTCTCCAACTCCAGGGTTGGCGCTGGTTCGAACCCGGCATTGAAGGAGAAGTCGAACCCGTGCCCACCGATTCCCTCGTCCTCCCTGACGCCGTGATCGAGGCAGGCCCCGACTACTCCGGCGGTCGCGGTTTTGATATCCAGGCCTTGTCCATGGATTCCGCCAACCTCCTCCTCTGGATGGCCCGCAATCGCATGGATACCGCCGCCTACCGACCCCTGACCGCCCCCCTCGCACGAAAACTCGGCATCCAGTTTAAGAACGGTGGCCACCTCTTTGAACCCATCCTCGATCCGGATCGCCGGATGCCCTCCGGGAAAATCCTCTGGGACGAACACCGGGAATGGTACGGCCAGCCCGCCTCTGGCCCGCCCACCAAGGAATTCGCCCTCAAGCGCCAGTTCTGCGTCTCCCGGCCCGATTGTCTCGATTTCCTCGCCGACGAAGTTGCTCATGGGCTCCGCCACCAGTGGAAAGAGGTCGATATCCTCGCCGTCTGGGGCTTTGATACCTGGGGTGACGTCTGCGAGTGCGCCGACTGTCAGGCGGTGGGGAATACCTCTGACCGGATGGTCTTTTTCGCCAGCGAACTCCGCCGCCGCCTTAATCGGGAACCGGATCGTATCGGCGAAAAGGTGCGCTTCGCCAGCTGCGCCTACGAGGGCACCGTCACCCTTGAGGCTCCGTCCCGGCCCGTCCCCCCGCCCCTCGTCGAGGCCCGCGACCGCGTGATTTGTTACCCGATCGACCGCTCCTATGCTTACGGCTTCTGGGACGAATCCTCCCCACGCAATCAGCGCTACGCTCGACACCTCGCCGGCTGGCTCCGGCAGAGTAAGGAACACGAGGTCACCATCGGAGAATACTACAATGTATCCAAATTCGAAGATCTCCCCCTCGTTTTCACGCAGAGGATCCGCCAGGACCTCCCCCGCCATTTCCGCGAGGGCATTAATGGTCTAACCTACATGCACCCGCCCATCATCAATTGGGGAACCCGGGCCCTCACCCACATGCTCATGGCCACCCTCTCCTGGAATACCGAGGCCGATGTCGACGCCCTCCTCGAAGATTACTTCAGCGGCCGCTACGGTCCCTATGCCGACGAGGTGCGCCGCGCCTACAATTGCCTTGAATCCGCCTGGAGCCACATTGCCGAGTGGCGGGCATGGCACGGATCCGTCCTTCGCAAAC
>CAYQKH010000285.1:0-2879 GCA_964417945.1 uncultured Opitutales bacterium
CTATCCCGACCACTGGCAAATCTGGGAAGATGCCTTTCCTCTCGATGGTCCCTTCACTCTCCACGCCGAACCATCTCTCGAATCCGTCGCCGAGGTTCTGAAGAAGTCTCTTGCCACATTTGGCGAAGTCCGCCGCAACGAGGACCCTGGCCGACCCGTGCACCTCCTCCTCGAACCTCGCGAGAACCCGGAGAGCTACGCGCTCCGCATCTCCGCTGAAGGAGTCGAACTTAAGGGAAGCCGCGAGGGCATTGCTCGCGGGATCGCCACCCTTCGCCAGCTGCTTTTCCAGCCTCTCCAGCAGGACGGCCGTCCGGCCCTCCCCGCTTCTGAAATCATCGACGCTCCGAAATACGAATGGCGCGGCGTCCTCTTGGATTGCAGCCGCCACTTCTTCTCCATGGAGAAAACCCTCCAATACATCGACCTCCTCTCCCTCTTTAAGTTGAACCGCTTCCACTGGCACCTTACCGACGACCAGGGGTGGCGCATCGAAATCCAGAAGTATCCCAAGCTCACCGAGGTCGGCGCCTGGAGGGGTCTGGAACACGCCCGCTACGGCGGCTACTACACTCGCGAAGAGATCCGCAAGGTCGTGGACTACGCCGCCGCCCGGGGGATCGTAGTCGTCCCCGAGATCGATATCCCGGGACATTCCACCGCCATTGTCGCCGCCTACCCGGAATACGGGTGTGGCGAGGATAGAGTCGAGGTGGACACCACTTGGGGGATCAAGTCGGTCAATCTCAACCCCGGCCTCGACGAAACCTTCACCTTCCTTGAAGGCCTCTTCGAGGAGGTTGTCGACCTCTTCCCCTCCAAGTGGATCCATGTCGGTGCCGACGAGTGCACCAAGGAGCCCTGGCAGCAAAACGCCGCCTGTCAAAAGCGCATCGCCGACGAGGGCCTTAAGGATGAAAAAGAACTCCAGACCTGGTTTCTCAATCGCGTCCTCGATATCCTCAAAAAACACGATCGCATCGGCGTTGGATGGGATGAAGTCATGGAAGGTGGCCTCCCCGATAACATTGTTGTCCAGTCCTGGCGCGACCACCAGTTTACCGCCGAAGCCGCCCGGCAAGGAGCGATGGTCATCGCCACGCCCGTTCCCTGGTGCTACCTCAACTTCGGCGCAGACACCATCGGCATGGATCGCGCTCACAGCTTCAACCCCCTCCCCCACGACCTTGAGCCCGAATTCCACGACCGCATCCTTGGCGGCGAGTGTACTTTCTGGTCCGAGTTCATCACCGAGAACATGATCGATTATCTCGCCTTTCCCCGGATGCTCGCCACCGCCGAGGCGCTTTGGAAGCCTTCCGGACGTCCCGCCACCTACGACCATTTCGAGGCGCGGGTCCGACTCTTCTACCCTGTCCTTCAAACACTCGATCTAAACTACGGCCCCGCTTACGCCCTCCAGGATCCCCACCACCGTGTCCTCGGCCGCAAACGCGATTTCCACCCCATCGTCGATTAGGACATCCGAACCTTCCCCACCACCGCTGCGGACTATGGGGTTGATTCCATCTACTCCAATGACCGGCATCTTCTTAAAGCAGCCTCACTCTTTGGGTTGAATGGCAGAAATCTACTCGACGAAGAATGACGGTCTGATTTTGAATTTTTAAAACCGGATCAGAAAGGGCCCCTCTTACCTTCCCACCTTTTTCCACCTTCCCACCTTTTACCTTCCCACCTTTTTCCACTTACCTCCCCCCCCTACCTTCTTCCTTAAAATGAACCTCCTCCCCCGCCAAGTCCACCTCGACTTCCACACCTCTCCCCACATCCCGGATGTCGGGGCCGAATTCAATCCCGACGAATTCGCCGAAGCAGTGGAATCCGCGCATATCGCCAGCATCACGATCTTTGCCAAATGCCACCACGGTATGTGTTTTTATCCGACCAAGGCCGGGGTCATTCATCCGGCTCTAAAAGGCCGCGACCTTATGGGAGAACAAATCGAAGCCCTGCATAAGCGCGGTATTCGCTGCCCGATTTATGTAACAGTCGGCTGGGAGGAGCACTCCGCCAACGCACACCTCGACTGGCGGCAGATGACCCGGGACGGCCATTCGGTCCGGGCCGAACCGACTCTTGGGGGCGTGCTGCTCCCCGGTGGCTGGCACTTCATGAACTGGCTCCACCCGGAATACCAGAACCTTATGGAAGCCCACATCCACGAGCTTTTCGATGACTACGAGGTCGATGGAATCTTCTGGGATATCCTGCTTTTTGACGACCGCACCGGTTGGTCCCCTTTCGCCCGCAAATTTCGCGAGCAACACGGCTTGCTGGGCACGGACGCCAAAACGCAATATCAGTTCCTTAAAGCGGCCCAGACTTCCTTCTGCGACAAATTCACCGATATCATCCGCAGCCGCTCAAAGGGCGCCTCCATTTTTTACAATGCCAAGTCCATCATGACGACCAACCCGAATGATGGCATGCGGATCCGGGCTAAACGCCAGTCTCACCACGAAATTGAATCCTTGCCGTCCGGTCATTGGGGCTACCACCACTTTCCAAAAGCCGCACGGTTTGTTGCCCAGATGGGCCTCCCCTGGCTCGGCATGACCGGACGCTTCCAGAAAAGTTGGGGAGACTTTGGAGGGATCAAGCCGGTGCATGCCCTGCAGTACGAGTCCTTCCGCACCCAGGCTCTTGGCGGTGAAGTTTCCGTCGGCGACCAACTTCCTCCCCGAGGGAAATTTGACCCCGCTGCCATCGATCTCATCGGGAGCGTCTTTGCCGAAGTAAAAGCAGCCGAACCCTTTTATCAGGATTCCAATAACGTTTTTGATATCGGTATGCTTACCGGAGGGGCCGCCGGCTGCGACTGGGAGCAAGTCGACCGCGCCGAAGCCGGTTCCGTC
>CAYQKH010000286.1:0-2847 GCA_964417945.1 uncultured Opitutales bacterium
AAAATAACGTAAACAAGCTAAGCTTTTCTTGCTTATCTTAGGGCCATTCGGGTCATTCCGTAATCTTTGCAATCAGTATTCTCCAGAGCGGGTCATAAACAATAAGGATAGACCTCGATACCTTTCCTTCCGCCCTTCCAACCTCAACTTAAGCCACCTTTTGCCATTTAAACCGGACCAAACCGATCATTGCATCATCATTGTCCGGGGGACGGAGTCCGTCTACCAGGGACACCTGACCATACAGTTACTTGGGTGGAAATGCCTCCGCTTGGGTTCCCTTGCACCATGACTTTCAGCAGCATGGTCCGCCTTCAAGACCAGCGGACCCTCGGCCTCTACGTGCCGAACCGAATGTCCCCGGCCATTCCCCACAGGGGGTCTCCCAGACCTTAACCACTAACGGCGGCTTCACCTGGTCGAAACCCGAATGTGTGGCCAAGGCCGAGGAAGGAAAAATGCCCTGCGAGCCCTTTATTTTGAAGTCTCCTGATGGAAAAGAACTCTGTTGCATTAAGCGATTCAAGCTGGATTCCGGATTCATTGATAAGCTGTGGCAGAAACCGATCCGGTGGGGCCGGTATGAAAGCCTTGCCTTCCATAATTCAAAGCTTGGGACGAACCCCATGAATAGCACCGGGAAAACTGTTACCACGCCGTCCAACCCCCATCGACGGGGATGGTCGCTCCGGTTATAAAAGAAGCGCTTTCCGCGAGGAGAAAACTGACGACCGGTCCAACCTCGCCGGGCTGGCCAATTCGCTCGAGCATCGTCCGCTGACCCACCGCTTCCTCCATCCAGGAATGGGCTTGCCGGGCTCCCGGGTTCGGAAAGGGTCCGGGCGCAATCGCATTAAAGCGAATTCCCTGGGGGCCGTAATGGGCGGCGAAATACCGGGTCATCTGGAGGACCCCGGCTTTACTCACTCCGTATTCAATCGGGTTGGGTGGTGACGGGGCCCGGTAGATTCGCGGATCCGGCGAGACCAGACCATACATGCTCGAAAAGAGAACGAAGCTTCCCTTCACCTTCCGGTCTACCATCACCTCGGCAACCTGTCGACAGAGCGCGAAACACGCCGTCAGGTTCACATGATTGGCCGTATCAAAGGCTTCGGTCGAGAGGTCCTGCAGGCGATCCGCCGTCGAAAAATAGGTCATATTGACCAATCCATCCGGACAGCCAAACTCGGCCATCCACTGCTCAACCTGTTTTGCGGTCCCATCCACGTCTCCAATTTCACAATCGAAGGGCAAAATCCCCTCTGGCCTCCCCTGCTCCTCAAACCAAACCTCTGCTCTACCCTCACGATCCACGCAGAACACCCGGGCCCCTTGCGTGGCCAGGCATTGGACAACCCCTTGACCCAAATAGCCGGCGCCACCAAAAACCCAGATCGTTTTGCCTTCGAGGGAGAATGGAGATTCTGCGTTCATACTCATTTTTACACTCTTCAGAGTCTTCACGTAGCGGTGCAGGGTAGCAGCAAAAAGGGTTCATTCCGTGCCCTCCGTGCTCCCTGTGATGAAAAAAGGTTCACGCCTTACCAATCTGGGTCACGGTCAGGCCGCCATCGACCACCAGAATATGTCCGGTGATATAGTTGGAGGCCTCGGAAAGGAGGAAGTGGGTCGCTCCCACGCAGTCCTCGATCTCACCAATGCGCCCAAGCAGGATCTTTTTATTATAGTGTTCTTCTTTTGCCGGATCCGCCTTGAAGCCCGGCGCGGTTAAGGGCGTCTTAATCAAACCGGGGGCCATCCCGTTGACCCGGATTCCGTACTCCGCCAGACTGGTCGCGAGGCTTCGGGTCAGCATGACTAGGGCCCCCTTTGAGGTGTCATATGCGGTCGAGTCATCCTCCGCAGAAAACCCGTTCGTTGAGGACACCACCACAATCGACCCTCCCCGCTTCTGGGCGATCAAACGTTTGGCAAAAGCCTGGCAGAGGAAATAGACCGATTCGACATTAAGGTTCATCGTCTTCCGGAACAGCTCCGGGGTCATCTCGAGGAAGTCTTCATCGAAGAAAGAACCCGCGTTGCAAACCATCAGCCGCAGCTCCGGTCGTGCGGCAAACGCCGCCTCCACCAGTTGCCCGGCGCCGCTCGCGTCACTCAGGTCACCTTTCAGGAAAACCCGGCCTTCACCGATTCCTTCCGGTTTATGCCGAAACCCATGGTAAATCGGATCGGCCCCTTCCGCTTCCAAACCCTGAGCGATCCCCCAGCCAATCCCTCGCGAACTGCCCGTCACCAACACCGCCTGGTCCCTTAATGAAAAGTGTCCTGCCATAATCCTATCCTTCACGGAAAATCCGGGACTGAAAACCGAAAACCACCACCGTTTTCCCCGCAACCAGAAGACCTCCTATCCCTACCCCCCCCTACCCCTTACCGCTTACAGCAAACTTCCGCACCCCGCCAAATACTCCTTACGCCCCCACGACTACGAAGCAAACCGCTGGCACCCAGAACGCCATCTGAATGAGCGAAGTCTGGAAATCGCTCATGCTTTTGATCCGCTTGAACGCTGCCAGCAGGGTATCCGTCATGTTATTCGCCAAACCCCACCAAGCGAAGCAACTCGTCAGGAGAATGAACGGAATCAGCACTCCTTTCGGCGACAGCGGCGGCCTCTTCTCTTTCCGGGGCATGGGGTATCGGAAATCATCTTTTCCCCGGCTCCCAGGACAACGCTTTTTTCACTTTACCTTCGGACCCTACCTAGCTTGGAGCACTTCCTTCCATCTGCTCCATCCGCTTCATCTGTGGCTCATCATTTATTCCGAGGAGAACCCCAAAACCCGCAACACGCAACCCTCACCCCTCCTACCCATACAGGGG
>CAYQKH010000287.1:0-2814 GCA_964417945.1 uncultured Opitutales bacterium
CAATACCTGCCCGTCCCGGTTTCCGAGAATATTCGTGCTGAACCAGCTCCTCACATTCAACAGCCGGAATTGAAGTCCGCTTGCGATGAGCGTCTTCATATAGGTTTGCCCGCTTTTCAGGTCCGAACCCGCAACCGGCAGACCGCGTTCCTCCGCCAAAGCCGTCACCACCGGGTGCTCCAGGGTGTGGTTCGGAGTCAGGTTGAGGAATGGGTACCCGCATTCCAGAGCCGCCCGGGCATAGATCAGGGAGGGTCGGATCCCTCCCTCTGAAACCCGTCGCTCCCAATCGCCCTCGTCCGGAAGCAATGCCTCTTTCTCCAGTGCACGTGTCTCTGTCGAGCAGGAGAGAACCACCAGCCCGCGCTTGCAGCCGATGGCCGCCATCGCGGCTTGCAGCGAATCCCGAACCCTTTCCAGGGCGTTTCCCGCATCGTCCGTCGCAAGCACGTGACACGGTTCCAGCCCCGGAGTCGCCTCCTCCAAAAAAAAACCTGGAAAAAGCGGTATGCCCTCGAAAAAGGAGGCCAGCGCGCTGAGGTCTGCGGGTTCCAGAACACCCGCCGTCTCCGCCGCCGCCAGGGCGTCAGTTTCGACCACATCCATTCCCGCGAAGCGTAGATTCTCCAGGGGCACCAACTCCAGTGCCTCCTGCAAGGGAACGCGGTTCGCTTCCGGATCCCCGGACAAAGGCCAACTCCCCAGCTCCGACAGGCATCCAAACCCCGGACGCATCCCCCGACGCACCAACTCGATCCCCCCGCAGACCGTCGAAGCCACCGCCCCGAACCCGACAAACAATATACCTAACGGAGCATCGATGGACATTTCAAAACAATAGGCACCCCCGTCCGCGGAGCCAGCAAAAATTTTATCTTACAAGAGCCCTAAAATTGCGGGCCACAATAAGTTAGGAAACATTTACCCACTATCGGAGGGTCCCTCGGCAGGAACCCAGCGACCCTAGCCTCGCTTGTTCAAGCGGACCGCTGACCACGGCGCCGGAGCCAGAAAACAAAGCCAAGGCTGATTCCCCCAAGCGCCAGACCTACTTTGCCCGGCTCCGGAATGTTGACCGTTGCGGGAACCAGCGCGGTTTGCGCCGCATACTGGTAAGTCAAATCGATCGGCAACCCGGTCACCGACATCGGCAGCGTCGCGTTGACTCCTTGAACCCCGAATGAGGCGGATTGGGAGTTGATCGGCGTATCCACCATGTCCTTATAGCCATAGAAATGCGTCCGAACAAAGGGTAGAAGGGAAAGGTCAACCACTGAATCGATAAGCCCCGCCAACTCGGCCGTCGGGGAATAGTCGATCGAGGCCGTTCCCGTTAAAACCGTCGTGTTCGCCCCGTAACCCCAGTTCGACTCCGTGCTGCCTGCGGAATTGAAGGGAAACGGGCCAAAGCTTAACGACCCGAGGGAGCCCACCGCATTCCCCGGCTCAAAGTCGATCGCCACGCTCGTAAAGTTAATCGTCGCCAACAGGTTCGACGGCATCCCCACTTCGTGCACGTTCAATGAAAAATCATCTGCTTGCAGGCTCACAAACGTCGCGTTCCCGTCCGTGATCGGGAAAGTGGTGTCCGGATTCGCCGTCCCCAACGTCAAATTCAGGGTAAAATCCCCTTCGATGTTTGAATTCACCGCCGTCCCGACCCAATCCACGGAATTGAAGGTGAAGGCTTCGATCGAAAAACTTGAGGTGCTCGCACCATCGTTCGGAACGACGAACGACTGCGATACCGGAAAAACCAACAACGGAAAGACAAAGAGGAGGGAGACGAGGGAAAGCGTGCGGACCATGGTAAAATTTTCTCCCAATCAAAAATTTTGTAAAGGACTATTAGCTCTGTTGCTGAAAAAAAACTTTCGCCGGAATCCTTAGTTTCCAATCCTCGATGCATGCGGATTACCCACCATATACCGTGGATCATCCGGATGCGCGCGTTTCTTCTCGAAATAACCCTCACGGAGGTCCCCTTCCGAGGCCGGATTATAAACCCCGTAGACGATCCGGCGGCGGTCCCGTGAGCGGTTCACCCCCGAGCGGTGCGGAAGGCGCTCCGTAAACACGACGACATCCCCCGGTTCGATCGGCAATGGAATCCATTCCAGCCTGGCCTCAATCGGGTCTGCGATCTTCGAAAAACGGGGATCGCTTTTCAACGGCCGTTCCATCTGCAGGATCTCCCTGCGATTCAGATCCCACTCCGGAACCACCTCGAGGCAGGCATTCTCGCATGTGGCCGGATCCACGCTGATCAGGGCGGACAAATAGGGGCGCTTCCCCACATCGAATTGGGCGTTCCCCATCCCCGCCTCATAGGCCACCCCGTCCTGGTGCGCGGAGTGGGCACCCCCGCCGGGGTTTTTGAAATTGATCCGGTCCTTGTACAACACCATCGGTTCACCGGCCAGCGCCTCCAGGAGGCCCATCAGCAACGGTCCCGTCAACAGGCCCGCCAACCCCGCATGTTCAGGAACGAAATTTTCAATCCGGGACAGCACCGTGGGGTCCTCACGCTCGAAAAAGTGCAACCAACTTCCCGAATCGCGCTCCCACCCCTCCACCTCCGAGACCCATTCGGAAAGCGCTTCCACCCCACCCCCAAAAAATCCACGCAACACCAGATAACTGTTCGCCTCCCAGAAAGACAACTGATCCAAGCTCAACTGCATCTTACCTCTTCACTAAGCCCAAAATCTTGGTTTCTCTATCCTCCCCCGACGGCGTCGGGGACATGCCATTTTGGCGAAGCCAAAATGGCGGAGAGGGGGGGATTCGAACCCCCGGTACCCTTTTGGGGCA
>CAYQKH010000288.1:0-2799 GCA_964417945.1 uncultured Opitutales bacterium
TTGAGTGGGAAGGGGTATTTTGTCGATCCCTCTCGCCGGTATGCGCGATCTGCTGCGTTCTCAAGCTGGAAGTCTTTTGGAGATTCCGGGGAGAAATACGTAAGGGAGTGTCGGTTGGATCTTGAGGGAGTCGTTCTGAAACGGTTAGGGTGATTCCGGGGAATTTGCCATCGAGGATTTCCTTCGTTTTCGCAGTTCGACGGTTTTGGCGACAATAAGAAATTCATAGATGCCGTGGAGCCGTGCGAAATAGTAGCCTTCTTTTCCGTCAAGGAAGCCCTTCTGCCAGAGGTAAACATAGAGGAAGCGAAGGAGGGGGCGGAAGGGCAGGTGTGCGGCGAGGCGCTTGAGGCCCCTTCGGCGGGAGACCTCGGCCTTCTGGAGACCGGGATCCTGCTCGGAGGACTCGAGGTGGACAACTGCTTCCCAGTTGGAGTAACGGTTATGTTTTTCGACAAAGGTGGCAACGTCGGGAAAAGCGTAATGGTCCATCTCGGCGACGAGGCTGCGGGTGTCTCCCTCGACAAGGATATGCTCATGAACCTCGTTGTCGCCGCTGGCGGTTTCGGATTCGGTCAGTTTTTCGAAACGTGCTTTCCTACGGCGGACGAGGCGCAGATTCCAATTCGGGTAGTAACTGAATTTCAGCCACTTTCCCATAAACATGAAGCGGCGGTTGATCCAGTAGCCATCGACGCCCACCGGGGCGGAGGTGACGATCCGCCGAAACTCGTCCTCGGCTTCGGGCGGGAGAACTTCGTCGGCGTCGAGGATGAAAATCCAGTCGTTCTGGAAATCGAGGTGGTCGAGGGCCCATTGTTTCTTCTTTGGCCAGGTGCCGTTGAAGTGGAATTGGACGACCCGTGCGCCAAGGCCTTCGGCAATGGCCGGTGAGCCGTCGGAACTCTGTGAGTCGACGACGAGGATTTCGGAGGCCCAGGCGACGGACCCGAGGGCACGCGGAAGGTTGCCGGCCTCATTCTTGATGGGGACGAGGATACTGACCGGAACCGGCTCGCGGGAGTCAGCCATGAATCAGGAATGTGCTCGGGGGATGGCCCGGGCGGGGTTTCCGGCCCAGGTTTCCCCGGATGGAAGGTTGCGGGTGAGGACGGAGGCGGCTCCGAGGGTAGCCCGGTCGCCGATGACGACGCCGGGAAGAACAAAGGCGCGAGCCCCGATGAAGCAGTCGGACCCGATGGCGATGGGCGCGGTGTAGAGGGGAAAGGTCCCGTTCTCCCCCCGGCGATGGGTTCCAGTACAAAGATAGGCCTCCTGGGCGACGATGGAATGGGGGCCAATTTCGAGACGGTCCAAGGTGTAGAGGTCGGCGCGGCTACCGATACAAGCCCGGTCGGCGAGTTTGAGGTTCCAGGGGACCTGGATCCGGGCTTTGGGATGAACAAAGGGGCGGCCTTTGATCTGGGCCCCGAACGCCCGGAGGAGGAGTAGACGCCATGGGTTGAACGGTTTTGGGGTCCAACAGGCGAGGAGGATCCAGGACCATTCCCAGAGAAGGATGCGGCACTTCTGGACGAAGGTCCATTCCGGGGCGGGGGTAACCAGGTTCGGTGAGTCAGGCACCTGCATGGGATTGCTCAAGGAGGGATTCAAAATCTTGAAGATAGAGACGGGCAATCTTTTCCTCGGTGAAGTCCCCGGCCCGCCTCCTTGCGAAACGGCCCATTTGGGCAAGGTGCTCCGGCTCGTGGAGGATTTTCCGGAGAACGGAGGCGAGTGCCTCGACGGGGGATTCGGAGTGGTGGTCGAAAATGAAGCCGGATTCACCGGCTTGGACGAAGTCGAGGAAGCAGGGGTTCGCGGAAACAAGGACGGGCAGGCCGTTGGCCATGGCTTCGAGGACGGCGAGGCCGAACGTCTCGCCGCGATCGGCGAGGGAGGGATAAAGGAAGAGGTCGGCGGATTGGTAGTGATCGTTGAGGACTTCGGAGTCGTATACCGGACCGCAAAAGTGAACCACGGACGTGGTATCGGCGGCGAGGGCCTGCAGCTTTTTCAGATAGGCGGGACCGCCCCCGCCCTCCTCGGCCTTATCGGGGCCGACGAGATCCAGTTGGAGGCCGTCCCGGTGGTCGGGGTCCAACCGGCGGATGGCTTCGAGGATGAGGTGGACCCCTTTTTCCGGGTGGATGCGGCCGACGTAGAGGAGGCGGAGGGGACGTGCCGGGGGTCGAGATTGGAAATCACGGAAAGCGGCGGGGAGGGGCACGGGATAGGGAAAGGACCGCACGCGAGCCCGTTGGTCCGGACCGATTTCCTGGATGATGGCTTCGGCGACGGGCGAGGAGACGGTCTGGAGTCTCGCAGCCTCTCCATAAAAGCGCATCTGGCCTTTCGGGAACCGGGCGGCATGGACATAGCAGCGGCCGGTTTGTGGAAACCAGCGGTGGAGGATGGGCGCCCAGAAGGTGTGGGTGACAAGGATGTCGGCGGGCGGCGCGGCCCGCAGCGCCCGCAGGGTGTAGCAGAGATCCCGAATTTTCAGAAGCCATGGGTTGTTGGTGGCGGGGAAGCCGCGGACCCGGATGTGGTGCACCCCTTTCCCTTCTTCCTCCATGGGGAGGTCGGGGTGCAGGCGGGAGAGATGGGTGACGGTGTGGCCTTCGCTCGCGAAGTGTTGGGCAAGCGCGTGCCACACTTTTTCAACGGCTCCTCCCATGAGGGGAGGAACGGGGAGGAAGGCACCCTGGAGGATGGTGATCTTCATCGGGCAGGGGCGGCGTGCAGCTTCTCCTCGAGGTCGGCGGCGGCCTGTCCGACTTCGAAGGTGTCGAGGAA
>CAYQKH010000289.1:0-2384 GCA_964417945.1 uncultured Opitutales bacterium
GGGCGGGGAGGGCTCGGGTGCGCGAGCTGGAAGCTCCCGCTACTTTTTTGGGGGGAGCCACACGCTGGAAGGGCGTGGGCACTTTAGGGACGGGGAGGGCTCGGGTGCGCGAGCTGGAAGCTCCCGCTACTTTTTTTTTGGGAACCACACGCTGGAAGCGCGTGGGCACTTTGGTTCGTGCGGACCTCCTACAGCGGAGGGGCTCAGTGGGCGATTGGATTTTTTCTAATTTGAACGAGTGGTTTACTCTTCTGAAATAAGCCCTATTCATTGTGTGATGATGGTTGAACGGATGTTCCGAATCTTGATGATCTTTTCCTTCCTTGTGGTGATCCCCGGCTACGGGAATTCAACTTTTTCATCACAAGCCGCGTTTGAGTCGATTAAAAGACCGGGGCATTTCGTGCTTTTCCGCCATGCCCTTGCGCCCGGAACCGGTGACCCGCTTGATTTCAAAATCGGAGATTGCGCAACCCAACGAAACCTCAGTGATACAGGCCGGGAGCAAGCAAGGGCTTTGGGAAATCATTTCCGCGCTGCCGGAATCGAAAAGGCCACCGTTCTTTCCAGCCAGTGGTGCCGCTGCCTCGAAACGGCCCGTCTCCTTGATCTCGGGGAAGTCGCGGAACTGCCGGCGCTCAATTCGTTTTACGAAGCTCCGCAAACCCGTTCCACCCGACTCGAACAATTCCAAGAATGGCTCCAAATCCACCCTCTTGACGGGCCGACCGTTTTGGTTACCCATCAGGTCACGATTTCAGCCCTCACCGGCGAATTCACCGGCTCCGGCGATGGGGTAGTCGTTGAGCATCTCGGGGATGGAAAACTCAAGGTGGTGGGAAAAATCAGGTTGAATGGAGCAAAACCCGTTCAATGATAGAGGTGCTTCAAACCCTCGAAGGCCTCGACGATAATGAAAAAGAGGCAATCATTCTCCAGTGGGTCGAACACGAAAATTCCAAGGTTCGGAAATGGGCAATAGGAGCTTTGACCCGTGTCCATGGAGTGGAAGTCATCCCTATCTTTAAGTCTCTTCGGGCAGGGGAAGCGATCGCGGGCGAAATCGAAGCCTTCATCAATCGAATCGCTTATCCATCTACCTGGGACATGTTTTCGGATCGAGAACGGCAGCGCGTTTCAGGTGTTTCCTTGCTTGGAGTGGAGGTGGTAACCGAACGAAAAACAGCCGGGAACCGAACGCTTTTTTCCGAACCAGAGATAATTGAACAAGGGAGCGTAAGAGTTCTCCGGGTTTTCGGAGAAAGTCACTGGAACGAAGGGGATGTCCTTCCGTTGTCGAGTGGCGTTGCCAAAACCGGGAGCCAATTTTTGGTGTTCCCGGAAAACGGAGAGATCCACCTGCCCGCAACGAAATCAGGGCCTTGGGTTTTTCCACCAGGAGGCCCATGGGATGGCGAAATGACGATGCCCGGTGGGGGAATTCGTCCGGGAACAAACTTCGCAACCGTCGCACTGTGGCTTGAAAAGCTCTCTGCTGACCCAAAACCCTATGCTGATGAGTTCCTTGACGAGGCATTGAAGAACGCACCCTTGAGCCTCGCTTTCTGGGCCCTCCGCTCCTACCGACAGCACCTGCGCAAAGAAACACTTGCCGATCTGAAAGATAGAGCGGGTTTGGCCACTCCACGCAACGAGGGAGGGCAAACCTCTTCTCTACGGGATATGATGCTCTACGATGTGACGATGCGGACGATCTACGGCAATTTATGGAAGTGGGACCGCGATAGGATAACGCTGCTTGAAAAGATCCTCGCGCATCCACTTGCTGACGAAGAAGAAGCTTGGCTTTTCTACCACGCCAATGGCTTGGAGTATCATCCCTCCTCGGCCTCGGCAACGGATTGGAAGCGCATGGCGCGTGCGGCGCGCAACAATTCCTCATGGAAGGAGAACCAGCTCGACCCTCGGCATCGAATGTCGTTTGATTTTTCCGAATGGCATTACATCTGGGCAGAATCGAGGTCCAATTTTGATGCCTCAACCGCCGTTGACTACCTCATCGAACGCTGGGCAATTCCGGACTATGGGCCGAACTCCGAACGGGCGTTCGTAAACTTACGGGGCAATATGCTCAGCGGATCGCTACCCCTGAAGTCAGCAGAGGTAAAAAGGCTAAGGACCGCGTTGGCCAAGAGGCTGATCGCTTCGGGCAACTTTGCGACATACGAAGAAGCAATGGAGCAAGCCAATGGAATACAGTCGATGACTTGGGAAGAAATTATCAATCAACCCATTTTTTAGGATAGGCCAGGATGTCTGAGGCGACCTGAAACGTAAGAACGAAGGCTTTACGGCGAACCTTTTCCAAAACAAGCAGCGGATCGCCTCCGAGACGCTTCGCTTCCCGCGCGACGACACGGGCG
>CAYQKH010000289.1:2394-2775 GCA_964417945.1 uncultured Opitutales bacterium
CGTAAGATCGAAGACTTTACGGCGAACCCTTTCCAAGACCAGCAGCGGACCGCCTTCGAGACGACGGATGATGGATCAAATCGAGGCAAGACGAACCGTTACCGGCCTGTTCAACCCCTGCCAAAGTAACTTCAAGGCTTTCGCGAATCAGCGCGGATTTCGGCACTCCGCGGCACTCCGCGACGCTTCGCTTCCCGCGCGACGACACGGGCGTAGCCGGGCACGTCCTCGGAGCGGTCGGAGGGGGAGGGGTCGGGGGCGCGAGCTGGAAGCTCCCGCTACTTTTTGGGGGGACACCACACGCTGGAAGCGCGTGGGCACTTTAGGGGCGGGGAGGGCTCGGGTGCGCGAGCTGGAAGCTCCCGCTACTTTTTTGGGGGG
>CAYQKH010000290.1:0-2723 GCA_964417945.1 uncultured Opitutales bacterium
CGCCAAGGGTGCCTCCCTTCCTCGGGATCCAGGCATGCCTGCAAGCAGACAGCCCTACAGATGAGCGGACAGGTTCTTCTTCTCCCTTTAAAGGACCCGCGCTGGCAGCGCGGCCGCTCATGCTTTTTCAATTTAATACTAATTTAATATCATATTTAGAATGCGCCCGTGTGTGAAATTTGAATTCCGCCTTCTACCTTCTCCTGAACCGGCCCCGCCGCTCAGTAATTCCCCGCTTCTTCGTTGGAAACGGCCTTGAAATCTGGCCGCCCGAACCGCTCGGTGGGAATGGGCCCGGACTTATTGTGTTGGAACTCGTCCACGCCGCGGCAGAGGTAGGCCTTAAAATTGGGATTCACCGCGTAGTCGTTTTTGCACTCGGTCGCGGAGTAGCGGATCGTCAGTCCGATCCGGGGGCGATCGGAAGAATTGGGGCCGGACCCGTGAACAATAGCGTCGTCGTGCAACGAGCACTGCCCCGGCTTCAACTCGAGGCTGACCGCGCTGGACTCGTCAAAATGGCCGCCTTCCAACTCAAGGGTGAGCACGGAATCCGTCTTCTCCTGATCCACCTTCTTATGCTTGATCAGCCCGGCCTTGTGGGTTTTCGGGATGACCTGCATCGCGGCGTTTTCCTTCGTAACCTCGTTAAAAGCCAACCAGACCGTGACGGAGTGCTGGGGCTCCATCGGCCAATAATAAGAATCCTGGTGCCAGCCCACGATAGATTTGCTCCGGGGATCCTTAATGAAGAAGTTGCTCGCCCACATGTAGAAATTCGGCCCGAGCACCCCCTCGACGAGGTCGAGGATTTTCGGATTCACGCAGATGTCGTAAAGATAACGGCTGGCCTCGTGCCATTCCCGGATATCTTTAGTATCTTCACCCTCTTCCAGTAGGGCCGTCAGCTTCGGAAGCTCCTCCCGGAGCCCGGCGATTTCCTCCTCGGTATAAACCGGCGGCAGACCGGTCAGGTATCCGTTTTCTTTGTAAAAGGCTTTTTCTTCAGGGGTCATTTGGCAGGTCATAATCGATGAAGTTTCAGGGGTGGGTTCAATGGCCGCGTAAACTAGCATATCCGATTCCGTCGTGCTACCAAAGCCTTGCGAACTTTTTATATTTTATTGCGTCTTTTCTCATTTTTTTACCAATTAGTGAGATGAAGCTCATCCGGGAACCGGGGATGCAGAGCGGCTTTGTGATCCAGGAGCCATTTCAAACGATTCCGCAACTGACCCATGTCAACGAGGCGGTCTGCAATCAGGACTACCGGTTGGGTAACCATCGCCATCCCGGGCACGAATTCCATCTCCTTCTTCACGGAGCCCTCACCTGGCGGATCGGCGGCGAATCCTTCCCGCAACGGACCGGCGAATTATTTGTGATCCGACCCCGAACCGAGCATCGTCTGGATTCCCGCCCGCCCCGGAATCATTCGTTTCACATCTTCAGCATGGGGATCGACCTCAGCCGCTGGAATCCATCCCCTTTCCCACTTGTCTCCAAAATCTCCGGCCTCGAACACCGCAACCTCGGCGACTGCCATGACCTCGAGCCGGTCATGCGCTCGATCTTCCGTTACAGTTTGAGGAAGGAGCCGGAAGTTGCCCCCATCATCCGTGCGCTTCTTGAGGTCTTTTTTCTTCAGCTGGAGCACCGCGCTCGTGCTCCACGAGAAGAGCCTCTCCCCAAAAGCCCCCGGACCTACGCCATCGAGAAGGCCCTCCGCTTCATGGAAGGGAACCTCGATCGCAAAATGACCCTCGACGAACTCGCCGAGGTTGCCAACCTCGCCCCCTCCCATTTCTCGAATTGCTTTCGCAAAGAACTCGGCTTGCCTCCCTTGACCTACCACCGCAACCTAAGGCTCGAAGCCGCTCGCCGCGCTCTCCGCCAGCTCCCCAATGATCTCACGGAAATCGCTTTTCGCTATGGCTTCGGTTCGGTCCAGCACTTCAATACCGCTTTTCAAAAGCAATACGGCCTCTCCCCCGGCCGCTCGAGGACCGAAGCGGAAACCTGAATGGCAAGCTCCTCATTGCCACCAACATCGGACAGCGCGGCGGCGGCTTCATGGCGCCCCGGCGACCGATCGCGGGTAAATCGCTGGAAGTCACATATTCCGGTCTTCCGGGAGACCCCACCCTCCATATCCGCTTTTCCGCCTCCGAAGACTGCCCCCCCGTGCTTCCTCCGGGAAATAGAATATTGGGTTATTCTCGAAAACACGCATATCCAAAGGCTGCCCCATTTTGACTCCTTCATCGCTCCTGAGACACGCAACCCGCATCCCTCCCCCCCCTTTCGCGTGTTTCGCATATTTCGTAGTTTTAAAAAGGAAACCGCGAAAAACCCCAAACACACGAAAAAAATCCTCCCGCGCTCTCCCCTGTAGGAGACGGTTTACCCGTCGACCCAAAAGCCGTGCACCCATTTAAAACCCTTCCGCCAGACACTTCGGAACCGGGCTGAACAATACTTCTCAACAAAAGTGCGAAACCATCGAGACCCTACCCAACCCAATCAGCCGTTTCCCACATCTTGCAGCAATAAAATCATGGAACATTGGACCGACCCCATTGGCATCCCCTCAACAAAAACGCGAGGTCGCAAAAGGGGGGTCGAAAAAGGGGGGGTCGCAAAAGGGGTCAATACATGCCTTTTGATTTTTGAGGCGTTTCGATGTATCGGCCAATAAGCCTAATCCGTCGCGGTTTGGATAC
>CAYQKH010000291.1:0-2700 GCA_964417945.1 uncultured Opitutales bacterium
CAAAACGAGCTCGCCGCACAACCGCAGAGAAGGACTCCTTTCCCCGCTTCGCCCTCTTCAACCGTTCATAAGCGTCCAACTCCAAGCTAATTGTCTTAACTGCCAAGCATGAAATAGTGCATGAAATTTGAGCGCTTTCAAGTTTTTTGCGCAAATCAAGGAGAAAAAGGGGCCGGTCCAATTTTCCATGTATTTTGAGTTTGTGACACCAGTGCGCCTTCTTGAACCACCCGGGCTACCCTCAGGTATAGTAAAGCCGGTCCCCGTAGTCACCCAAGCCCGGGCAGATGAACTTTTGCGGATTCAGTTCCCGGTCGAGGGCGACCGTCGTGATCTCCACCTCGGGGTGACGGTTCTCGATTTTCGCCACTCCTTCAGGGGCCGCCACGATGCAGGCGAAATGGACTTCTTCTCCCCCCCGTTCCTTAATGAATTCGATGGCATAGTCGGCGGAGCCGCCGGTCGCCAGCATCGGATCCACGAGCAACACCCGCTTGCCGTCCAGCGGCGGTAATTTGCAATAATACGACCGGGCAAGAGCGGTCGCCTCGTCACGTTCCAAGCCGACGAAGCCGACTTCCACCTCCGGAAGGATATTCAGAACGGGCCCGAGCATCCCCAGCCCCGCACGGAGAATCGGCACCACCACCAGCTTCTTCGCCAGACACTTTCCGATCGCAGGCTCCAGCGGGGTCTGGATCGGGAGGTCACGCAGGGGCAGGCTGCGTGTAGCCTCGATCACGATATAGCTGGATAGGATATCCGAAACCTGCCGAAAGCGTTCTGAAGGGGTCTCCTTGTTACGCAGCTCCGTCAGGTAGTGCTGCGTTGCGGGATGGTCAATGACGGTGAGGGGCATCGGGGATAAATAGCAATTAACGGTTCTTCGAAAGTTCTTTCAAAATCCCTTCCAGCAGGTCCGCGAAGGTCACCCGGACCCTTGCCGCGGTCTCCTCCACTTCTCCGTGATGCAGGAGACCGTCCCCCAGCCCCGCTCCAAAATTCGTGATACAGGAGACCCCCAGGACCTCCATCCCCATATGCCGGGCAGCGATCGCTTCGGGCACCGTCGACATCCCCACCGCATCGGCACCCAGCGTCTGAAAGGCGCGAATTTCTGCCGGCGTCTCGTAGGAGGGACCCGGACAGGCGAGATAAACCCCTTCCTTAAATTCCAAGCCCTGGACGGCCGCCACCCCACGTGCAAGCTCCCGTAGTTGTGGGGTATAGACCTCCGTCATATCCGGAAACCGGGGGCCGAGGGCGTCGACATTCGGCCCGCGAAGAGGGTTCAACCCCATGAAATTGATGTGGTCGCGGATCAACATGAGGTCTCCTGGTCGATAGCCCTCGCCGATCCCCCCCGCCGCGTTCGTCACCAGCAACCGTCCCGCCCCAAGGCCGCCGGCCACCTGAGCCGGAAGGACCACCTGCTCCATGGTGTAGCCTTCGTAAAAATGGAACCGCCCCTGATAGCAGATCAGCTTTTGTCCCCCGCAGGTCCCCGCGACGAAATTCCCTGCGTGCCCCGGCGCGGTCGATGTCGGGAATCCGGGGATCCCGCGGTAAGGTATTTTCCGATACACTTCCAATCGGTCATCCGCGAAAAATCCGAGACCGCTGCCGAGCACGAGGGCGATTTCCGGCTCAAAGCCGTCGAGGGCCTTACGAAGGTGCATGAGGGGGGCGTCCATCCAACCATTCCTATCGTGAACCGATTCGCTCGATCACCTGGGGTTCACGCTTCGCCGGCTTGGGCGCCACCGTCAAACATTGTCGGAGGGCCTCCGCCCGTCCCTTGTCCTTTTTCCCCTTTGGCGGGTGAAGGATTCCAATCACGTCGCCGGGCTCGATCCGCTTGCCGGTCTTGACCAGAGCGCTGAGCCCGACCGCCGGGTTGATCCGGCTCACCGTAGACTTTCGGCCCGCACCCATCTCAAGCGCGATCCGGGCCACCCCCATCGCGTCCACACCCGTCACATAACCCGCCGACCCCTCCCAGGTCACGGGTTCCTTTCGCGTCCGGGGTAGGATCGACGGATCATCGATGACCCGCGGATCCCCTCCCTGCGCTTCGATGACCTTGCCGAAAACCTCCAACCCCTTCCCGCTCTCCACCGCCTTTCGCAGCGAGGCTTTCGCATCCCTTAGCCGCTGGTGGACCCCTCCGATCACCAGCATCTCCCCTGCGAGGTCGTAAACCAGCCGCAAAAGGTCCGCCGGCCCTTCCCCTTTCAGACAGGCGATTGATTCCTCCACCTCCAGGGCGTTGCCCACCGCCTCACCGAGGGGCTCGTCCATCCGGGTCAGCAGGGCTCGCGTTTTCTTTCCCATTTTCCGTCCAATCGAAACCAGACTCTCGGCCAGTTTCCGCGCTTGGGAAGGGGTCTTCATGAAGGCCCCTTTCCCGACTTTTACATCCAGGACCAGGCCGTCGATCCCTTCCGCCAGCTTCTTGCTCATGATACTGGCCGAGATCAGCGGAATGCTCTCCACCGTCCCGGTCACATCGCGTAAACCGTAGAGGATGCGATCCGCCGGAACCATGTCCTCCGTCTGCCCAATCAGGGCGATGTTCAGCTTCTCCAGCTGCTTCCGGTAGGCCTTGATCGATAAATCCGTACGGAATCCGGGAATCGACTCAAGCTTATCCAGCGTCCCTCCGGTGTGCCCGAGCCCGCGTCCGCTCACCATCGGAAC
>CAYQKH010000292.1:0-2675 GCA_964417945.1 uncultured Opitutales bacterium
GGACTTCGGCCTGGCGTGGATGATGGGTGAGGGCTACATGCGGGACCTGGTGCAGAAGACGCTGACGGCCTCGACGATGAACCAGTCGGAACGGCTGACGGATTCGAGCATCCCTTCCAGCTATGCGGGGACGATCCATTACATGGCTCCGGAGGTGGTTTCGAGCGGCGAGGCGAGCGAGCGCAGCGATCTTTACGCGATCGGGGTATTGGCTTACTTTCTTCTGACGGGGAAAAAGCCGATCGGGAAATACCGTGAGGTCAGCCGCTTGAACCCGGCGATCAGCAGGGAGTGGGATGACTGGCTCGACGGGCTGCCGGAACCGGAACCGGAAGAACGGACGGCGAGCGCGGATAAGGCCCTCGAAAGCCTTCCGCCCGCGGAAGCGGAGGCGGGAGCGGTCGCGGCTTCGGTCGGCGCGGGAAAGGGCGGCGGGGGGCTGAAATGGTGGGTTGGCAGCGTATTGCTGGTGGCGTTGGTCGGGGCGGGGCTCTACTTTGGTCTGAATCCCGGAGGTGGGGCACCGGATCCGGTCATCGATCCCGAGCCGGTGGAACCTGAGGCGGTTGAGCCGCCGACGCTGGAATCCCTCGAGGGCCCTTATGGATCGCTGGTGGTGAAAGGGGTGTTGGACGCGAACGTCTTTGCGGTTTCTCCGGAAGGAGACCGTTTTCTTCTGGGATCCGTAGGAGAGGATTTATTGTTTGAAAGCCGGGATCAGTTGCCGGTCGGGATCTGGACTATCGAGTCGGAGAAAGCAGGGTTTGCGACAGGGCGGGTAGAGGAGGTGGAGCTTTCGGCGAGTCAGATGCAGGTTGTGGAAATCCCGATGGAGTCCTTTCCCGCGAGCCTGATCGTGGGGACGACCCCGGTGGGAGCGGATGTCTTTTTGAACGGAGAGCGGGTGGGAACGACCCCGGCAGTCCTGGGATCGGTGCCCTCGGAGGAGCCGGTCGAATTGGAGGTGCGGTTGCCGGGGTTCCGGAAGGTGGTGGAGCGCATCCGCTTGACGGGTGGAGAGAGCCGGCGCCTCCGCTATTCACTGGAGGCGGCCTCCGGTGACCTTCGTTTAATCCTGCGAAATCCGGGGTTGAGCTGGGCGGGGATCCAGCTGGAAATCGACGGAGAACCAAAAGGGGCACGGAGTGAAGCGGTTCGCGCGGCGAACCGAGAGGCGGTTTTTGAACTGAGCAACCTTGCGATCGGAGAGCGGACGCTGTCGATGCGGCACCCGGACTACGAGCCGTGGGAGAAAACGGTGGAGGTACTGGATTCGAGAGCGGTGGAGGTGCCGGTTGAACTGGTTCCGCTGGCGGGAACCCTGCGGGTTGTGAGCGAGCCGGAGGGGGTGTCCATCGAGGTCCTTGTGGCTGAAACCCGGGTGGGAGCGGGGACAACCCCGTTCGAGCTGGAGTCGGTTCCGACCCGGGTTTCCGTTCTCGTGAAGGGGACGCTCGAGGGCTACCGCCCGGAGGAGCAGGAGCGGGTCCTGGAGCCCGGTGGAGAGGAGACGGTGAGCTTGGGGCCCTTTGAGCGAGCAGGTGGGGACCTCTTGATCTCCATTCGCAACCCTGGATTGGATTTATCACAGGTCGCGGTAGTGATCGACGGTGAGACGGTCCCGGCGGACGCCGACAAAGGGAGCTTGGAGTTAGAGCAGCTCGAGCTGGGTTTGCGGACGGTGTCCCTGCGGCATCCGAACTACCTTCCGTATGAGGACCGCGTGGAGATTTCGAACCAGCGGACCGGTCAACTGGAGGTGCGTTTGGAGCCGAAGCCGGCCAACCTGGAGCTGAGTGTGATGGGCCCCCGTGATTTTCGCTGGAGCCTGACGGTGGATGGCAAGGAGCTGGAGCCCGGGCGGGATGGGCGCATACGGCTCCCCGCGGAGAAGGCGGTTCGGCTGGATGTCCAATCCCTCGGCTGGAAGCCTTTTTCGCAGACGTTCTCACTGGGGGCGGGGGAAAATCGAAAGGTGGAGGTTCAGATGGAGCGGGACACCGGACCGGAACGGGGGAGCGATGCGACGGTGGCGCTTTCGGATGGGGTGGCGTTGGAGCTGGTCTGGATTGAGCCCGGCTCCTTCATGATGGGAAGTCCGTACGACGAGCCGGGGCGTCGGCGGGATGAGGGGCCCCAGACCTGGGTCCGGTTGTCCGACGGTTACTGGATGGGGGAAACCGAAGTTACGATCGCGCAGTATCGTGCATTTGCGGATCAAGCCAGTTTCAAAACGGAGGCGGAGCGCGAACCGCGGGAGGGAATGAAAATTTTCGACGGCGAGCGCTGGGTGGACGGTCCGCGGCGGAGCTGGCGGAACCGTTTTGCGGAGGACAACACGCAACCGGCAATCGGAATGAGTTGGAACGATGCAATGGCGTTTTGCGAATGGTTGACGGAACGGGAGCGCCGGGCGGGACGTCTTCCGGCGGGGTATGTTTATCAACTCCCGACCGAAGCCCAATGGGAAAACGCTGCACGAGGGGGAACGACCAGTCTATGGTCTTTTGGCGGAAAAGAAGCGAACTTGGAACGGTATGCCTGGCATCGGGACAACAGTAATCAGCGGACGCATCCGGTCCGACAGAAGCCGGCCAATCCGCTGGGCTTGTATGACATTCATGGGAACGCATGGGAGTGGACAGCGGATTGGATGGGCGATTACCCCGGGGCCA
>CAYQKH010000293.1:0-2673 GCA_964417945.1 uncultured Opitutales bacterium
CCCGCCCGGGCCAGCCCTCGATCACCAGGTCCGCTCCGCAGGATTCCATTACCGTCCCCAACTCCGTGGTGCTCTCCACCAGGCGCTCGAAGTTCTCCTTCCGGGGCAGCGTCGGATCCTCCGGAAGCATGCAGACGAAAAAGTGCTCCACGTCCGCTTCCGCCAGACTCCGGACATACGCGCTGTTTTCTTCCACCGCCTCCTTTCGCCGACCGGCATCCGCACTCGTCATCCCCTGCCAGTTCGGAAGGTCCACCGAACCCACTTGCAAGCCGCGCTCGCGCGTCTCCCGGATCGCCTCCGGGGTCGGGTTTTTCAAGTCGATGACGGCAAGGCCGTTCCGCGCCCCAAACGCCAACGTGTCCTCCAGCGTTTCCTCCCAGGAAAGCTCCCGGTTTCGCCAACCAATCGGAAATCCACCAGTTCGTGTTTTCATTCCGCCACCATAAACCCCCTCCCACAAAATCCAATCCCTTTCCGGGGTCCCGGAATTTTCCCTTTACACCTCCCCGTTCCATATACAGAAAACGTTCCATATATGGCATCCCCGGCCCCAGCCCTCGACCGTGGCATCGATATCCTGGAGTGGTTGCAGAACAACGAAGGCGCGACCCTGGAAAGCCTTTCCACCAATCTCCGGATTCCGAAATCCTCGGCGCTGCGTTTTCTCGATACCCTCACCCGGCGCGGAATCGTTTCCCGCGACCCCCTTCTGAAGACTTACCAATGCCGGAAGATCCTCATCCCCCTCAATCAGGATAGCGAGGAGCAGCTCTTCCATATCCGTGAAGCGATTCAAGACCTCTGCCAACGAACCCAGCGCACGGTTGAGTATTATCGCCCGGAGGGCTCGGGGGCCCGGCTCGCCGAACGCATCGACCCCCCGAACCAGGAAGTCCAGATCATTGCCGGGCTTGGTTTTTTCCGTGATTGGTTTCCGGAACTGGAAGCGGTGGCGGTCACCGCCCTCGCCCACAGCCCGGTCGCCCGCCTCAACCACCGCCTTCTCTACCGGCCGGGGAAAGACGGTCCGATGACCCCGCTCTCCCTCGACGAGGCCGAAAAACTCATTCAGCTCGCGCGGAAAAATGGCGTGCTGACGGACCCCCACTTCAACAATTTCGGCGTCCGCCGCATGGCCGCCCCCCTCTTCCGCGAGGGCAAGCTCGTGGGCATTCTTGCCCTTGCCGAGCATTACATCCCTTCACGAAAACCCACTTGGAATTCCTGTAGTCCCATTCTTCGCCGGGCGGCCGCTCGCGTCTTCAGCCCGATGGAGAACACATCCTCAAAGACCCATGCGCATTCTCTATCTTGATATCGACGCCCTTCGCCCCGACCACCTCGGCTGCTACGGCTATCACCGGAACACCTCGCCCAATATCGATGGCATCGCCCGCGAGGGAACCCGCCTCGATAACTACTACTGCAGCGACGCCCCCTGCCTGCCCTCCCGAACCGCTCTTTACACCGGCATGTTTGGCATCCACAGCGGTGTCGTCGGCCATGGCGGCACCGCCGCTGACCCCCGCATTCAAGGGCCGGAACGGGGCTTCCGCGACCGCATCGAAATGGAGGCCCTCGCCACCCGCCTGCAGGAAGATGCCCGCTTCCACGTCGCCCAGATCAGCCCCTTCGGCCATCGCCATGCCGCACGGCAATTCCTCGCTGGCTTCAATGAGATCCACGACACTGGGAAAGGCGGCCTCGAGTCTGCCGAAGACGTCCAATCCGTCGTCGAAAAATGGCACGGGGATAATGCCGCAAAGGACAACTGGTATCTCCATGTCAACTACTGGGATGCCCACACCCCCTACCGCGTCCCCCTCGAATATCCCTGCCCCTTCGAGGACGAGTCCGTCCCCGCTTGGATCGATGAATCCGTCCTCGAGTCCCATCGCCGCCACCCCGGCCCCCACGGGGCCCGCGAACTCTGCATGTTTTCCAATGACAGTAACTGCCACTACCCGCGCGAAATTGGTGAGCTGGAAAACCTTCAGGACCTTCACGACTGGATCAACGGTTACGACACCGCCATCCGCTACGTCGATGACCAAATCGGCAAGGTCGTGCAAATCCTCAAGGACCTCGGGGTCTACGAGGACACCGCGATTGTCATTACCGCCGACCATGGCGAAAACCAGGGCGAACTCGGGCTCTACGGCGAGCACGGCACCGCCGACCACATCACCTGTCGCGTCCCCATGATTATCAAGGGTCCAGGTGTCTGCCAGGGTGCCTCCGATGATGGGTTGCACTACCAGATCGATTTCGCTCCCACTCTCGCTGACTGGCTCGGCTTTTCTCCCTCCCCGACATGGGATGGCGAAAGCTTTTTGCCCACCCTGCGGGAAGGCCGGGATACCGGACGCGAATTCCTCGTCGTCAGCCAGTGCGCTCATGTCTGCCAACGTGCCGTCCGGTTTGAGGATTATATCTACATCCGGACATACCACGACGGCTATCACCTCTTTCCAAAGGAAATGCTCTTTCACCTCGCCGAGGACCCACACGAGCAACGCAACCTCGCCGGGGACCAACCCGACCTCTGTAATCGTGGATTGCGCTACCTCAATGAGTGGCACGACCAAATGATGGCAACCTCTACCACCGATATTGACCCCATGTGGACTGTCCTCCGCGAAGGCGGCCCCTTTCACGCGCGCCATCAGC
>CAYQKH010000294.1:0-2630 GCA_964417945.1 uncultured Opitutales bacterium
TGCCCACCGCCATCGCCGGCCGCGACTACGAGGCGGACCTGGTGGTGGTCGGCGGCACCGCGCCTTACGAGTGGACCGCGATCTCCGGCCTGCCGGAGGGGCTGACCCTGACCGAGGGCGGCACCCTCAGCGGCCGCGCCCTCACCCCTGGCGCCTTCCGGGTGACGGTGCGGGTGCGGGACGACCTCGGTGACACCGACGACCAGGACGTGGCGCTGAACGTCATCGACCCGTCGCAGTCGATCCAGATCGTGCAGCGGCGACCGACGCGACCGACGCGACCGACGCGGCCTACCCCGCCTTCACAAGAAACTTTTCGATCGTCTCCATATTGGGCTCGAAGCCCAGTCCGGGCGCGTCCGGCACGGTCATGTAGCCGCCTTCCTGTTGGAAGGGTTCTCTCGCGAGGTTGCGGGATATCTCGGAGGGCTCAACGCAGTATTCGAGGACCAGGGCATTCGGCACCGCCGCGAGAAAATGCAGGGAGGCCGCGGTATTGATATCCGTCGTGAAGTTGTGGTTGGCCACCGGGATGCCGCGGCTGTGCGCGTAGCTCGCGATCCGCAAGGCCTCGGTCAGCCCGCAGCGCGTGAGGTCGATCTGCGCGAGGCCGATCCCGCCCTCGTCGATCAGGCGCTCGAATCCACGGAAGGTGCACTCTTCCTCGCCGGCCGCCAGCCGTTGTGTGATGTGCTGGTTGACCCTCTGGTAGCCCCGCAGGTCATCCGGGGGCAGCGGCTCTTCAATCCAGAACAGGTCGAAAGGCTCGAAGAGCTTCGCTCGTTGAATCGTCGTTGTCGCATCCCAGACCAGTCCTACATCCAGCATGATGTTGGTGTCGTCCCCCGCCGCTTTCCGCAAGGCCTCGAGGTAGGCGCAATCCGTTTTCGCGTCCTGGCCGAAAGGCTCCCAACCGAACTTCACCCCGAGGAAGCCTTCATCTTTCGCCTTCAAGAGGCGATCCACCGTGGCCTCCGTCGTAAACTGAAACATGTTCGACGAATACGTCAGCAGCCGGTCCCGGAACTTCCCCCCGATCAGTTTCCAGACCGGCTGCTCGAAGAACTTTCCTTTGATATCCCAGAGTGCGAGGTCCACCCCCGCCATCGCCTGGATCACCGCTCCTTCCCGACCGTAGTAGAGCGTCCGGTCATACATCTTTTTCCAGAGGCGGTTGATGTCCAGCGGGTCCTCCCCCAGGAGGATCTCCCGCAGGCCGGAGACGATCGTGTGCGACATCGGCGCTTCGATGATCGCCTTCACCACCATCGGGCAGCCGTCCACTTCCCCCCAGCCCGTGATCCCCGCGTCAGTCTCAATTTTTACAAGAAGGGCGTCCTGCGAGGAATCCGTTCGGGCTTTGATCTCTGGTAAGCGGAGATAGAGGGCGTGTACATCGGTGATTTTCATGACGATTGAATCGCTACCCTTTTTCCAACCGCGCTCGCAAACCTATTCCCGTCTTGCCGACGCAAAGGACATGCAGTCGGTGTTCTGGCGGGTAAGGTAGTTTCGAGCGGATTTGGGTGCGACCATGCCCGAAAATTGGATTAATTCACCCCGCAAGCGGCTTCCCCCTCCTTTCCGTAACCTTGGTTGCCCATTAAATTTTCTATTGAGAATACCGTTTAACTACATGACGCTCATTTCCAACAAGACGCCAGAGGCTCCGGCCTTTGTTTTCCAGTCCGATGTATTCCAACCGTATTGTTTGTTCCTATCGCTACGTAACCACGCAGTTCGGTTTTCCGCCCCCAGCCTCTAAGGCCCCCGAACACCTCGAGGCCATGGTCAGCCTCGGGTTTAACAGCGTGGAACTCATGGCGGTCGGGCCCGCCCATCTCAAAGCCCTGACCGATAACCGCTCCACCTTTCGCGAAAAAACACGGGACGCCCGTGTCCGTATTCCCTATCTCTCGCAACTCCTCCCCGGCCTCTCCGATTCCGAACGTAAAAACCGCGAAGCCAGCCTCGAGACCTTCACCCATGCCTGCATTCTCGCCGAGGAACTCGGCGCCTTCGGCATCATCGATTACGGGCCCCTCCCTCCCGTCACCTTCCCTTCTGATATTTCCGAGATCGATAAATACGACCCCGGCATTCTCTCCTCCGCCCCGGTCAAAAGCCGGCTCAACTGGTTTGATTACTGGGAGAACCTTATCGACACCTACCGCCAGGCATGCGATCTCGCCGCCCAGCATAACCTCACCTTCAGCCTCCGACCCACCCCCGGCGGCCTGATCGCCAATTCCGATGCCTTTCTCTATTTCCACGACGAGGTCGGTCGAAACAACCTCCGCTTTTCCATTGACACTTCAAACCAGTTCGCGGTCCGAGACAATCCCATCCTCTCCCTCATTCGTCTCCACGACCTCGTCGATACCATTTACTTGTCCGACGCCATTGACGCCGAAAACCTCCACCTTGAACCCGGCGAGGGCGTCATCCGCTGGGATCTATTCTTCGAGGCGCTGCTGCAATTCCGCTTCCGCGGCTACCTCATCGTCGACATCGGCGGCACCCGCTCCGAGGTCACCGACATCGACAGCGCCTACAAGATCGGTGCCAGCATGATCGAATCCTTCCTCAGCTCCTGAGGAGGCCGCCCCGGCGCGGACCTACCTCAGGCC
>CAYQKH010000295.1:0-2590 GCA_964417945.1 uncultured Opitutales bacterium
GGGAATACTGGGTCGACGTGGAAAATGGAGCGGTGGTGCTGGCGGTGCCGAACGGGGCGAAAGCAGATTTTGAGCGGATTCAGCTTGCGGGGCGGAGCCCGCAAGCCCGGCTTCTGATCCGGAACGCCTCCGCCATCGTCCTAGAGGGGCTGACCTTTGAATACGACTTCGCGGGGATCCGACCGGCCCTGTTCTCGACGCCGCAGATTGTGGATAGCCAAGGGGTGACGCTGCGGGAATGTGCCTTTCTCCGGAACCAGACGGGGTTGCGGGTTCTCAAGGTCGAGGACCTGGAAATGGTGGATTGCCGGTTTCAGTTTTCGGGGGAGCAGGGGCTGAGCCTTCGCGGATGCGCGAAGGTGCGGGTAACCGGGTTGAACCTCTCGCACAACGGAAAGCTTGAGCCGGAGCCGGTTCCGGGAAAGGTCTTTGGCCATGCCCTGGCGATCCTCGAGCCGAAGGGGCTCCATGCTTTCGAACAGGGGCGGATCACGGACAACACGGCGGGAGTCACCCTTGCGGATGCCGAAGGTCGGGAAATCCGATTTGAGAATCTCGTGGTTGGTTACCACCGTGGAAACGGCTATTCTTTGCTCGGTAGTGCCGGAAGGACGTTGATCGGGGCCAACCGGATCGGTCGCAACCGCGGCTCCGGGATCTACCTGGAGCTGGATGGGGAGGGTGAAGAGGGGCCCTCCGTCCGGGTGGAGAACTCTATATTATTCGCGGGGAGCGATGGAGATGTATTGATAAAAATGATACAAGGTTCGCTGGGTCTTCACGATTCCATCCTGGAGAGCCGGGCGACGGGAAAGTTGTTGATCCGGACAACCGCGGAGGCGCACTACGAGGGGACGGGAAACCTCTTTTTCCACCGGGACGGCCCGGAGGCGGCTTTCGATGGAGGGAGCTTCGCGACCTGGATCCTGGATCCGGGAAGGGAGCGGGAAAGCCGGTTCGGAGATCCGCTTTTCCTCAACACGGAGACGCTGGATTTCGATATGTCGTTTGAGAGCCCGTGGTTCGAGCGGTAGATTGGGAAGCGAAAGAAGGGATTAAAAGTCGAGGCCGAGACCGGTGACAAAGCGGAGGTCGTCGGGATCGGGAACGTTTCCGTTCTGATCGGGCTGGGGGTTGGAGACCCGGTCGTGGATCAAGGAGAGATCGAGGTCAAGAAGGTTGGTAAGTTCGATTTCGAATGTGGAAATGGAATGGTGCGTATCGGAACCGTTCGTGCTGTCCGTAAATTGCCCGGTATAGGAGAAGCTGTATTCGATCCGGTCGGTAAGGTCCCACTCGAAGTTGGTGGTAAGGATGGCGGATCCGGATTCGCTTCGGAGGTCCTGTCCGGGCTGGACAGAGACTCGCTCCACCCATTGGTGGCCGGGGCCGAGGGTGACATCCCAACTCATCCGGGGCCGGTCAAAGATGTCATAACCGGCGCTGATACTGAGGGTGTTCCTTGATGCGACATTCTGAAACGGGTCGCGGAACCATTCGTAGGAGGGGAGACGAAGGAAAAATCGTTCCGAAACAAAGGTGTCATATTGGATGTTCAAGCGCTGGTTGTCCGTAAATTCGACATCTCCCTGGCGGCTGCGATTGGCGATGTAGTCGGAGCGGAAGCGTGTGCGTGGAGTGCGTCGTTCGAGCTGGATCCGCATCTGGGAATCGGTCTGGTTGGTGTTGCCCCGGAAGATGGTAAATCCGATACTGATATCCCCGGACCAGAAGTCCCACTCACTTTTTCCTCCCGGGGTAATTCCGCGGACGCGTTCGCGGGGGAAAATATCCGACTGATCTCCGGAAAAGAATACATCGTTCTGGTCGATTTCGACGAGACCATAGCGGGTGGTGCGATCGTCGAGCCCGATCGTGGTGGGGGTGGACATGATGAGGCGGTCGATATCCCCCCAATCGATGGAAACCTCGTCGAGTTCGTCGCTGTCAAAATCGAGGGTTTGGTCCTGGAGGGCTTTGACTGCTCCGGTGAGCCATTCCCCGGAGTTGATTTGGATCCAGTCCTTATCGGGAGGGGGAGCGGTACCCTCCGCTCGTTGAAAAAGCGCTTGGTTGGAAGCGGGGAGGTCGGAAGGAGGAGCGAATTCCTTTCCATACCTTGGGAACCTAAAGTTCCGAAGCCAATGGCGGGAGACGGGTGAAGGAGGGTCGGCATCGGATCCATCCGGGTCGATCTCGATCCGGACGACCTAGTTAGCGGGAACGGTGATGGTTCCTGCATATTCCGAGTCGAAGACGACCTCCCCGAGGTCTTGGGACACGACGGTGCCGATAAACCGCTCCCCGTTCCGCAGGATGAGGACGTCCGCACAGAGTTCGGAGACAAGGAATAAAGGAAGGAACGGCAGCAGGGAAAGAAGAAGACGGATAATTGGAGGCGAACTGGGAGGCTTCACTGGAAACCGTTTGATCATGTGCAGGGTTCGGTTTGTATTACGATGACTCGGGTTGAGGGATTCGGACGGGTTCTCCGATGCGGAGGTTGAGCTGGTTGGCGGCATGGCTCTGGTTGACGGCGATCTCGAGGAAGCCGGTGGATCCGACGAGCGCAAGGGGTTGGCCGGGCCCG
>CAYQKH010000296.1:0-2574 GCA_964417945.1 uncultured Opitutales bacterium
AGGAGGGGGGAGGCAAGGAGGGCATCGAGGAAGCGGAGGCCGGAGATCCGCTTCACGGATCGTCCGGTCTGCTTTCTCCAAAGCAGGGCAAGGAAGCCGCTGTCGATAAAAAGAAGCCGTGCGGATTGGAGGGACCGACGGTAGATCGGGGACGCATCGAGAAAGGCGAGGCCGGGTCCGGAGGGGAAGCAGCACAAACCTCCGCGAAGGACTTCGGGAATGGCCGCTTCCAGGCTGCCATTGTAGAAAGGCAGGCCAAGAATGGTTTCCGTCGGGATGGGTTCCTCTGGTTTCTCCATTCGTGAAGGGTGGGTGAAATCAGAATTGGTACTCTATAAGTGCTTTGCAGGGAAGGAAATAACCGATTGGGGAGCGGCTTTGCCTTTGCGTTTAGGAAAAACAGGCTCAAACATGCCGGGATGCAGAAGCCGAGAGCGAGAGGATTGAACGCCCTGCATGGGATGGTGGTTCTGTTTTGGCTGCCGATTCTGTTCGTGGTCCTGATTTACGCGAACAAACTGCTGCGCCCGGAGATGTTGGTCCGGGATGTGAATTTCCCGCTCTACATCTACATGTTGTTCATCTCGGGGTTGGTCTTCATGGGGTTCCGGCAGGACGAGGTGATCGGTGAGCGGGAATTCCGGTGGGTGGCCTCGCTGAAGCGGACAAACCTGGAGGTGATCATTGTCGCTCTAGGAGTCTTCCTGGTGGTTTTCGCGACGAAGGACCGGGCGGTCAGCCGACTTTTCCTCGGTTCTTATCTAGTGTCCTCGTGGATGAGCCTTCTTTTCATCAACCGCTATTTTACGGTTTTACTGAGCCGACTGGCTTTCAATCAGAGCCAGCGCATGCGGGTTTTATTGGTGGGCAGTTCGCGGTTGGCCAGGCTATTGCGGGGGTGGATACGGGAACAGGATTCGTTGGGGATCGAGATCGTCGGTTTGGTGAGCTTTTCTGAGGAGGAAGCGGAAAAGGAGTTGGAAGGGCTGCAGTATCTCGGGTTGGTAGAGAATTTGGAGCCCGTCATCGAAAAGGAAGGAGTGGATCAAGTGGTGATCCTGGAATCGAAGGATTCGTTGGGCTGGGTCACGTTTATCACACGGATCGCGGAACTCTACGGTTGCCGGATCCTTGTTTACAATCAGTGGGAAGAGTTTTTCAATCAACCGCTGATTCCGTTTTCGGAGGGCTCGCACACGTTTTTCACCTTCCAGGAGGAGCCGTTGGAAAACCCGATCAACCGGGTGATGAAGCGCGGTTTGGACCTTGCGGTGTCTATTCCGGTGGTCATTTTTTTGTTACCGCCGATTCTGCTTTTGGCGATGCTGTTTCAACGCTTGCAATCGCCCGGGGCGCTTTTTTTCAAGCAGGAGCGCGGCGGGCGCCGCGGTGAGTCGTTTGAGATCTTCAAGATCCGGACGATGCACGTTCGACCGGATGAGGAAGCGAAGCAGGCGACGAAGGAGGACCCGCGGATCTTTCCCTTCGGAAAGCTAATGCGGAAGACGAGTCTGGATGAGTTTCCCCAGTTTCTGAATGTGCTGTTTGGACAGATGAGCGTGGTGGGACCTCGCCCCCACATGGTGGAGCATGACGATCGCTTTTCCCGGTTGGTAGACGTCTACCGGAACCGGCATTTCATCAAGCCGGGGATTACGGGGCTGGCGCAGATTCGGGGATTTCGTGGGGAGGTGACGGACTCGGAACTGATCGCGGAGCGGGTGCGCTATGATCTGGAGTATATCAGCCGCTGGTCGATCTGGCTGGATATCGGCATTATCCTGAAAACCGTTTTGCATATGATTCGTCCACCGAAAACAGCTTACTGATGGAGACTCGGCCCCAGAGTGCTTCCCCACTGGTGGATATCCGGAACCTGGACATCCGGTTTCGGGACCGTGAGCGCGTGAACCATGCGGTAAAAGGGATCTCCTTTGCGATTCCGCGCGGGCACACGATGGCGGTGGTGGGGGAAAGCGGGAGCGGGAAAAGCGTGACGGCGATGGCGCTGACACGGTTGCTGCCGCCCCGCCCGCAATGTGAAATTCGGGGAGAGATCGATTTTGAGGGGGCGTCAATTCTATCGATGCGCAACCGTCGCCTCCGGCAGGTCCGAGGAAAGGAGATCGCCTACATCTTCCAAGAGCCTTCGAGTAGTTTGAATCCCTATTTATCGATTGGTTCCCAGATAGAAGAAGCTCTCCGGTTGCACCGCCCGGAGGTGGAAGACCGGCGGGAGGCGGTGATTGCAGCGCTGGACCTGGTTGGGATTCGGAATTCGGAGCGGCGTTACCGGGATTACCCGCACCAGATGAGCGGCGGGATGAAGCAGCGGGTGATGATTGCGATGGCCCTGGCGTGTCGGCCGAAGTTGCTGGTGGCGGATGAACCGACGACGGCGCTGGACGTGACGATTCAGGCGCAAATCCTGGACTTGATGGGTTCGCTGAAGGACCAATTCAAGATGTCGATTCTCCTAATCACGCATAACTTCGGGATTGTGGATGGATTCGCGGACGACTTGGTGGTCCTCTTTCGCGGGGAGGTCGTGGAACAAGGGACGACGGAATCGGT
>CAYQKH010000297.1:0-2559 GCA_964417945.1 uncultured Opitutales bacterium
ACATTCCGGCGGCGGCACTGGAGCGGCTGGAAGCGCGGGTCCCGGTCCGGCCGGGCCGCCGCGTTCTGGGGGTGGCGCAGCACCGTTTGCGAGAGAAGTGTTTCCTGCGGGAGGGCGGCTTTCCCCATGTGCCGTTTCGCGAGGTGACCGCCGCTGCGGAACTGGCATCGGCCGGAGAGGCGCTCGGGTATCCGCTGGTGGTGAAGACGGCCGCCTTCGGATACGACGGGAAGGGCCAACAGAAGATCGCGCGGCGGGAGGAGCTCGAACCGGGGCGTGTTTGGGAGCAGCTGGGCCGACCGCCGACTGCGGTTGTGGAAGCTTGGGTGGACTTTGACTGCGAAATTTCGGTGGTTGTTTCCCGGTCTCGGAGAACCGGCACCGGAATCACATCCTGCACCAGTCGTTGGTTCCGGCGCGGATTTCAGAAGCGGTGCGGCGTAAGGCGGAGGCCCTTGGCGGGGAGCTGGCGGAGGCCCTGGAAGTGGTCGGGCTGCTTGCGGTGGAGTTTTTCGTAACCGCAGACGAGCGGGTCCTCGTCAACGAGATGGCGCCCCGCCCGCACAACAGCGGGCACTACACGCAGGATGGTTGTGCGCGAAGCCAGTTTGAGCAATTGGTGCGGATGGTGACAGGGTTGCCCTCGTCGCCGCTGGAGTTACGGGAACCGACCGTCATGACCAACCTTCTCGGCGATCTCTGGCCCGATGACAACCCGCCGGACTGGTCCCCGATTCTTGAGCATGGGAGGGCGCACCTTCATCTCTACGACAAAGGGGAAGCCAGACGGGGGCGGAAAATGGGGCATTTCAACGTGACGGCTCGGCAGCTGGAGAATGCTTTGGAGGCAGCAGAACGGATCTGGGAGGGTTTGCGGCGAACCGTCGAAGGGGCGTGAATTCGGCCGCTAGCAGTCCGATTCGGGCCCGGTTTCGGGAGCGGGACCGCTGAAGGGCCCCGGCGTGAGGGTGCCGGGGACTCTACCCGTGAGGATGATTCCAGTGACGAGGTCGACCACTTCCTGAAGGTCGAGTTCGTCGGTATTGATTCGGATGGAGCGGTCGGCGGGAACGAAAGGGGCGGCGGTTCGCTTGGAATCGAGTTGGTCCCGATGGAGGACGAGGTCGATCTGGCCTTCGAGTTGCCGCCGCTGCTCGCGGATTTCCTCGCTGGCGGAGAGGAAGAATTTAAAGTCGGCGTCGGGGAAGATAACGGTTCCGATATCGCGGCCTTCCATAATGAGGCCATTGAAACCGTCCTTCCGGGCCGCTTCAGCTTGTTCGCGAAGGGGCTGAAGAAGGAATTCCCGGATCGGGCGGCGCGCGGCGTAGAGCGAGACATTGGCGTTTACGGCGGAGCTGCGGAGGTCCTCCTCGGCGGGCTTGATGCCATCGAGAAAGCAGACGACGGAGCCGTCCTGGATTCGGCTCTCGAATTTGAGCTGGGAAAGGGCGGAAGCGATCTCCTCAAAATTCTTCGAGTGAATCCCCTCCTCGAGAAAGAAATGGGTAAGGATGCGATAGAACTCCCCGGAGTTCACGTAGAGGAATTTCAGCTTCCGGGCCACCCCGCGGGAGGTGGAGGACTTTCCGGAAGCGGCGCCTCCATCGAGGGCGACAATTTTAAAGTCTGTTTCATTCATGGGGCGGCGAGAGAACTCGTTGAGTAAAGCGCTTGAAGGGTTTCAAAAAAACCGGGGAAGGTTTTTGCGCAGCAGACGGGGTCGCGAATTGCGAGCCATGGGCACTGGTCGGCATGGCGGTCGTGGAGGCCGAGAATGGAGAAACTCATGGCGAAGCGGTGGTCTTTGTAAGTCTCTATCATCACCGGGCGCTCGTTTAGCGCAAGTGGATTTCCGCGTCGGTGGCGGGGGGTAAGGGTTAGGGCGTCCGTGGACTCCTCGACCCCGACCCCGCACTTTCTCAGTTCCCTGGCGATGCCGGCGACGCGGTCGGTTTCCTGTCGGCGGGTGTGCTCAAGCCCGGTGAGGGTGATCGTTTCGGGGAAAAGCGGTGCAAGGGCGGCATAGGTAAGAAAGGTGTCGGAGAACTCGTAGAAATCCCCGCTCCAGGCTTTGTGAATGCGCCCGTCGCCGGAGACCGTTAGGCCTTTTGGGCCGGGTTCGGCGCGCAAGCCGGAAGCCTTCAGGACGTCAATAAAGGCAGTATCTCCCTGCAGGGAAGTGCGCGGGTCGAACCCGAGGAGGGTGAGGGTTCCGGGCACGACGAGGGGGGCGGCGAGGAAATAACTGGCGGAGGAGGCATCGGGCTCAACGGCGTAAGTCTGCTCCCGCGGCCCGGAAATTCCCGGCGAAAGGGTGAAGGCGTCGCGTTCACGGGAGGCTTCGACTTCGACTCCAAAGTCGCGAAGGACGCCGAGGGTGAGGTTGATGTAGGCTCTACGGAAGCCAGCACCCGTAGCCTGAAGGCGCACGGTGCCGGAAGCGGCGGCTCCGGCGAGGAGGAGGGCCGAGAGCATCTGGCTGCTTTCCTGGGGGTCGACCTGGAAGGTGGAGGCGGGGATCCCACGTGTTTTAAGGGTGAAGGGAACACAACCGGG
>CAYQKH010000298.1:0-2541 GCA_964417945.1 uncultured Opitutales bacterium
CGGCGCGATAGCGACGTTGAGTGCGACGACTGGTTCGAGTTTCTTTGTCACCACGAAGAGCACGAAGGACACGAAGAGGGTTTCAGAGGACATATCGCTTCATGCCGTCTTTTAGTTTGGTGACATTAAAGTTGAACATGAGTCCTGTCTGAATTCCCGATAGCTTCATGTAGGTGAGGATTTGAGCTTCATGGATCGGGTCAATGCTCTTAACGCTTTTAAGTTCGATGATCAAAGCTCCCTCCACCAACACGTCGACACGGTAACCACACTCCAAGGATATTCCTTTATATTCAATCGGAAGGGGCGCTTCACACGCGTGTGCGATTCCATTCAAGTCCAATTCTCGGCTCAGGCAACGCTAATAGGACGATTCCAACAAGCCCGGACCAAGAAAACGATGCACCTCGATCGCGCATCCGATCACCTGACGGGAAAGCGGCTCAAATTCATTTGCTTCGTGCTCTTTGCGCTCTTCGTGGTGATTCATTTTTTCTCTCGAACAGTATTGCTCGTCTCTTTATGGATAGCCTAAACAGGCCGGACTGGGAAGGCAATTCCAATAGACCGGGATAGATAAACAGTTGTGGTTGAACGGTTAAGCGCCTGACGAACGAGCACTGGGAGGAAGGATTGAAATCGGCGGAAGGCCTGTCGGTGGCGCAGCGGCGCTCATTTACGATTACAGTGCGGTGGTATTTGTCGTGGCTGAAAAAGGAGGGTCTGCCCGCGAAGTGCGGCAGCAGGATCTCGGAGACTTCAGCGACTACATCGAGGCGAACCCGCGTAAATATTACCCTGTGGTTTATGCGAAGGTGGAGGTAGTCGCGCTCTTCAAGGCGCTTTCGGGGAAGGCGGGAAGGATCGATCTGTGGCAATCCCCAGGAGCCTCCTCCCGAACCGTCCAGGAACTCCTCGGCCATCCCAGCATCGAAACCACGATGCTCTACCTCCACGTCATGGAGAACCAGGCCACCGATTCCCTCTTCGACCGACTCGAAGCCACCCTCGCCACGGCGTAGAGCAACGTAGCCGGGCCCCTTCTAACTCCCCCTCTCCATCTCCTTCCTCATCTTTGTCGTTATCCTGACCTAAGTCCCCCCGTCCTTTCCGTCCCTATACCCGCCTTCTCCGGGTAATCCCGACTTGCGGCAATTCGTCGGGATCTTCCGGCTCCGGGGGCGGCACTTCCCTCCGGAGGAGGTATCCCCCGCCCGCGGCTGTCGCGAGGCAGAGCCAGACAAACCAGTCGCCGAGGCGTGAGTAGACCGTAAAACTGCGGCTGTATTCGCGGTTTCGATACACTTGCAGGACTTTTCCTCCGCGGGTGTAGATGGAATTTTCAGGGTTGACGAAGATATCCCGGCGATGTCCACGCTCGTCGATATAGCCGCTCCAGCCGTCGTTCCCGCAGCGAAGGACGGGGCGGCCGTTTTCAACCGCCCGGAGCACGGAGTGCGCGGCGTGTTGGTAGGCGGCGCCCTCTTCGCCATACCAACCGTTGTTGGTGGCGACAAAGAAGAACTCTGCTCCTTCCAGGGTCAGGCTGCGGGCAAGTCCGGGAAAAATATCCTCGTAGCAGACCAGGCCGCCGATTTGCCAAGTCTTGTTCTTGATTTCCAACTGCAGGATCGTCGGATCCGTCCCCGGCAGGAAGTCGGAGTCGAAGGGGACAAATTTCCCGACCGGGAGGACCTCCCGAAACGGGACATACTCCCCGAAGGGAACCAGTTTCCGCTTTCGGTAGTAGGTATCCAAAAGGCCGGTTTCCGGATCCACTCCGAAGATGCCGTTATACCAGCGGTCACCCGCTTCCTGGGCCAGGTTTCCCATCAGGAGGGGGGTATCGAGATGGCGGACGAGGTCCTCGATCCAGCCGCGCAGGCCGTATTCCCCGATTACCGGGTTCGGGGTCGACGACTCCGGCCAGAGGAGCACGTCCGGATCGAGGGTGTTCACAAAAATCGTTTCCCTTTGTAGGATCTCCAGGCTTTCCCGGGCTTGGCCCGGTTCCCACTTGACGGTTTGCGGGATATCGGGCTGGACCACCCCGGCCTTAAAAGCGGGCACGACCTGCCCTTCCTGCTGCATGTTCTGCGCATAAAGGACGACGGAGAGGAGCAATGCCCCAATTGCAGTGTAGAATTCGGGACAGAGTTTATGAAACCATTTCCCTCCCTTCCGGGTGGTGAGGATTTTCCAGAAGTAGAGCCCGATCCCCATATTGAGCAGAATCAAAAGAAACGAAACCCCGTAGCCCCCGGTATAAGCGGCGATCGAGAGAATCACCGGGTTCCGCCACTGACTGGCCGACAGCGGAAGCCAGGGAAACCCGAAGAGAAACCAGGTGCGCACCCATTCCAAAATCACCCAGCCCGCCCCGAGAACGATCATGCCGAGAATCCGGTCACCTACCTTGCGGTAATGAAGGCGCGGCATCAGCCAACGCACCGTCGCCAACCAGACCGTATTGAAACACGCGAGGATCGCTGAAAGTGCGGCCACGAGAACCCAGCCGAGAGCGGTCGCTCCCTCCATGCC
>CAYQKH010000299.1:0-2523 GCA_964417945.1 uncultured Opitutales bacterium
AGTTCGCCGCCCTCGCCACCGAAAATTTCGATCCCGGCGACGCCGTTCCCCCGCCGCAGGAGATTATCCCGAACGACCCCGGACTCGTCCTCCCCCAAAATCCACCCGCCAGCTTCTAGTGCCCTCCCTGTAGGAGCGACTTTATGTCGCGACCCCGCCCCTCCCCGTAGGAAGGAGCTTCCCTGTCACGCCGTCTTGTCACGCCGTATCAAAGAGAAGGCGGAAGCCGCCTAAGGCGCGAAGGCGGAACCCGCGGCATAGACCTCAAAAAGCTCCGTCTCCTCCGGGAGCAGGCCGCGCGGATCGACCCCCCGGAACAGCACATCCGCCTGCTCGCCGAGCCCGTTCGCCCGCAACACCCCGCCAAGGATGATGCGGTAGGATTTCGAGAGCTGCTGAATCGGGATCTGCAGGGTGTCGAAGACCGCGAGGGCTTCCTCCGGACGGTCCCCAAGCAGCAGACCCAGCGCCAAGGTCATTTTATGCGACAGGTAGTTCGGGTTCTGCTCCACAAGCGCGCGCGCCCCGCTCAGGGATACCTCCCACGACTCCCCAAGCAGGAGTTGGGTGTAATAGAGGTCGTTTTCCACCGCCCGATCCTCCGGATAGACCGCGTGCATCGACTCCAGGACCCCTCGCAAGCGGTCCGTATCCTGCAATTCCCGCTCCATTTTGACAAGCGAAAGGTAACCTTCCCGCCGGCTCACCGGGATCTCCAAAAGCCGCTCGTAGGCTTCGCGGGCCACGTCGTAGAGCTGGAGCCGACGGGCGTAATTCGCCAGGAAGGAGAGCTTTACCGGATCGTTCGCAATTTCCAGGTGCACCCGCTTCCACCCCAACTGGGCCCGCCGCTCCATTCCGGTCTCGTAGTAGGCGCGGGCGAGAAACACCTGCTTAAGGTAGTTCTCCAGCGGCACCCCATCCGACTCGAGAATCCGCCGAATTTCTTCCCACCGCCCCTGTACCGCCATCGCATCCATTAGGACGAGGAAGAGATCCCGCCGCTCCCGCGCCGCCTCCACGGAAACCACCCGCGTGACCTCCGTTGCGAACCCGTTCCGGTTCAGCCACTTCGCCAGCGCAATCCGCTCCTCATCCGATTCCAGATCAAACTCCCCGCGCGCCGCGTTGACCACCGCTTGCGGCTCCATCAGGCCACTTCGCAGCTTCCAGGCAAGCCACGACAGCCGGTCTTCACGGATGATCCCCGGGTGTGCCGTCAACCGCTCCTCAAGAAAGGTTACCAACCCCCCGCTTTTCTCCCTCAAGCCCAGCAACAACCGCAGCGCATCCAGTCCAAGGTCGTCGTCCCTACCTGCCAATTCCACCACATGGTCCAGCCCGCGCTGGCTCACCGCTGCGTCCTCGCTCGCCAGGCTCGCCTGCAGGTAGAGCGCGTGGATCGCCTCATCCGAGCCCTCCAGAAAGGGCTCCAGGGCGTCCAGCGCTTTCCCGAATTGCAGGCCTTGGGAGGCCACCCGCGCCTCCAGCTTCGCCACCTCCGGGCTGGTTTCACCCCCTACCCGCAGTGCTTCCAGTTGCTTCTCCACTCGCTCCAAATCCCCGATTGCCAGCGAGACCCGCGCCAGCGCGATCCGATCCTTCTCCGCTCCCTCCGATAATTCCACCGCCCGTTCCCAGTGCTCCAGGGCCTGCGCCGGATCCGCCATCTCATAAACCTCTGCCAGCGCCCGCACCACCGTCAGGTTGTCCGCCGCGAGGTAGTAGGCCGAGCTCGCCTTCTTCCAGGCCCGCTCCAACCCATCCGGCTCCTCCGCCAGGGCCAACGCTTCCTGCGCCAGGTTTGTTGCCCGCCACGTCTTGAACAAAGCGTAGCCCGGCACCGCCAGGATCCCCAGCAAGACCAACACACCCAGCGCGATCCACATCCAGCGTTTCATGAGAAGGGAGTTTGGAACCCGAAACGCCTCCCTTCAGCAAAAAAAAGGTGGAATAAGGCACACTCTTCCTATCCACCCCGCACACCCTGCGCGTCGCCCGTTCATGCTTCATGGACAGATTGTCCAAAGCGATCATTCACTTTCCAAACCAATGGTGAATCCACCATCGTAGGATTCTACTCATCCATTAATTCTCCTCGCCCCCCAGACTTCTTTACACGAAATACATCGGCGGGCATCTCTCCCCGGGCGGGACGCTCGAAATCCGGATCGATTCAAAAATCCCATCCGCCCATTCCTACAGTTCCAGCGGCTCCAGATTCACCCGTTTCCCCTCACTGGGTTAGGTCGAATAAGCGACGGTAAATCTTCCCTCGGGGCCTAAAGCTGACTGAAGTTTCCCTTGCTTACTACCTCCAACTTCCTCCTGATGACCAGATGGTACGGGCGGAGGGATTCGAACCCCCGACCAAGGGTTTAGAAAACCCCTGCTCTGTCCCCTGAGCTACGCCCGCGGATAATTCATTACTCAATCATTTGGACCCGAAAAGACAATCCCGAAAAAAGGGGTCAGTCCACGCATTCCAACACTTTGAGTTTGCTCCACGGGCTGCCCGGCCCA
>CAYQKH010000300.1:0-2486 GCA_964417945.1 uncultured Opitutales bacterium
CCCCCCTCAATCCACCACCCGATTCAGGAACTTCCGCACATTCTCATTCGGCGGATTCTCCATCATCTCCCGGGGATTTCCCCGTGCGCTGATCGTCCGCACATCGGTGTCGAGGAAGATCGCCTCGTCCACAATATTGAAAATGCTATCCAGCTCGTGCGTAACGATCACCACGGTCGCCCCAAGGCTGTCCCGCAGCTGCGTGATCAGGTTATCCAGCCGCCGTGAGCTGATCGGGTCCAGCCCCGCCGAGGGCTCGTCAAAGAAAAGGATATCGGGATCCAGGGCGATCGCCCGGGCCAGCCCCGCCCGCTTTTTCATCCCCCCGCTGATCTCCGAGGGGTAGTAGTCCTCGAAGCCGCTCAGCCCGACCAGCGCCAGCTTGCTCCGGACCAACCGGGCGATCTCCTCCTGACTCAGGGAGGTGTATTGTTCCAGCGTGAAGGCGACATTTTCCTCCAGGGTCATGCTGCTCCACAGTGCACCCTGCTGGAAAGTCACCCCGAAGCGACGGATAATGCGCTCCCGCTCCGCCTCCCCGGCATGCGAAAAGTCCGTGTCGCCGTAAAGGATCCGCCCCTCCGCCGGTGCCTTCAGCCCGATCAGATGCTTGAGCAAGGTGCTTTTCCCACATCCGCTCCCGCCCATGATCGCCAGCACCTCCCCCCGCTTGACCTCGAAGTCGAGGTCCCGCATCACCACGAAATCCCCGTAGGCCATCGTCAGCCCCTCCACCGTGATCAAGATTTTTTTCTCCTCAAACATTATACAGTGCCGCGATCCAATCAATCAGTGCGTTGAAAGCCACGATTAAGGTGATCCCCGTTACCACTGCCGACGTCGCCGCCTTCCCCACCGCCGTTGAGTCATTCCCGCACTGGAAGCCGCGCAGGCACCCGGTCAGCGCAACGATCACCCCGAAAACCACTGCCTTCACCATCCCCAGTCCGAAGTCCGCTATCGTCACCGCCTCCTTCAGACCCTTCGCGAAGATCGGCAAGGCGATATCCTGCATCTCCGACGCCACCAGGGCACCCGAAATAATCCCGATGATATCCGCATAAATCGTCAGCAGCGGCATCATCAGCAGCATCGCAATCAGACGCGGCAGGACCAGGAACTCGATCGGGTCCACCGCTACCGACCGCAGCGCGTCCAGCTCCTCGTTTACCTTCATGCTGCCGATCTGCGCCGCAAACGCCGCCCCCGTCCGGCCGGCGAGAATCACCCCCGTCATCAGCGCCCCCATCTCCCGCAGCATGCCATAACCCACAAGGTAGGACACGTAATACTCCGCATTAAAGCGAGTCAGGACCACGATCCCCAGAAAGGTGATGATCAACCCCACGAGGAAGCTGATCAGGGTCACGATCGGGAACGCCCGCGCACCCACTTCCTCCAGGATCAGGAAAAAGTCCCGCATCCGGAACTGCCCGCGTCCCGTCCCCACCCGCACCCCCGCCCGGGCGATTTCACCAATGAATTCAAACCAGCTGTCCGCATCCTTCCGCGTCTCCTCCACCCATTTTCCGATCAGGAAAAACGGATTCCGCTGCTTCTCGTGCCGCTGCACATCTGCCGCCTCCGGCACCGCCCGCACCAGGTTGAACAGCTCCCGCACCCCCTCCGGCATCCGCCCAAGGTCCAATCGCAGGTGCCGCGGCCCCGTGAACCCCTCCGCACCCTGCAAAAACGGCAGAATCGAGGTGTCCCACTCACCCACCCCCTTTCCGCACAGGCAGATCGTCTCCACTCCCTCCAGTATCCCCAATGCCCGCTTCTCCAACTCACGGTAATCCGGGTGCGAATTTTCCAGCGTCCAGTCCCCACGCATATAAACCACGATGGTCTCCCCCTCCCGCTCCATTTCCACCGCTGGTGTGTGTGTCGACTCCGGCATCGATTCTTCACGGAATTCATGACACACCCCACCCCCCCGTTGCAACCCCTCAATCCTCGCCCTTTCGACCCAAGCTCCGCTTGGCTGACGAAAGGAGCGCCGCGCCGTAGCTCCAGCGAAGGCGGGCCCCCTACCTCTCCCCACCACAACAACAACCCATTTACAGCACCCAGCAAACCGCTTACAAACTACCCCTCACAGCTCACACATCACCGCTTACTGTTTCCCATTCACCCACCACCTTCCCACCTTAACACTTTCCTACCTTAATACCTTCCCACCTTAACCAAACCAAAAATGCCCACCCTCCTCTTCGACCTCGACGGCACCCTCGTCGACCATTTCGAGGCCATCTACAACGCCTACCGGAAAACCCAGGAGGCCCTCGGACTCGAACCCGCCTCCTTTGAGACCGTCAAGCGCACCGTCGGCGGTTCCGTCCCCGTCACGATGCGACGCCTCCTCGGCGACGCCTTCATCGAGGAGGCCATCCTCCACTTCAACGCCGTCATCCGCGAGGAGTACACCCTCGGCCTGCGCCTCCTCCCCGGCGCCCGGGAACTCCTCGAACACCTCGCCGCCCGCC
>CAYQKH010000301.1:0-2416 GCA_964417945.1 uncultured Opitutales bacterium
GTTGTCTCTGATCACATTGGCCAGTTGAGTATCCTAAAGGTGGGACGTCGGATCAAAGGAACTGATCACAAGGCCGTCGTCTGGATTGAAGAGAAACAGGAGCATATGGAGTTGCTCACCAACCGCCTTCACTTGAGTGCGGCCACCATCGCGGAGATTTACAAACAGCGACGGCAAATCGAGCTGTTCTTTAAGGCAATCAAGCAAAACCTCAGAGTAAAACCGTCGTCGGCAGCAAGATGAGTTATCCCAGGGTATCTCGGACAGCATTGTTTCCTGAGCAAGCAACGCGCGTCGAAGGGCGCCCCCCGTCCTCCGCCCTCCGACTTCAGCCTTCCGACCTCCGACCTCCCCCACATGAGACCTTCCCTCTTCATCACCGCTGAACCGCTTGATGGACTTCGTTCCCTCGAATCGGTCCGTAATGCCATTCGCCGCGGCCACAGCCGAAACCTGTGGAAACAGCTCCGCGAAAAGGCCGACCGCGACCGCCGCAAGGATCCCCTTCTGCCCGGATCGGTATTTCCCGGTCGAGACCCCGTCCAGGCCGGACACGCCAACCCCGATTACACGGTATGTCACGCCGTGGGACAGCGCCTCCTCACCGGAGCCTTCGCCGCCCTCATTACCGGGGAGGCCGACTATCGCGAGTGCGTCATCCGCCAACTCGAAATCCTCTTCGACCCCGCTTCCTGGCCCGCCTGGCGGGATCAGGCACATCCCGGCAATCCTGCCGACCTCCGCACCGGCATGCTCGCACACGATGTCGGCCTCGCCTACGACTGGCTCCACCCCTCCCTCACTGCGGACCAGCGCCATTGGATCCGCGAGGGCCTGGAGCGCTACGCCATCCGGCCCTTTTGGGAGTCCGTCGAACAGGAGGCCTTCTGGACCACCGTGCAAAACAACTGGCTGACCTGCATCGTCGGCGGGCTCGGCGTCGCCGGCATGGCGCTCGGAAGCGACCACCCCGGTTCCGGCGACCTTGTCCTCTACGCCCTCCCCCGCATGCGCGCCTACCTCGAAATCTACGGCCCGGACGGCGAGTTCAACGAATCCGTCGCCTATGCCAACGCCACCTCCCTGCCCGCCGACTTCTTTGCCGCCTACCGCTACCATACCGGTGGCGGGGAAAATGACCTCGCCCGTCCACCCTTCCCGCAAACCTGCCATTGGATGCGCTTCCTCACCCTGCCTCCCGGCCGCGTTGCCGCCTTTGGCGACGCCAAGGTCGAGGCCCCACCCCGGGTCGAACACGTTGCCGCCATCGCCGCCGCCACCCGCGACCCTGTCCTCCAATGGTTTTACCTTCAGCACGCCGAAACCACCCCCGACCCGCGGGCCCTCCTCTGGTTCGACGACACCCTGAAACCGGAACCGCCCGCCCCCGGCTCCCCCCTCGGGAGCGCCTTCCCCGCTCACGGAGGCTGCATCAGCAGCCGCACCGACTGGGATCCCCGGTCCACACCCTGCGTCGTTTACGGGAAGGCCGGCCGGGAGGAAAACCATGAAAACGACGATTGCGGACAGCTCTGCATCGACGCCCTCGGCCAACGCCTCATTACCGATCCCGGAGCGCCCTCCATCTACCCCGAGGATTTCTTCCGGGAAAACCGACGCGCTTACTACAACGCCTCCGTCCGCGCGCACAACCTCTTCCAGTTTGACGACCGGGAAATGGATCCTTCCGCTGCCGCCGTCTTCACCCACACAGAATTCGACCCGACCCGCGGCGCCGCCTGGCAGATCGATCTCTCCCCGGTCTACCCGGAAGCGGATTGGGTCCGCCGTTCCGTCATCCACCTCCTTCCGGGCCTGATTGCCGTCCTCGATGAGGCCCGGCTTCCGAACAGATTGCCGATCACCCTGCGCTGGCACACCGCCGACCGCAACGAACCCCTTCCCGATGGACGCTTCCGCGTCGTCAGCGGCCCCGCCCGACTCACCGCCCGCATCGTCGCCCTCGACGACCAATCCCTCGACATCTCCGCCGGGGAACAGGCCTACCACCCGCCCTTCGATCGCGGTCGGATGGGCGACCCCCTCGAGCAGCGTCACGAACACTACGTCCAGGCCCGGACCCATTCCGATTCCGTCCGCATCCTCACCCTCTTCTCCATCGCCCATCAGGCCGACCCGCCCTCCGCCTGGAAACCCACCCCCTCCGGATGGAAGATCCACCTCCCCCACCACACCGCCCACGTCTCCCTCGAAGACAATAGATTCGCCATCGCCACACCCGAACGCTCCATCCACCTTCCTGTCCCAGACCCCTGACCCCTGACCCCTGACTCCCGACTCCCGACTCCCGACCCCTGACTCCCGACTCCTAACCCCAGACCCCCGACCCCTGCCCAACCGCCGTGCCACGCCGAAGCCTTGTGCGAAGGCGGGACTCCCGACTTGGCCTCCCCCC
>CAYQKH010000302.1:0-2413 GCA_964417945.1 uncultured Opitutales bacterium
TGACGCTTTCCTCTCGCTCCCACGCGGTTTCATGAGGATACCGGCCGCACCGAAAATAGAGGGAGCCGGGCATCAACGGAAATTCGCGCCCTCCATGATCCCGGTAGGTGCCGCGCCCGCTCATCACATAATTTGCCCCAAAACCGGGCCCACCCCGGCATCCATCGGGCGGAGCGCCCACCGGATACTTTTGAAGTGCCACGACGAGGTGGGGCAGAGCCGACAATGCGCTGGAAGAATACACCACCCCCCGCACGGTATGGAGATTGGCCGCGGAGGCCAGAATGTTTGCAGCCATATCTCATCCAATACATTTTTTATGTCAGGCAGGACATTCTTTTTTCGTCACCGGAGCGGTAAGTTGCTTGAATTATGAAACCCACATCCTCCCGATGCCCGAGACTGCTCGTCACCACCTTCGCGGCTATGGTGCTCCTGCCAACCATGGGCTGGTCAGCCACGCTCATTAACTTCAGTAATACCACCTTCAATCCTGATCCCCCCACTTGGAACAACGTCCTTTCCGCCAGTCCGAATGGAACCATTTCCTTGCTCGATGAAACGGGTGCCTCGACTGGGTGGGACTTTACGACCGAGAATATGGGGAGCTTCAACGCAAACGGCTCGGATTCGACCCCCAGCGGGATCTTCCCAACGGCGGTCACCACCACGAGCTTGGAGGTTCTGCTGGCCGGAGTAGGGACGCCGGTCGAGTTCGCCACGCTTACCGGCCTGACCCCCGGTCAGGAATTTAACTTCCGGTTTTACGGTTCCAAAGATGGAGCGGCTAATAACACCGCAGACATGACCATCACCGGTTCTAACGCCCTGACATCCGCCCCGTGGTCTGCACCGAGCAACAGTGGGCCGGTCCTGTCGCTGGACGGCATTCTTGCCGATAGCAGCGGAGAGATCAGCTTCTCGATGACGCAACTTACCGGAAACAGTCAGGATCGTAACTTCATCGGCGTCCTCGAGATCACCCAGGTTCCCGAGCCATCCACCTTCGCGCTGTTCGCTGGCGCTGCGCTTGGCCTCGTGGCTCGGCGTCGCCGTCGGCATTCCTGACACAATTTCCCTGTCCCACCCGGGTGGATGATATCCCAGGGGGGCGGGAGGCGATTAAACGGGGCGGTGAAGAAATTCACCGCCCCGTTTTTTTCTATTATAGGCGCTTTGAACGATACCCTCGACAAACATTCCATTATTCGCTGGCAACATTTTATGAACACACCGAAACCCAACCTGATCATCATCATCGCCGACCAGCAGCACTACCAGGCGGTCGGGTGCGTCGATCCTTATTACGACAGCCCCAACTGGGATGCGTTTGCCGCTGACGCGACCCGTTTCCAGACGGTCTACTGCACCACCCCGCTCTGCTCTCCCAGCCGCGCGGCATTTCTGACCGGGCTCAATGCCGATCGCAACGGCGTCCGCGACAACGGACAAGAACTGCAACACACCACCCTCGCGCCCGCCCTACAAGCGGCCGGGTATCAAACCGCTTGGATCGGCAAATGGCATCTTAAGGAACATCCCGACGCCACCGCCGGGTGGAACTACAAGCAGGGGGTTTACAACGAATACGAAAAGCCCAACCGTCCGCTCAGCGATGATCAGGTGCGTGATTTCACCCTGGATTACCTCGCGCAGGTCGATACTTCCGAGAAGCCTTTCGCGCTCTTCGTCAGCTTCGACCAGCCGCATGGCGTTTACTGGATTCATCCGCAAAGCGGCTATCGACGCAGCTTCATGGAGGAGCCCCCACCGCGCGAGGATACCCGGCTGCCCCAGTCCTGGTATAAGCAGGATTTTGCGACCGCCCCTGTCGACGAGGAAGCGCTCGCGAAACATCAGTGGAACACGGCTTACCGCCTGGAGATGGGCGACAACGAACGCGCGTGGAAAAGCTACCGCGAGGTTTACCGCGCTTGCGTCGAGAGTTACGACGACCGGCTCGGGCAAATCCTCGATCTCGTCCGGCGTCGCGGATTCTACGACCAGTCCGTCATTGTCACCATGAGCGACCACGGAGACATGGACGCCCATCACCGGCTTTGCTTCAAGGGCCCCGTGCCCTACGAACAGATCCAGCGTGTGCCCCTGACCGTTCGTGTGCCGCAGGCCTTCGGCGGACAACCGCCCCGGGTCGATGCCGATTCGCTGGTCAGCCTCCTCGATTTGCCCCCAACGCTCTGCGATTTCGCCGATGCGAAAACGGCATGGAAAATGGAAGGCCATTCCCTGCGCCCCGTCCTTACCGGCCGGGCCCCGCGGCACACCCGCGAACGCGCCCTCGTCCGCTTTCCTGAACCGCCCCTGCGCACCCTGCGCGAAGGACCGTGGAAATTCACCACTTACCCCGGACTCGGCGAATTCCTCTACAACCTCGACGAAGACCCCGACGAAC
>CAYQKH010000303.1:0-2411 GCA_964417945.1 uncultured Opitutales bacterium
TTTATTGGCGGCATGATCAACGACGAAGCAATCCAAAAGATTGAAATCTCCGCACAGGAAGAAATCCTTCGCGAAGCCGGACCCGTTGTCGAATCTATCGCCGACGATTTCGAGGGGAAATTCAACGTCAAGGCTCTCGTCGAGGAACGCATCCGTTCCTTCGACGTCAATAAACTCGAAGCCATCGTCAACGAGGTCGCCCGCCACGAGTTCAAGACCATCGAGCGCCTCGGCGCCGTCCTCGGCTTCGTCGTCGGCCTCGCCCAACTCGCCCTCCTCCTCCTCACCGGCGCCCTAAACCTCTAGGAGAGGGCTTCTCGTCCGCCGTAGCCTCGCGCGAAGGTGGAACCCCTCGACCCGTAGGAGCGGCTTCATGCGGCGACCCGAAGAATTTACCTTCCCCTGTCGCGCCAAAGCCTCAAAGGCGACGGCGGAACCCCGCAACCCCTACTTCCTCTTCCTCCGCGTCGATCGCAAAATCGAAATCAGGACGAAGAGCCCACCGATCATCGCGCCGTAGCTTAATAAATCAAATAGCGGAACCCCATAAACGGCCGGCCCGCCTCCCAACGACATTACAATTGAGGTGCTCAGAATAAATGCCGCCGTGATAAAGCTCAGGGACACCCGGCTCGCCGCGTCGTCCACCCGCTGCCCGAAATCGTCCAGCTGGCTGATATCAAGCTGGATCCGGACCTTCCCCTTGCGGATCGTCCGGCTCACCTGCCGGATTTCACGCGGCAGTCCCACCACCATGTCCGACGTCTCCTTGAGCAGACGTCGCCCCCGCTGCCACAGTTCCTTCGGACGATAACGGTTGCGTATCGCCCGCTTCAGGACCGGTTTGGCTTCCGTCGCCATGTCAAAAGAGGGGTTTAAACGGCGCCCAAAGCCCTCCAATGTAATAAAAACCTTGAAGACCAGTGCCAGGTCCGCAGGCAGGGCGATCCGGTTCTCCCGCAGCAGTTGGGTCAGGTCGTAAAAGGTTGTTGCCATATCCATCTCATCCAGGGGCACGCTGTGGTATTTATCGAGGAACTCCTCGACCCCCACCATCAAGTGCTCCTCGTTCATCTCCTCCTCGTCGCTCAGGCTCCAACCCAGAAGGATATCCCGGACCGCTTCCGGTTCCCGGTTCACCATTCCGCTCAGAAGGTTTACCAACTGGTCCCGCCGCATCCGGGTCAGGCGTCCCACCATCCCCCAGTCCACCAGCCCGTAACGGTCCTCCTTCAGGTAAAAAACATTTCCCGGATGAGGATCCGCATGGAAAAAGCCCTCTTCCACCACCATCCGGGCCACCGTTTGCGCGCCGTCACTCGCAATCTTCACCGGGTTTCCACCGGTCTTCAGGAATCCTTCCACATCGAATCCGGGAAAACCCTCCATCCGTTCCTGCACGTTCACCCGCTCACTCGTGTAATCCCAATAAACCTTGGGAATGACCATCAGGCCGTCTTCCCGCAGGTAATTCCGTGCCCGGTCCGCGTGTCGGCACTCCTGCGCCAGATCCATTTCGCGCTCCAAGCTGCGGCTGAACTGGTCCGCCATCGCCCGCGGTTGGTAAAGCTTCAAGTCCAGCATCTCCTTGTCCGCCAGACGTGCCATGTAACCGATCAGGCGCAGGTCCGCCTCCACCTGACGCTTGATCTTAGGTCGCCGCACCTTCACCACCACCGGTGTTCCATCATGCAGCTCGGCGTGATAGACCTGAGCAATCGAGGCTGAACCCTTTTCCTTTTTGTCAAAACGCTTGAAAAGGGTCTCTACCGGTCCCCCCAGGTCCTCCTCCAACTGCTCCCGCACTTCCTCGAACGGCACCGCTGCCGTCCGGGATTGCAATCGCTCCAACTCCTTGATCATTTCCGGAGGAAACAGGTCCACCCGTGTCGACAAGATCTGGCCCAGCTTCACAAAGGTCGGCCCCAACTCCTCTAACACATTCCGGATCCGCTCCCCCGTGCTCAGCCTCGTGTGCTTCTCCAGGCTTTGCCAGTTCAAAAGCTTTCCCGCCTCTGTCAGCACCTTTCCCAACCCCAACCGGCGCACCGCGTCGCCGAACCCATACTGGATCAAAATCGAGGCGATCTCATAGGCCCGGCCGATATCTTGCGTGAAACTCATAATCCTCTAGAGCACAACTTAGCGGTTTGTACCAATAAAAACAATACCCGAACCATTTCCCTCTTCCCGACTCACCAAAAATACTCAACAACAGGTCGGGACGAGTGATCCCACTCGTCCGCCTTCCTGCCCAATTCCGGACCGCTGGGGTCAGCGGTCCCTGCCCATCACCCCCTCTCCATCCTCATCCCCCTCCTCCTCCCCCTCTCGGAGCAAAGCGAAGACTCTGCCACGCCCTGTCACGGGGTAGCCTGAATAGGCGAAGACGGATCGCGCCGACTTGTCAC
>CAYQKH010000304.1:0-2390 GCA_964417945.1 uncultured Opitutales bacterium
AAGGCCTCGGCGAGGTCCGGGTCGAGATCGCCGGTGGTGACCCCGAGATAGCCCCGGCGGACTTCGCCGTACTCGACGAGTTGGCGGGCAATGCCGACGGCGAGGTTGGTGGGGATGGCAAAGCCGATGCCGATATTTCCGCCGGAGCGAGAAAGGATGGCGGAATTGATGCCGACGAGGCGGCCTTTGATATCGACGAGGGCGCCACCGGAATTCCCCATATTGATGGAGGCGTCGGTCTGAATAAAATCCTCGTATCCCTCCTCGCCGTAGATTCCGATGGCACGGCCGGTGGCGGAGACGATGCCCTGGGTGACAGTGATGCCGACGCCGAGTGGGTTCCCGATGGCGAAGACGATGTCCCCGACCTCGGTCTGGTCGCTATCGGAGAGGGTGACGGACGGAAAGGGTTCGCCCTCGATTTTGAGGACGGCGATATCGGTGCGGGGGTCACGGCCGACGATAACGGCCTGGAATTCGCGTCCATCGTTAAGTTGAACAAGAACCTCATCGGCGTTCTCTCCGCGCTGATTGGAGACGACATGGTTGTTGGTGAGAATAAATCCGTCCGGGGAGACGAGGACGCCGGAACCGACGCCCTGGGGGACGCGTCGCTCTTCGATATCCTCCTGTGTGATGGGACCCTGTTGGGGAGCGGGCATGCCGAAGAAGCGACGGAGGAGGTAGTCCTCCATGGAGGTTGGGCCATTGCGCCGGACGACGCGCACGACCTCGGCGGTGTAGACGGCGACGACGGCCTGCTGCGCGTCCTTAAGGATGGGCGCGTAGCTCATGATCCGGCTGCCGAGTTTGCGGTCGATGGGGTTGTTATCGAAGGTCAGCTCAAAGGCGGGTGGGGATTCCGCCGGTGCCGGAGTGTCCGGGGAGGTCGGGATTTCGGAGGTCTCGGCCTTCCCGCAGGCGGTCAACCCGAGGAGGGTGACGAGGAGCAGAAGAGGAATCTGCCGGATGGGCGAAAGGAGGAAGGCGGCGGTCCATTTCAGATTTACATGCATAAAGGCGTCAAGGCGTTGGGGCGTTTCCTGTTGGAGGGGCGGCCGGGTTATGGGATGGCCCGTGCAAGGGCGATTCCGAGGGCGCACGCAGCAAGGCAGAAGGCGATGCTGCATCCGGCATTAAAGAGGCCCCGCCCAATCTGGCCGCTTTCCAAAAGCTGGAGGGTTTGAAGGGAAAAGGCAGAAAAGGTGGTGAAGCCGCCGAGGACGCCGGTGAGGAGGAAGGCCCGGATGGGGTCGCCGACATCGAACGGTCCGCCGGACTCGGTGAGGAAAAAGAGAAAGCCGATGGCGAGGGATCCGCTGGTGTTGACGAAAAGGGTGCCCCAGGGGAAGGCATCGCCGACCCAGGCCTGGGTAAGGATGGATACGGCATGGCGTCCGCACGCCCCGAGGGCGCCACCCAGCATGATGCAAATCCAGATCATAGAAGAGCAGTCTAGAGGAAGCGGAATGGATTTTAAAGGACGAAGGCGGGGGTCGGATCCGCCTTCGCTTCTTTCGGCGGGCTCAAGGCTACGGCGCGACGCTCTTTTCGTCAGCCGGACAAAGTCCGGGACGAAAAGGCGTGATCAGGAGGCTTCGAGGAGGAGGCAGACATTGCTTCCGCCGAAGCCGCAGCTGTTGCTGATGATCCGTTGGAGGGGTTTCTCGAGGGATTTCCGTGGGAGGTTGAGGGCGGATGCGGCCTCGTCGGGTATCTGGAGGTGGGGATTGCCGGCGATAAAGCGGTGGCGGAGCATAAGGGCAGAGAAGGCGGCCTCCATGGCGCCGGCCATGGAGAGGCCGTGCCCGGTAATGCCCTTGGTGCTGCTGACGGGAACGGCATATTCTCCGAGGAAGCGGGAGATCCCAATCGCTTCGGAGCGATCGCCGGTTCGGGTTGAGGTAGCGTGAGCGTTGATGTAGTCGAGGTCTCCGGGGTGGAAGCCGGAACGGCGGGCAAGCCCGCTCATGGCCCGGAAGATTCCCTCGCCTTGGGGGTGGGAAATGGCCATGTCATGGCCGTCGGAAGAATGGTGCCAATCGCGCAACCAGGCGTAGCCTTCGGGTTGATCCCGGAGTTCGAGAATGATGGCGACCGCCCCCCCGGTGGGGACGAATCCGTCGCGATCGCGGTCGAAGGGGCGGCTGGTGTTGGTTTCGGAGCGGGTGCTGAGGGCGCGCATTCCGGCAAAGGGGAGGAGGCTCTCGGGAGTGAGGTCCTCGGCCGCGACGATAATGGCGGTTTCGACGCGATCCTGTCGCAGATCTTCGAGGGCGTAGCCGATGGCGTGTGCGGAAGAGGTGCAGGCGCTGACAAAGCCGCAGTTGCCTCCTTCGATGCCGAAATGGGCTCCGAGGGCGAAATTGAGGGTGCCGGAGATGGAGCTG
>CAYQKH010000305.1:0-2374 GCA_964417945.1 uncultured Opitutales bacterium
AGCTCAATTGGATAGAGCGTCTGACTACGGATCAGAAGGTTGGGGGTTCGACTCCCTCCGGGTGTACCACCTTTTCGAAGCCTCCTTAACGGGAGGCTTTTCTTAGGGTCCACCTCCCTGATCCGAGTAGCGGATCCAGGAAAAAACAATGCACGCAGGGCACTGTTTTTTCCTTTTCATAAAACCGTTTCATCTGTCTCCTTTTCTAGATGGCGAAATCTGGAAAGACCTACGTCTTCATTCTTTCCACCATGCGCTCGGGCTCAACCCTCCTCAAGGCCCTTCTAGCCGAGGCTCCGGATGTCTCCAACATCCCGGAATTCAACTTTCACAAGATTAAAGAGGCCAAGCACATCCGCCAGCTGCACAAGTTGAGCGACCACCCCATTCTCGTCCTCAAAAAACCGGCCTGGTTCCAGGAGGCCTATAATTATCCCAAGGTGCCCCGCGTGAAAAACTGGCGAATCATCGTTCTCACTCGGGATGTCCACCACGTCGTCTCCTCTATTCGGAAAATGAGCTTCGGCGGGATTGAACCCGTCTTCCCCGGTTTCATCGACCACTGGTTCGCCAACGAATACTGGTCGCGCGTCTACCGCCGGATCCACCGCAAATTCGGCCCCCAACGCAATCTTCCCAATGTCACCTGGATTCGCTACGAGGACCTCATCACCGATCCCCTTTCTGAAACCAAGCGCCTCTTTGAATTTATCGGCTCCGAGAAAACCGAGGGAACCAACCGTTATAGTGAACCCGAGGACTACAACTGGCGCTGGGGCAGCGATGATGGCGGCCCAACCATCCAGACCCTTCAGGTTCAACCACCCAAACCCATCAGCGACAGGAAGCGCGATATCCTTGAACGGGTGACCCGATATAAAAGGGTTTCCGATATCCGCACACTCCTCGGCTACGTGGATTTTGCAGAAAAACCCCACCTGAAAGAGCCTTCAGCCTGAACTGGGAATTGCTTCCGTCAGGAGGCTTTTTTGGCAGCCTTTGCCCGTTTATCCGTCAGTTCCGCCTCGCCCTCCGTTTCCGCTTTCTGCGGATCGGGTGGACCTGTCCCGTCCTCCGTCTGGGCGGAGAGGCGCTCCTCCGCCTGCTCCATCTCCGCCTTCGTCGGCGACCCTCCCATCAGGATGCCGATCCAGTGCGTGTCCGGGCTGCTCTCCAGCCCGATTTTCAGGGCCATCGTTAGCGGGATCGACAACAGCATCCCGATCGGCCCCAGAAGCCAGCCCCAGAATATCAGGGAAATGATCACGATCAGAGTGGACAGCCCCAAACCTTTCCCCATGTAGCGAGGCTCGATAAAATTACTGATTCCCACATTGATGCAAACGTAGCCGATCATGCAGACCGCACCCGTTGATACGCCGTGGTCAAACAAGCCCATCGCCACTCCCGGAACCGCCGCGATGATCGAACCCACATTCGGGACGAAATTCAGCAGGAAGGCCGTCACCCCGAGGAGGATGGGAAAATCGATATCCAGGACCAGCAGAAGGACGAAGACGAGAAAACCTGTCAACAAGCTCATGATCGTCTTGATTGCCAGATACCGCCGGACGTCCAGGATCGAACGCTCTAAACGGGCATAGGTATCCTGTGTTACATTCGGCAGGCTTCGAATCTTCGCCGGCAGGATCGCCGCTTCGAAAAGCATGAAAGCCGCCACGAGGAAAATGATGAAGGTCTGCCCGAGAATCCCGCTCGCCGCGCCGAGCACCCGTCCTGTATACTGGAAGAGAGCTCCGGAATTCAATATCTGATCCATCCGGCTATCCGGGGTCTCGATACCCATCGAATTCAACCACTTGTCGAAGTCATCGACATAAATCGAGGCCTTTGTCTGATACTCCGGGATCTTGCTGTTCAACTGCCGGATGGACTGGTTTATCAACCCGACCCCAAGGAAGCCCGCCCCGAGAAGCAGCACGCAAATCAGCGCGAAGGCCAAACCACTGGGGATTCCCCGGCTCTGCAGCCAAAAGAAAAAAGGGGCCAGAATAATCGTAATAAAGAGCGCCAGGAGAAAAGGCACCACGATCAGCGACGCCGCCTTCATCCCCGCCAGAATCACCACCACCGTCGCCAACCCGAGAAAAAGGTTTAGCGGGCGAGCCGTTCGGCTCTGCGTTTTCTGCTTCATTTGTTTGTTCGGTGTTCTCAGGCACTCAGCACAATAGCAGCCGGTTCGGCTGATTGGAGTTTGTTCAATAGGCCGTTCTCCTAGATTCAGGAGGAAACGGTTTCATGTTCAACCCGGAAAAATCGAAAATCTCCCTTTGCCTGGCCTTCCCCGCACCAATCCCCGGACCACTGGGGTCAGCGGCCCCTACCCCCCCTCTCTCTCTCCATCCCCCTCCCC
>CAYQKH010000306.1:0-2316 GCA_964417945.1 uncultured Opitutales bacterium
CGCCGTTTTTTCAAAGAAAACAATATCCACCCCGCCGAATTCCTTCGGCTCGTCTGGGATAAGGGCGAAAATGACGACTTCATCATCCTGTGGGTGGCCGACCGCAGGAAATCGGTTGCGGTAACCGAAACCGTCTGATTAAAACCATTCCACCTCTATGAAAATTATAGCGTCTCCCCTCGGGGAGGCGCTTCTTTTTTTGCCTCGGCAGGCTATTTCCCAACCCTTCAGCTCTCTTGCAGAAACATCTGCTTTCGGTCGCTAGGGCTCTCCAGAAATTCACCGTAGCGCTTCAACCAGTCCTTCAGCTTCTTCTGATAAAACTTCGGATCGTAGGGGGCTACCTCCGCGTCGTAGTCCTCCACCGCACGGGCCCGCTGCCAGGCCGCCGTTTTCCCCTTTTCCGCAGGTGTGACGTAGTAGCGAACTGCGTCGCCCATCCGATAATTCCGGCCTGAGGCAAGCGCCACCTCCAGCGCTGCCCTTCTCGGTTTTCCTCCCTGCTCCACCTTTTTCCGGTAGGCTTCCGGGTTCTGGCTCAAATACTCGGACTTCGCCAATGCTTCTACCGGCAAGGCCTGCCGTTCCAGTTGGGCTTCGTAGTCCGCCAACCGCTCCAGCGGGGAGGCTTCCCGGACTCCCAGAAGGGTGTCGATCAGATGACGGGTCAGATCCTTGAGGTAGGGCTCGATCCCGCGGGATCGCAAAGCGGACCCGCGGATCAATACCTTATGCCCGTCGTAGAGTGCGTAATTTTTTGCCTTGTAGCACAACATCGCCTGGTAGGAACCGTCGTATTCGAGGTCGATCCCCTCCGGCAACACCGCCTTTACCCGTTTTAGCAATCCTTCCGGCGATACCCAGTCCGCCTCCGAGCTGACATAAATTCCATCCGTATCCGCTTCCAGCACCGTGCAGCCCTCCTTTTGGAACTGCGCGATCAGCTGCTTGAGTAAGTCGCGACCCCAGGCCGTCACTTCGGAGGCCAGCTCCGCGTCGCCGAAGCGCGCTCCGCTGAATCCGAGGTATCCGTAGAACGAATTGATCAGAATTTTGAAGCTTGCCTGACGCGCCTGATATTCCTGCTGCAACCCCGGGTCGGTCGCCTCACGGGCGAGTGCTTTGTATTTTAACCGGTATTCTCGGAAGGACCGGAGCAGTGGAATAAACATCTTCAGCGCGTCCCCCTTTGGATACTTGTCGAGGAGAAGGAGGATACTCGGATAGAGCGAGGCTACGTCGAAGTGCAACACATGCCGGTACACCCCGACCTCGAAACTTTTTGCATACCCTCCCTCGTAAGGTTGCCCCCCTCCTTCCGGAAGCGGAAGAGCATATTTGCGCTGAAAATACGCCTCCAGAAACAGCGAATCGATCTTGTTCGCTGTTCCCCGCAGGCAAATCTCCTGCAAGACCAACGGCATGTTCTGCGCCTGCGCAACATAGGTTGGCAGCAGCACTTCCGCCACCCCCGCAGTTTCCCGGAGGTCATCGCGGAGGTAATCCCGAAAACGCTCCCGCTCCGTCTGAAAGAAGGTCTGAATCTGGTCCCCCTCGATGTAGGTCCGGCCCTCCCCGTCCTCCGGCGTTACTCCGAGATAACGGGCCACGTCCTTTAGCCCGTAAGAGGGCAGGTCCCGCGTCGTAATGTCGAAAACCTGGATCATCAGGTAGGTGTCGAATACCGTCCGTCCCGGCAGGTCGAAACGGGAAAAATCCAGCCAGCGTTCCGCCACGCGCAGTCGACTGTTCCGGTATTGCGCCGACTGCCCGAATCGGCCCCAGTTCGCCGGCAGGCGAAACCGCTTGCACCGGCGGTAAAGGTAGTAGAGGTCAAAACTGAACAGGTTATGCCCTTCGATCAGGTCCGGGTCCCAAGCTGCGAGCCGCTCGGAAAATCGCTTTAGGAGTTCCCGCTCCGCCGCATCCGTGTCCGCTTCCAACTCGAGCAGCTCGACCTCCTCACCCATTTGCAGCCCGATTGCCAGCACCCGGTCTCCCTTTCGCGAGGGTTCTGGAAATCCGCTGGGTTCCGAACAGGCGGTTTCAATGTCCAGCTGCAACCGCCGGAGATCCCCGAAGGACAGACCCGCAAACATGCGTTCCTGCTTCTCCAGAAGATACTGGCTTTCCAACGAACGCATCGCCTCGAACTCCGCGCCAAAACCCTTTTCTTTCAAATATCTGAAATAGTCCTCCGGTGCTGAAAACCGCAGCAGCCGGTTCAATGCCCCATGTCCCTCCAATTCCCTCACCTCCGCGGTCACCGCCTCTCCCGGATCTCCGTCCGCCCAGACGTAGGGATGGAAACCGCCC
>CAYQKH010000307.1:0-2315 GCA_964417945.1 uncultured Opitutales bacterium
CCCGAGCAGCTCCCGCAACCCCTCGTAGCTCCCCGGTGCCGTCGGGTCCGCCGGCCACTCCGCCAGGAGCTCGATGACCAAGGTCCCGAGCGCGCCGTCGTAGTCCTCCACAAAGGCCAGGAAATCCGTTCGTGCGGCCTCGTCCGCCCGGTCACTGACGATGCGGAGGTGCACACTCGGGATCCGCGCCCGCTCGAGAACATGGAGGAGCCCGAAGAGGTTCATGTCGACCAGGCTGCAGTCCGTAAGTTGAGCCAGGCTGACGGCTTCTTCCGACGATTGAACAAACGCCTCTCCGGAGGCGAGAGCCGCCCCGGGAATTTTCATCAAGACCTCCGGTTGGATGGCGGGTTTCAGGATGGGGAGCGACTCCGGATCTCCTTTCTGGTAGGCGACCCCACGGTCCACCTTCAGGATCGTTCCCGTTTCAAGGCCGGGTTCCAGCGCCCCTGCCGGACCTATCGAAATCGCCAGGTCCAATAAGGTCCGGTTCAGGAGGGTCGCTGTTGTCATTGCGGTCTGAACGCATCCGGAGCCCATCTGGATGGCATAGATGTCCTGTTTTGGATTATTCCAGTGATGGATCGTTCCAAGTGGGTTTTGCAGGCGCTTCGGGTCGGACTCCAGCAGGTTCGTAATCGACCGGAGATCCGCATCAAGTGCATAGAATATTCCAACGCGCATCCCATAAAGCGGCCTCCACAAAGTCCCTAATATCAGGACGGCAAAAATTAAGTTTTTATAATATAAACTTACATTGTTAATTTTCATGGCTAATAAGTTTGACCTGAACTTGATGTTAAAGTTTTACGTTAGTTGTGCTTACACGGAAGAAATTTCTTAAAAATTTCGGTTCCGGTATCGCCATCATCTCGGTGGTTGGAACAATCTCGCTTCGGCGAGCCCGCCTGCCGGTTTCGGTTCGGAAGCCCTACCGCCTCGCTCCAGTCGAGGGGTATGCCTACACGGCGTCTTTCCGGGCCTTTATGCATCGGGCGCGTTTTGCCACCCCTAGGGAGGCCCTGAAAAGCGTGCGGAATCAACAGATCCCGTTCAAAATCGAAACCGTTGAGGCGAAGGTATGAAGAGGTCGCGGTTACCGTGGTCCCCGAAGACGGGGGGAGCACACCCAACTGCCAATTAGGACAGGCCTAATAATCTGCCCTCTCAGCGGGCGCCCGCCGGTCCCAATCCGGCGGCGCCCGTTCTCCACCCGGCGGAGAGAGGAAAACCATTGAGTCAAGATAATCGGAAGAAGGGATTCCGGCGCCGGTCGCGAATCCGGAACGACCGGGAAAGTTTTCCCCGGCATCGCGAAAAAATTTCCTACGAATTCGCGGAGGCCCGCGACCTTGTGCAGAAACGCAAAACGGCCAAGGCCATGCGTCTGCTTGACCGTCTCGCCAAACGTGAGAAGCAGAACCCGCGTCGGATCGCGAAGATCGCCTCCCTTGTCGGCGATTCCGAGGCCAAGCACGGGCGCTTTGAAAGCGCGGTAAAGTATTACCGGCAGGCCCGGCAGGCCTTGCCCGAAGAGGATCGCCGGGACTGGTTTCGTCCTTACCTCGCGGAGATCCGTTGCCTGATCCGTGCGGTCCGCTCGGAGGAAGCCTTTCACTGCGCAGAACAGTGCTGGGAAAAAGCACTGGAACGCCAGCAGGAATTTGAAGCAGACCATCCTGTCTCCCCCGCCTACCTCAAGCGAAAGGGCTCCGTAACGATCGGGCCCCGACCGCTCCGGCCCAGTGTCGTCGCCAGCCGCCTCGGCCAGGCCTTCTTTGTGAACGGAGAAACGGAGGCCGCCCGCTTTTTCTGGGAGGAAGCGGTCAATATCAATCCAAAGGGAGCATGTCGGGCGCGACAGGGCTTGGCGAAACTGGCCCTCGCAGAAGGCAATCCAAGCGAGGCCGAGAAGTGGTGCCGGGACGCGCTTCTGGTCGGGAAATTCCAGGCGAAGACCGTCTCCGTATGGCCCCTCCTCGTTCAGGCTCGCCAGAAGCAGGAAAAGACCGGCCTCGACCGCGACCACCTCGCGGGTCTTCGCGAAATGAATCCGCCCTCGGTTCAATCCCGGGCGGTGCTGGCGATCTGTAATGAACTCCGCCGCTTTTCCGATCCGACCTGGCGGGAACTTGCCGACGACTACCAGGGACTGATCCTGCGCACCGATGCCATATTAGGGCTCGAATTGGCCAAACTCCTTTTGGCAGATGCGATTGCAAACGAAGACGCCCGCTCCTGCCGACGCCTCGCCACTCACATTTTCTTTTCCGAAGTCGCCCAGCGGGGAGACCTTTGCGGAGCAGCCAAAGCCT
>CAYQKH010000308.1:0-2263 GCA_964417945.1 uncultured Opitutales bacterium
GGGTCAGTCCACGCATTCCAACACTTTGAGTTTGCTCCACGGGCTGCCCGGCCCATGCCGGGCCGACCTGTGGAAACTGACCCGGCTGCTGACGGACTTCGGCGTGCCCATGTTCAGCCGAGCCGCCAACCACCGGTTCGGAGTCAGACTGCGTTCGCGCAAATGTCGGGCCAAGGCCACTTTCCAATCACAGCCTTTGCGAGCACTCATCAGTTCCGCTTCCGATTTTCCTAAAACCTCGAGACCTTCCTTCAAGCGCCGCTCCCACAGCGGCTCACGCAATTCCTCAGCCTCCGCCTCCACCACTTTCAGATACACATCCTCTTTCAGATCGTCCAAGACAGCCTTGCGGAATTCCTTCCCACCTTTAACCCAGCCCCGGCACATCGTCTCAAATTCCAAGTGCTTCCTTTCCGCATCGTCCTCGGACAACCACGCAAGATACTCGCGGTAATGACGGCGACCTTTCGGGGTATCCGGCAATCCTCCCGCCTCCTTAAGTGCCATGTCCACCATCAAAAACGGCCACCGCTTCGAAGGATACCACAACGGGTGAAAGCTGGATTCTGTATACTGCTGAAGCTCCACTGCCGTCACCAGCCCCGCCCGCACAGGATTTAAGTGGATATAATGGATTACCGGACCCACCGCTTTTCCTTCCAATAAGATGGCCTTGTAGCGCCCTTGAAATACATGCCCATTCGCCTTGCGGTAACGATTGAACCGATTGGCAAAGGTGGACTGCAACCACTTCATGCCCTCCACCAGGTTCGCCTTCGGTGTCTCCAGGCACAGATGGTAATGATTGCTCATCAAAACCCAGGCATGTAAACGCCAACCTTGCGCAACACATACTTCTGCAAGGCAATTCAAAAAACTCTTACGGGCTCCTTCACTTTCGAATATCCCCATTCGGTAGTTTCCACGGTTGATGACGTGATAATACGCCCCAGGGTATTCAATCCGTGACTTCCGCGCCATCATCGAGTCTTCGACATCCTATCAACCGATTGTCAACCGATTTTGTGAATTTGCGTGGACTGACCCCTTTGGATTTACGTAGGATGGCGCACCCATACACAAATGCTTTGCGATCCAGCGATAAGGGGTTTAAAGAGCCTCTTTGAGATAGCGGGCCAAGTCCAATTTCAGGCTTTACTCTTCCGGCAAGCTCCCAATACCTCACGAAGGTGGGCCAGGCTGCGGAGCCCTTCCTGAAATCCTCGCTCCCAGCGCGGCTCACGCATTTCCGAAGCCTCCGCTTCGACGACCTGGTTCACGTGGCTTAGGGTCTTCATGCTCCTGATGATGCCATCGCATCTGCACGTAAACCAGCCCGACCGGCTCGACCCCATCCGATAAAAGGTGCTCGCCTCCCCCTTATATTAAATTTACCAATCCCTCCGCTCGTAGCATCACCAAAACCCACAAACCGCTAACCACTAATAATTAGCCACCAACCCCTAACCCCTACCCATTCCCCTGCCCATAGTAGGCATCCTTTCCATGCTTCCGGAAAAAATGCTTATCGAGGACATGCCGGGGAAGGGGGGAGGCATGGGGGTTGAGCTCAAGCGTCCGCCAGGCGAGTTCGGCGATCACTTCGAGAGCGTAGGCGGTCTCGATCGCCTTTTCCGGAGTGGGCCCCCAGACAAAGGGCGCGTGCCCATAGAGAAGGACCGCGGGTACTGAAAAGGGGTCCTGTTCGGAAAACGTTTCCGCGATCACCTTTCCGGTTTCCCACTCGTAGTCGCTGGTGACCTCCGCCCCGGAAAGGTGGCGGGTCACCGGGACGGGCCCGTGAAAGGAGTCGGCGTGGGTGGTCCCGAGGCAGGGGATCGGCATCCCCGCCTGGGCAAAGGCGGTCGCGTAGCGGCTGTGCGTGTGCACGACCGCCTGAACCTCGTGGAACTCCTGCAGGATATTGAGGTGCGTCGCGGTATCGGAAGAGGGCCGGAGGTGCCCTTCGACCCGGAGCGACTCAATATTTAATCGGCGTTTCGGGTCGATCGCCGCGTCGAGCGAGAGCACGGGGATCTGCTCCGGCGTCAGCTCCTCGTAGGGAACCCCGCTCGGCTTGATCGCAAAGACACCAGAGGAGCGGTCCGCAACGCTGACGTTCCCGAAGGTTAGATCGACAATTCCCAGCCGGTAGAGCGACTGGTTTGCTTCGCAGCATTGCTCCCGAAGCTCGGCAAAAGGCGGGGGATGGTGCATCGCTTTAATATCCGTTTGAATTCGACCAGGCGGCGGCGTTCCAGCG
>CAYQKH010000309.1:0-2177 GCA_964417945.1 uncultured Opitutales bacterium
GAGGCCTTGGAGCCGACCTTTTCCGAGCTTCTACCCGGGGTCCGCGAGAGCCTGCAGAGCCTCTCTTTTTCCATGGAGTTAACCCGGGCAAAGGCGGTGGATACGGAGGCCGTGCTGGCTTACTTCAAGAGCGAACGGAGCGGAGACCGACTCTGGTTGTCGGACAACCGGATTGCGGGGAATCGTATCGGGAACGAGCACCTTGCGGTCCTGCAGGATCCGGCCTTTGCGGAAGTGACGGAATTCAATCTCTGTGCGGATTCCCGGGCGATTTCCGACGGAGTAGATGTCACTGATGCGGGCTTGCGCCATCTCGTGGGGTTGCCGCTGGAGAAGCTCTATATCCGGTCGAGCCTTGTGGAGGGACCGGGGCTCGTGCACTTGAAAGACCTGCCATTGGATACGCTGATTCTGGGCGGAACCCTGATCGAGAACGCGGACCTGCAATACCTCGAGGGGATGGAAATTCGCTCGCTGGGATTGGATAATACCCGGGTTGACGACGGCGTCCTGCCCTACCTCGAGGGGCTCCCGCTGCGGTACATCGAGCTGCAGGGAACGCTGGTTACGCCTGAAGGAGTGGAACAGTTGAAGGCCACAAAGCCGGGGATCACGGTGATGTATTATTGAATCGAAGGACGGTTGGGGCAAACTACGGTGCTATGTCGAAAAAACCGTTGCAGGGGGTGATCGTGGGGGCGGGCAGCCGGGCTCGTCTTTATGCCACGTATGCCCGGCATCACCCGGAAGACCTTCAGATCGTAGGAGCGGTAGATCCTGACCGGAGCCGCGGTGAGGCGATCCGGCAACGATATGGGTTTCCGGAGGAACACGTATTCGGATCGGTTGAGGAACTAGTCAGCGGCCCGAAGATAGGCGACCTCGTGATCAACGGGACGATGGACCGTCAGCACGTGAACACCTCCCTGCCCACGCTCAAGGCGGGTTATCATCTCCTTTTGGAGAAGCCGATTGCGGTGAGTGAGGCGGAGATGTGGCAACTGGTGGAGACGGCCCGGGAGTTCGACCGAAAGGTCTGCATCTGCCACGTGCTCCGGCACGCCCCGTTTTATGCGGCGATCCGTGAGCAAGTGGCGGCCGGTGTATTGGGGGAGTTGATGAATATCCAGGCGGTGGAGCACGTGTCCTACCACCACCTCGCCTCGTCTTTTATCCGGGGAAAATGGGGGAACGAGGAGCGAAGCGGCTCAACCTTTCTCCTGCAAAAGTGCTGCCACGACCTCGACCTGATCGCCTGGATGAATTCCGGCATCCCGCTGAAACGGGTGAGCAGCTTTGGAAGTCGTCAACATTTTCGGGAGGAGCAGGCACCGAAAGGCTCCGGGGAACGCTGCCTTGTCGACTGCGAGATCGAACCGGATTGCCCGTACTCCGCAGGACGTCTCTACCTCGGAGAAGACCGGCTCTGGAGCTACTACGCCTGGAACGAATTCCGCGACGAGGCTCCGACGCTGAGCATGGAGGAGAAGCGGGAACAGCTGAAGGGCGATCATCCCTTCGGGCGCTGTGTCTGGCGCTGCGACAACGATATCGTCGACCACCAATCGGTGGCCGTCGAGTTCGCGAACGGATCCACGGCCACGTTAAACATGGTCGGAGGGACCGCCAAGCCGAGCCGCAGCCTTCACCTGCTGGGAACCCTCGGCGAGCTGCAGGGGGTTTTCGAAGAGGGAACCTTTGTAATTCGGAAGCCGGATTTAAGCACGCCCGAAAAATATTCCGAGACCCTGTTCGATGTGAATGTTCGTGAAGACACGACGGGGTTGTCCGGTGGGCACGGGGGTGGAGACCTCCGCCTCGTGGAGGACTTCCTCAAAGTGGTGCGAGGGGAGGCGCCGTCGCTGTCGACGACGGCGCTGGAGGATTCGGTCACCGGGCACACGATGGTGTTTAAGGCGGAGGAGGCGAGGGTAAGTCACTCCGTGGTCGAACTTTAGGAGGTGGGACGCGGGAGACCGGTTGGGAGGAAGAAGCAAAGGTAAAAGATTATCTAGGCATGGAATGGCTTTGTTTTGAAAAAGAGACTTCCTCCCAACCTTTTGTCCACATGCCGTGTGTTCCTTTCTCAGTTGCTCAGTCACGTAGAAACCTACGCTCCCTCGCACTTCGATCGTCAAGCACGACATCTGGAGCAAATCTCCCGCGTCCCCTGGCAA
>CAYQKH010000310.1:0-2129 GCA_964417945.1 uncultured Opitutales bacterium
GATCATAGGGCGGAAGCTTTAAAGCTTTCTCACGTAAAATTGCTGAATCCATGAAATGAATAGTATCTTTTTCCTTTTTCCGGACAGGGGGAGATTTTTTCATTCCTTTTTCGCTAACGATGAGGACTGGCACCCCACCCGGTGGGTTTAGGTTTAGTGGTAATTCTCGGAATTTCCGGCGGCGTAAATGGGGTTGGCCAGATCCGACTGGATATGGCTTCCAGAATGCCCAGTGAGACCGGATCCAGCAAGTGCTTTTCCTACCCTCAATTTTGTTTTTTTTGACCACAGATTGCACAGATGGGTCTCGGTCGGTCTCTCAGAATCCGTGCATTCTGTGTAATCCGTGGTTTATTCAATTTTCTTTCAGAGGCGTCTTTTGAGTAGTAGCCGACTGTATAACGACCATCCCGCTCCGTAGAATACCAAGCTGGAGTCCATCTCTTATCGGCTGACCAAAGCAACCAGTCTTCGATGTATCCCGGATGCTCTCTAAGTTCAGTTTCAAATTCTTTTTTTCCTATTCTCTTCTTTTTGAAGTGATACCCCGAGGCGTCTACAATCTTAGAAAGGTCTCGATAGCCAGTTTGACTGTAACGAGTCGCAACGTGACATTGCATCTGAACAGAATCTTGGTCTGATGTATCTGTGGTCATTTCATTTTTTCGCGAAACGCTAAGCGCACGTGCGCTGACAGGCAGCTCGCCTGCCCCGCAGGCGGGATGACTGGCACCGTTGCGAGGAGCGATTTGTTCGTTTTTCATAGGTTTTCCCAATCGTCCTTATCAATCCCTGCCTGTCTTAGGATTCTGGTGAGCAGGTTCATTCCAATGTCTCTTTTGTGAGGATTGGGAATCGTGAGAACCAAATCACCTTTTACCATATAAGGATGCTTTCCTCCGGAAAAGGGTCCTTCGAATCCCAACGACCTCAGGTTTTTGACCAGGTCCCGATGTTTGCTGGGGCCTAAGGGAGGCATCAGGCCACAGATTGAGAGCTTACCTTAATTCCAAGGCCGTCAATTTCCGGAATTTCCAGATTGCGGTGAATTCGAACAAGGATCCAACCCTCCAGGACTTCCTCTAATTCTTTTCGGCAACCTTCGAGGGTCTCGGAAGATGCATAAACGCCTCTGCATGAGGGGATTGCCCCGTAGAAGCCCTCGTCATCGGGTAAAAGCTCGTAGGTAGCCGTTTCCATGCCCCGCTGAATATATTCCCGTATCATGTCTCACAGTCTAATTCTTCTTTGATTTATCTCAATTTCCTTTTTGCATAGAAATAGGACTGCCCGTCACCGGGCAGCCCTCTCGCAGATCCCTGCGTGCGATACTACCGCACAGGGCTCCTCTGAATGGTCGCGCAGCGACAGTTTGAACAGGGTGCGGGACACCGCGTCGAAGGCAAGCTTCGAGGCGAGGCAATCGTTCTCGCCAAGGTGTGTGCTTTGTTCAGGTAACCATCCAGCCCGCCGCTTCCCCATGTGGCCGGTCCTACCGCCTCGGAGTACTATCAGCGGGTCTGACTCCTGCCCTCCCATCGGAATGCCTTCCGTTAGTTGGCTACTTCTACCCCTTTCGAGGAGGTGGACAGGCTCCCAAGTTCCTGATGCTTCTCTGCATACATACCACGACTTCGAACCCCGGCAGGAACACCGATGACCTCACCCATCACGCTCATCGGCCTGCTGGCTTCCGCTACGTTCACCGCGTCGCCTCCTGCTTCTGCACTCTTTACGGGGCTAAATTGCCTTTGGGGACTGCGAATCCCCTGCGGCCTGCATGCTTCCCTGCCGTGCCACGGCGTAGCCTTCGGCGAAGACGGGTGTACGCTTCGTCGAAGCCGTTTCGCCATCCCAAGAGATCCGAAAACGGACGGCTCCCAGGGCTCTGCCTCCAAGAGCAGCAATCCTTCTAATGACTTAGCTGACATCAACGCAACACCATGTCCCGCCGTGCCTCGAAGAGCGAAGGAGGATCGGTAGTTTCTGTTTGGTTATTACTTTAAAACGTCCGGACTTGCACCGGACAAGAAGCACCAAGCTTCGCTTGGCGCACGAACGATGTGTCCACTCACGGCGCGATAGCGACGTTGAGTGCGACGACTGGTTCGAGTTTCTTTGTCACCACG
>CAYQKH010000311.1:0-2127 GCA_964417945.1 uncultured Opitutales bacterium
CCTCTTTATCTTCCTCTTCCTCTCCCTCAAAGTTTCTTGTGAGCGAGGATGATGGGTTGGTTCGTTAAGGGTTGTTTGTTTTTTAGGGAAAGAGGGGGATGGGGATGAAGATGGGGAGGGGGAGTGTTGGGGTGGAGGGAGAAGGCTATTTTACTCTCCCTCTTTATCTTCCTCTTCCTCTCCCTCAAAGTTTCTTGTGAGCGAGGATGATGGTTTGGTTCGTTAAGGGTTATTTGTTTTTAGAGAGAGAGGGAGATGGGGATGAGGATGGGGAGGGAGAGTGTTGGGGGGGGAGAGAGGGGGAGGTTGAACTAGCCCGGATAGTAGGGAAGGGGTTCCTCGGTGGGGGAGCAGCGGGTGATATGGTACCCGACCGCCAGGAAGGAATAGACTTTTCCGGAGGGCATCGGTTCTTCCCATTCCTGTTCTTCCTGATGGTTTTCCAGCTGTTCCGAGAGGTCGGGAAGCGTCTGGTCGATATCGATGAGGCTATGAAGGACGGCGGCGTGGACATCGGGGGTTGTGCCCTTGTTGGCATGGGGGCAGGGGTGGATCCTCCAGGAGCCGAGGTCGCGGGGATGGCGTTCCGCTTCGGGTTGGGATTCCCACTCCTCGCGGGTCATCTGGGCGGGGAGGAGGCGGAAGCCGACGAGGCGGTAGACATCGTCGAGGAGGTCGGTCTGACCCGCTTCAGTAGCGAGCCAAAGGGCGATTTGAGCAGAATCGCCGGCGGAGGCGGGGTCGGCGACGGGGTCGCCGGCCTCATTCGTAAAGCGGTATTGCCCGAGGTCGTGTGGAGTCCAGCCGGACCGGTGGACGATCCGGGTGCGAATCCCGTTGCGGTAGGTCGAGTTTACCGCGGCCACGTAACCGCTGCGACCGGTTAAGAGACCGTAGCGAAGGAGCCCTTTGAGGGTGCCATGGTAGGAATGGTTGTGACCCTGGTGGCCGGCATCCAGGAATTCCGGTCGAAGTTGACCGTCGAAGCGGGTGATCGATTGATACTGAAATTCCGCGATGCGAGTGGCAAGAGCGAGGACAGCCGGTTCTCTGGTTGTTTCATATAGGGGAATGAGGCCTTCGAGGGCGCGTCCGGAGGTGGGGGTGGAATCGAACCAAGAATCTCCCAGTTCCAGATGGCTGATGTCCGGGGTCTCGGGGATCTGGCCCCACAATTTGGACCTTGAAAAATCCAGCCGCCCCTCTTCATTGAGGCAGCGGTCCATGGATTCGACGAGGGCGAGGGCCTTTTCGCGAGCCCAGTCGTCGTCGCGCCAGCGGATGAGGGCATTGAGGGCGAGGAAGGCTTCGCGGTAGTTGTGGGGGTTGCGCTTGATATTGTTCTTGGGTGCCGGAACCCGCTCGGTGTTCATGAGTAGGTGATCCGGGTTATCCATGAGGAGCTTCAGGTTTTCGAGGGCGGCGGATTCGGCATCCGCCGGGATGGCGAAGCCGGTGGCCGCCTCGAGGCGGAGGATGGCGTCCCACCAGCGTCCGACGTCGTGGGCGACCTCATATCCGACGGTAGGGACGTATCCGGCCCCGGGTTCGAGAACGGCGATCAAGCCTTCGCCGGCAAGGTTCAGACAAGTTTTCAAGCTCATGCAAAGGATTGGGCGATGAAGCCGGCGAGGACGAGGGCGGCAACCGCGCCGACCCAGCACCCGACGGCCTGCCAGAGAAAGCGGTTGAGGAGGGCACCCTGGCTCTTATCGGAGACGATGAAGGGAACGACTCCTTTGGAGAAGACGACGGGGTCGTCTGCGCTCTGGCGGCTGACCTCCCCGAGGACATACAATTGCTCGCCGAGGCTGAGGATAGATTCGGTGAAGCGGAGGTCCTTGTTGAAAATCCAATTCTTCGTGGAGACCCCGTATTGGTTGTTGAGGGTGGACTCAAGGTGGGAGGGGGCTTCGCTGAAAAATCCGGAATGGGCGCGGGCTTCCCGGTCGAGGACGAGGTCCGCGAGGTTGGGATCGACGGCGGCGATCCCGGTGCCGTCGTCCACGCCGAAAAGAACGCCGCGCTTGTCGTCGACGATCGTCCGCCAGGAGGTGCGGCGGTCGCCGTCACGGTCTGCGCGCCGAGGACGTGGGCGGCACCCAGGCCGCCATCCGTTGCGGCCCG
>CAYQKH010000312.1:0-2120 GCA_964417945.1 uncultured Opitutales bacterium
GAAATCCTTTCCAAATTGGAAAATGACCCCTGAGCGCCTCTTTTTTCACGATCCGATTGCAGGATCACTAACCTGGTCGGACCTCCTCCAAACCGGGTTTTCAGGGGAGGTTCGTTTTGTTCCTGTCCTCCAGACCCGGGAAATCGCCCGGGTCTTCCAAACCCTCCTCCAGGCCTTTTATTTTGAACAATCCCTAATCCTGGTCGACGCCGATTTCTCCCCTCAGGAGGTTGATCGTTTTCTCGAAGGGGAATCAACGCTACGCCCGGAATCCGGGGTCTTCCTGCAAACCGCAACACCTTGTCCTTCCCCGGAAGCCCTGGTTGAGCAGGTCCTCAGGTCCGAAAAAGCCCACCTCTCCATTTTCACCTCCGGTACTACCGGACGACCGAAAAAGGTAAGTCATCCCCTGAAGAACCTGATCAAGGCGGTGAAACGCTCTCCAAAGCATGCCGACGATGTCTGGGGTTTCGCCTACAACCCCACCCATATGGCCGGGCTTCAGGTCTTTTTTCAAGCCGCCCTGAACCGGAATCCCATCATCAACCTCTTTGGCCACCCGCCCGAAGTCGTGGAGGACCGGATCCAGCGCTTTTCTATCACCCATCTTTCGGCGACCCCGACCTTTTTCCGCCTCCTCCTTCGCCGGGGCTCGACCTTTCCCACGGTCCAAAGGGTGTCTTTTGGAGGGGAACGCTTCGACCCGGAGCTTCAAGCTCGCCTCGAAGCGGTTTTTCCGAACGCCAGAATTCGAAATATTTATGCCTCGACCGAAGCCGGAACCCTCCTCATCGCCGATGGCGAAATCTTCAGCCCCAGTCCGCAGGCCAGAGACAAACTGAAAATTCTCAATGGGCAACTCCATATCCGCAAAGAAGAATTGGGGCTCTTCCCATTCGAAGACGAGTGGTACCCCACCGGGGATCAGGTTGAAATCCTTTCGGAAGATCCCCTAACCTTTCGCTTCCTCCAACGGCTCAGCGAGGAAATTAATGTTGGAGGCTATAAGGTAAACCCGCACGAAGTGGAAGCTATTCTCCGTTCCCATCCATCCGTCCACGAGGCCCGGGTTTCCGGTAAAAAAAATCCCGTCCTTGGCAACCTGCTCATCGCGGAAGTCGCCGTTGAGGGCCAACCCCCGGAAGAACGAGAGATTCGGGCTTTCCTCGAAACCAGGCTCCAACCCTACAAAATTCCCCGCCTCGTTCATTTCGTCGACTCCATCCAACAAACCCGAACTGGGAAACTCCAACGCTGATGGCTAAGAATATCCTGCTCACCGGGGTCTCCAAGGGTCTCGGCCTCGAAATCGCCAAAACCCTCCTCAACAATGGATACACCGTCTACGGTATCAGCCGAAGCCGGAACGAGGACCTCGAACGGCTCTCCCTCGACTTCGGCGAACGCTTCCACCACCAGGCGGCCGACCTCTCCGATCCCGAATCCGCTTCCCATTCGATCTTTCAGGATTTTCTCCCCCTCGACACCCCCATCCACGGCTTCGTCAACAACGCCGCCCTCGCTTACGACGACCTCATCACCAACCTCCAGCTTGAGCCGCTGGAGCGGATGTTCCGCGTCAACGTCTACTCGCCCATGAGCCTCACCCGGGGCGTTCTCCGGAATATGCTCCTCCACCAGACCGAAGGCAGCCTTGTCCACATCTCTTCCATCAGCGTCCACACCGGCTACAAGGGCCTCGCCATGTATGCCGCATCCAAAGGGGCTCTCGAAGCGTTCTCTAAAAACACCGCCCGGGAATGGGGCAGCCGCGGCATCCGCTCCAATTGCATCGTCGCCGGGTTCATGGAAACCGAGATGAGCGGCAGCCTCTCCGACGATCAGAAAAACCGGATCTACCGCCGCACCGCCCTCGGACGCTCCACCAGCCTCCACTCCGTCGCCGCCATGGTCGCCCACCTTCTCTCCGATGATGCAAAGTCCATCACCGGACAGAACCTCTTTGTCGACTCAGGCACTATTTGATTTTTTCCGCTCATCCCTGGTGAGAAAAAGCCCCCCGTAGGGCCTCCTGCTTGCAGGACGGCCACAAACCGCTCTATCCTCAGCACATTTATTCCGAATTCACTTTAAAAAGATCAGCGCTCGATCAGCGAAGA
>CAYQKH010000313.1:0-2097 GCA_964417945.1 uncultured Opitutales bacterium
GGGGGTCGGGAGTCCCGCCTTCGCACAAGGCTTCCGCCTTCTTGGTGATACGGCGTGACGTGTCCGCCTTCTCGTTGATACGGCGTGACGTGCCCGGCTACTCTGCGATACGCCGTGGCGAGACGGCGGCCTTACGTTGGGTTGTAGGGCTCGATGCTCGTCATCGATGCCTTTGGGGGATGGACGAGTTGAGGCTACAGGCTACGAAGGGGGGGTGTGGAAACGAGGGCCGGGCTGAAGCACCGGCCTACGTGGGACTGTAGGGCTCGATGCTTGCCATCGATGCCTTGGGGTGTGGACGCCAGCTAGAGGGATTTGGAGACTTGGAAGATACTGGTGACCATGCCGAAGGCGACGAGGGCGACGAGGAGGAAGGCGAGGATCATGGCACCGGAGGTGATGGCGGTGGTCATGAGGCGGAGGCGGTTGTCGAGGTCGCGGCGGAACTGAAGGCTGATCTCGTTGAGGCTGTGGGCGATGTTGCCGGTATTTTCCCCGACGGAGAGGATATCGAGGGAGAGGGGGGGCATGATGCGGTTGCGGCTGAAGGCCTGGGAGAGGGAGAGCCCCTCGTTGACCTGGGTGCGGGCGAGGCGGAAGCGGATGCGAAGGGCGCGGTTGCGGATGGTGCGTTCGGTGAGGCGAAGGGTTTCGGTCATATTGATGTCACTGCCGACGAGGGTGCCGACGAGGCTGGTCATCTGGAACAACTCGGAATGGAGGAAGATGCGGCCGAGGAGGGGGATGCGGAGGAGGAGCCCGTCGGAGGAAAGACGGCCCTTGGGGGTGCGCCGCCACTGGAATGCGGCAACGAGGAGAATGGCGAGGGCTAGAAGGAGAAAGGGCCCGAATTTGAGGAGGAAGTTGGAGCCCTCGATGAGGACCCACATGGCCCAGTTCATTTCCCCGCCGAGTGAGGCGAGGATGCGACGAACGCGAGGGAGGAGGTAAAAGACGAGAAAGGCCGCAACGGAAAGGGCGGCGGCGACGAGGAAGAGGGGGTAGGAGATCCCACGGATAAGGTTGCGCTGGATCTCGCGCTTTTCCTCGAGGTGGGCGACGATCCGCTCGAGGATGGGGACGAGGCGTCCGGTGGCTTCCCCGGCCTCGATGACGTAGGTAATGGATTCGCTGAAAACCTTGGGCTGGGTGCGCAGGGCCTCGGCAAGAGGGCGGCCTTCGCTGAGTTCCCGCCAGAGGGCCTGGGCGAGTTCCTTGAGCTGGGGGTCGGTAATGCGCTGGTTGAGGAGGCGAACGCTGTCGCCGAGGGGCATGCCGCTGCTGTGGAGGTCGAGGAGGCGTTTAAGGAAGTTGAGACCGAGGGCCTCGTTCGATTGAAGGTTGAGCCGGATGCGGCGCTGAGGGGGATCGACCGGAGGAGCCGCGCTATCGGGGGAGAAGGCCTCATCCGGATCGCGGGAGAGGGATTGTTTCCGGTCTTTGAGTTCGTCGACGCGCACTGGCCGGACCTGCATGGATTGGAGTCGGCGGAGGACGCCTCTGCGGTCGGTGGCTTCGAGGGTGCCGGAAACGGATTTTCCGTTCGCGTCGATTGCTTTATATTGGAAGGCAGGCATGCGAGAGGATCCCCCGAATCGAGATCAGGGAGCGTCTCCGTTTTCGTTCATTTCGGCGAAGCGCATGACCTCGGAGAGGGTTGTGGTTCCCCGTTTGATCTGTTCCCAGCCGCATTGCTGGAGGGACCGCATCCCTTCGTGGATAGCCTGAGAGCGGATATCCCGAGCGGAGGCCTTTTCGACGATGAGCCGGTGGATGGCGTCGGAGACCCGAAGCAGTTCGAAGATACCGATCCGGCCCTGGTAGCCGAGGGAGCGGCAGCGCTCGCAGCCGGCGGCCTCGAGGATTCCGGCGGCATGGGAGGCCTCGGCGGGATCGATATGGAGGGCGGTGAGGCAGCTTTCGAGGTATCCCGGGGCGAGTTGAGCGGGGCGCCCGCAGTGCGGGCAGAGCCGACGGACGAGGCGCTGGGCGATGATGAGTTCGACGGAGGAGGCGATGAGGAAGGGCTCGATCTCCATGTCGATGAGGCGGGTGAGGGCGCCGGGGGCGTCGTTGGTGTGGATGGTGCTGAGGACG
>CAYQKH010000314.1:0-2096 GCA_964417945.1 uncultured Opitutales bacterium
TGGCGCTGGGGGGAATCAGCCTTGGCTTTGTTTTCTGGCTTCGGCGCCGGGGTCAGCGGTCCGTTTGAACAGGCGATGCGAGGGTCGTTGGGTTCCTGCCGGGGGAAGTTACCCGGGAAGGGCAGTGGTATTCCTAACCTCTTGAGATCCCTCATCTTAGGGCTTTCTTAAGGATAAAATTTTTGCTGGCACCTTGGATGGGGGTGCCTATTGTTTCGAAATGTCCATCGATGCTCCGCTAGGTATACTGTTTGTTGGATTTGGGGCGGTGGCTTCGACGGTCTGTGGGGGGATCGAGTTGGTGCGTCGGGGGATGCGTCCGGGGTTTGGATGCCTGTCGGAGCTGGGGAGTTGGCCTTTGTCCGGGGATCCGGAAGCGAATCGTATCCCCTTGAAGGAGGCGCTGGAATTGCTACCCCTGGAGAATCTACGCTTCGCGGGAATGGACGTGGTCGAAACCGATGCCCTGGAGGCGGCGAAGACGGCGGGGGTTCTGGAACCCGCGGACCTCAGCACGCTGGCCTCCTTTTTCGAGGGCATACCGCTATTTCCGGGGCTTTTTTCGGAGGAGGCGACGCCGGGGCTGGAGCCGCGCCGGGTGCTTGCGACGGACGATGTCGGAAGCGCCCTGGAAAGGGTTCGGAATTCGCTGCAAGCCGCGATGGCGGCCATCGGTTGCGAGCGCGGGCTGGTGGTTCTCTCCTGCTCGACGGAGACACGTGCACTGGAGAAAGAGGCATTGCTTGCGGACGAGGTTGATTGGGAGCGACGGATTTCGGGGGGAGCGATCCGACCCTCCCTGATTTATGCCCGGGCGGCTCTGGAATGCGGCTACCCATTCCTCAACCTGACCCCGAACCGGACCCTGGAGCACCCGGTGGTGACGGCTTTGGCGGAGGAACGTGGTCTACCGGTTGCGGGTTCAGATCTGAAAAGCGGGCAAACCTATATGAAGACGCTTATCGCAAGCGGACTTCAATTCCGGCTGTTGAACGTGAGGAGCTGGTTCAGCACGAATATTCTCGGAAACCGGGACGGGCAGGTATTGGAGAACCAGCGTGCGTTGGAAGCGAAGAAAGAAACGAAAGGGAGGGCCCTTGAAGAATTGCTGAATCCGGCGGTGGCTCCGGGTCTGTATGAATCGCTATTCCAGTTGGTTCATATTCATTATTTTCCTCCTAAAGGGGACAATAAGGAGGCTTGGGACAGCATTCAGCTGGAGGGGTGGCTGGGCTATCCGATGGAGTTAAAGATCCATTTCCAATGTCGGGATTCGATCCTCGCGGCCCCGCTGGTGGTGGACTTGATCCGCTTTACGGAGCTGGCCTGGCGGAAAGGTGCGAAGGGGCGACTCGATTGGTTGGCGTGCTATTTCAAGTCCCCGGTTTTCCGGACGCCGGAATTGGCGGGACGCGGTCATCACTTTATTTATCAGGCGCACTTATTGGAGGAAGGGTTGAAGGCTTTCTTTACCGAAGCGGCACTCAAGCGCGCCGTGCGAGGTAGAGGAAACGGCTGATTGCGGAAAGATGGCTGAGCAGGCCAATCCCGACGACCACCACCCCAAGAAAGGGAACTGGTGAGAGTCGAAAGGCGTGCAAGCATCCGGCCACGAAAAAGGCGATCCACCAGGTGGCGAGCCGTTCGCCGCGCTTCATAATCCCGCGGGGAAGGGAAATCTTCAGGATTTCCGATTTGGCGGTGGAATAGGTGATGAGGAAGGAGCCGAGGAGGGCGAAGGCCACGGCGATTTGAAAGAGGGGATGCCCGGTGAAAAAAAGGAGGAGGCCGGCATGGAAGGCGAACTCGATGTAGCGGTCGAGGCAGGAGTCGAGAAGGGCACCGGCCGCGCTCTCAGAGCCAAGGCGGCGGGCGACGGCGCCGTCAAGGGCGTCGAGGAGTCCCGCGACCCCGAGGGCGAAGGCGGCGCTCCAGAATAAGCCGAAAGCGCAGGCCAGCCCGGCGAGGATCCCCCAGAAGAGGGATAAAAAGGAGAGGGCATTGGGCCTGGGGAAATAGCGGGAGGCGAGGAGAACGAGGGGCTCGATCGCTTCCAATCCCCAGGCCATCAGTGATTTGGAGAACCAGGCACCCTC
>CAYQKH010000315.1:0-2085 GCA_964417945.1 uncultured Opitutales bacterium
ACCGAGCCCTGGGACGACCCGGACCCCGCCCTCATCGGGCTCGCTAACGGCGGCACTGCCTTTTCCGTCAACTACGACAACGGAAACCTTAACTACAATACCGGCCTCACCTCCATTGCCGTCCAGTTCACCACCGACATCGACTTGAACTGGCAGGATTTTGGCATCTTTTCCCGGCTCACCGGATTTTATGATCATGAAAACGAGAATGGCGACCGCAAGCGCACCCCCCTCTCCGATATTGCCCTCGACCGCGTCGGTTCCGATCTCGATTTCCTCGATTACTACGCCTACGCCTTTTTCGACACTGGCTCCATCGTCGCCGATATCCGGTTGGGCAACCAGGTCCTGAACTGGGGCGAAAGCACCTTCATCCAAAACGGGATCAATGTCATCAACCCCGTCGAAGTGGCCAAGATCCGCCTCCCCGGTTCCGAGTTGCGTGAGGCCCTCGTGCCCGTCCAGATGCTTTCCGTCAACCTCGGCCTGACCCAGGACCTCTCCCTCGAGGCCTTTTACCAGATCCGCTGGGAAGAAATTCAGATCGATCCCGAAGGCTCCTTCTTCTCGACCAACGATTTCATCTCCGACGGGGGCGACGGCATCCTTCTCGGCTTCGGTTCCGTGCCGGACTCCACCCCCGTCGGGTTTGGCGCCCGGGTCCCGCGTGGGCTCAATCGCACTCCTGACGACGACGGACAATTCGGGATCGCCCTCCGCTGGTTTATCCCCGCACTCAACCAGACGGAACTCGGCTTCTATTATCTCAACTACCATAGCCGCCTGCCCTACATTAGCGGCCGCGCCGGCACCCTTGAGGGCGTCCTCGCCGGAGACTACCCCGGCAGCGCTAATTACTTCGTCGTCTACCCCGAGGATATCGAAGTTTTCGGCCTCAGCTTTAACTCGGAGATCGGGACCACCGGTATTGCCATTCAGGGCGAGATCACCTACCGCGATTCCATGCCCGTCCAGGTCGATGACGTGGAACTGCTTTTCTCCGCCCTATCCGCCCCGGCCACCCTCCTCCCGAGCGATCCCACCAACCCCAGCCTCCAGGGTGCCTTCTTCCTCGGCCAGAACAGCCAGCTCGGCTTCAGGACGTTTGGCGAGGAGATCTCCGGTTACCGCGAAGTGGAAATGTGGCAAATCCAAGCCACCGCCACCAAGCTCTTCGGACCCAATTTCGGTGCCGATCAGATCGTCCTCCTCGGCGAGGTCGGCTTTAATCATTTCGACCTCCCCGATTCCGGGACCCTGCGCTTTGACGCACCCGGGACCTACACCAGCGCCAACCCCGTTTTTACCGGCGCCACGGTTCAACCCGCCACCGCCGCGAGCGAGAACTTCGCCACCAGCACCTCCTGGGGTTACCGGCTTGTTACCCGGTTCGATTACAATAACGTCTTCTACGGCGTAAACCTTTCCCCGCTCGTCGCCTTCTCCCACGACGTCAGCGGAATCACTCCCCTTCCGGTCGGGAATTTTCTCGAGGGCCGGACCTCCCTTACCCTCGGGTTGAACTTCGAATACCAATCCGTCTACCTTCTCGAGCTGCGCTATGCCAGCTTTGGCGGAGCCGGCGACCAGAACCTCATCAGCGACCGGGATTTCTTTTCCGCCACCCTGAAGTATTCCTTCTAAGCCCCGATCCACCCGACCATGAAATCGTTTCCCCTTCTTTCCGCTCTCGTCGCCATGAGCGTCGCCCCCTTTCTCCTCTCCGCAGGGATCTCCCCCGAGGAGGCCGCCCGGCTGGGCCGTGACCTCACCCCCGTGGGCGGCATCCAGGCCGGCAACTCCGACGGCTCCATCCCTCCCTGGACCGGCGGCATCACCGAGCCCCCACCAGGCTACCAACCCGGCGATCACCACCCCGACCCCTTCGCCGGGGAAGAGCCCATCGCCGTTATCACGGCCGCTAATAGGGAGCGCTACGCCGATCTCCTCACCGATGGCCATCAAGCCCTCCTCGAGACCTACCCCGACACCTACCGGATCCCCCTTTACCCGAGCCACCGCAGCGCCGCCATGCCCTCGCGCATCTACGACGCCACGCGCGAAACCGCCCTTACCGCCAAGCTC
>CAYQKH010000316.1:0-2082 GCA_964417945.1 uncultured Opitutales bacterium
ATGCGCGTGGTTCTTGCGACTTGGCACTGTCCGTTGCGCGACGTGCCGGTGCAGCTGGATCGCTCGGCGATCGAGCGCGCGATCCGCAATGGAGCATTGTGGATGCGGGCAGTGGGGGTCCGTCAGCCGCGTATCGCGGTCTGCGGGCTGAACCCGCATGCGGGAGAGGAGGGGCTGCTGGGGACGGAGGAATACGATTGGATTGACCCGCTCCTCAATGACCTGCGCCCGGAGTTTCCGGGGCTTTCACCCTGCCTTCCCGGGGATACGGTCTTCTGGCGGCACCTGCAGGGGGAGTTCGATCTGGTGGTGGCGCTTTACCACGACCAGGGGTTGGCGCCTTTAAAGGCGTTGGAGTTTGATCAGGCGGTAAACCTCACGCTCGGTTGCGGGTATATCCGGACGAGTCCGGACCATGGAACGGCCTACTCCCTTGCGGGTAAGGGCAAGGCCTCGGCGGATAGTTTCGGGAATGCGGTAGAATGGGCCCTGCGGCTCGAAGAGGGGCACTTTTCCGGTTGAAGCGAGCGGGTAGCTTGATTTAAGAAGTCGAGCCGTTACGGTGACAAGATGGATTCAACAGCCCAACCTCCGGAAATGATTGCTCCCCGTGAAGCGGATGAGCGCCTGATCCGGCTGACTCCGGCGGCGGGGGCGAAGGTCCTCGCCCTTTTGGAGCGGGGCGAAGAAGGCCCCTACCTTCGGGTCGGAGTATCAGGTGGCGGGTGCAATGGCCTGAGCTACAAAATAAAGTTTACGGGGAAGGCCCGGAAAGGGGACCTGCTGATTCGCTCGGAAGGCGCAGAGGTGCTCGTCGATGTGAAAAGCGCCCTCTATTTAAAAGGGATGGTCCTAGACTACAGTGACGCCTTAATGGGGGGCGGCTTCAAGTTTTCGAACCCGAATGCGTCGGCGAGCTGCAGCTGCGGTGAGAGTTTCTCGGTATGAGGGCTTTACGAAAAAAGGTTGAAAACCGAACGGAACTCTTCAGCATTAGGTGTTGCATGTTTCCAGAAGAAACTAACCCCCACAAAAAACCGGCCGTCTGGATCCGGGTTCGTGGTGTGTGCACGGTCCGATAATGTTCAAGCTCGGTCCCTTTTTGTTCATGTGCACTTTTCCCAGCGTAAGCGTTTAAACACCCCTTAATGGCAAGAAAACCATCAGGCGGCCGCGGCCGCTACAATCAGAATCGCAAAGGCACCAAATATCTCCGTCGCAACGAGCGCATCCGCGCACCCGAGATCCGGGTGATCGGCCCAGACGGAAAAAACTACGGCACGATGACGCCCAAAGAGGCGGTGCAGATCGCCAAAGCGGCGGGTCTTGATTTGATTGAGGTATCGCCGACGGCGCGACCGCCGGTTTGCCGGATCCTAGACTACGGCAAGTTTCTCTACGAGGAGAGCAAGAAGAAGAAGGACTCCCACCAAACCACTTCGAAGCTGAAGGAAATTAAGTTTCGGGTCAGCATCGACCCGCACGACTTCCAAACGAAAATCCGTCGGGCGGAGGAATTTCTCTTCGATGGAAACAAGGTAAAGGTTACCCTGACGTTTCGCGGGCGGGAAATGGAGCACACGGAGCTGGGCTTCGAGCGGGTGAAGCAGGCGGTGGCAAGCTTGGACCATATTGCCTCGCCGGACGCGGATCCGAAGCGGGTTGGGCGCAACATCACGATGATCCTTTCGCCCTTTCCGGCAAGCCGCCGGGTCTTGAAATACAACGAGCCGGAAGCCGACAACGACGAGGGCTAAAGCAAGGACAAAGATTGGGTAATGGGAAGGCAGATGCGAGTATTTCTCTTCATCCCACTGGTCTTTGCGGCTCTGTTGAGCGGCGGGTTGGCGGCGGTTGAAGTCGAATTGCAGGATCCGGCAAACGTCGTGGTGGTGGCGAATGCCAACGAGAGCGACTCGCTGAAGCTGGCGCGATACTATATGGAGGCGCGCGGGATTCCGGTGGAAAACCTGGTTAAACTTCACTGCGAGACCCGGGAGACGATCAGCTGGCATGACTTCGTAACGACGGTGCATAATCCGCTGCTGAAGATCCTTGAAAAGCGGGGTTGGCTGCGGACCG
>CAYQKH010000317.1:0-2060 GCA_964417945.1 uncultured Opitutales bacterium
TTTCGTCAGCCAAGCGGAGCTTGGGTCGAAAAGGCGGGGGACAGGAGGCAGGGGGGGGTCCGCCTTCGCACGAGGCTACGGCGTGACGCTCTTTTCGTCAGCCAAGCAGAGCTTGGGTCGAAAAGGCGAGGGACGGGTATTCAGGTGATGGCGAGGGGGTCCATGCGGAACTGCTCGGAGAGGGTGACGAAGGGGGACTGGGCCTGTTTCCAGAGGGGGTCGCGGGTGATTTCCTCCATGTCTTTTTTGGTGTTGTTGAAGAGGAGGTAGAGGTCTTTGCCGAGGATGATGAAGGCGTCGAAGTCGGGTCCGGCGGCCTCCCGGGCGAAGGCGAAGTCCCCGGTATCGAGTTCACCGGCGGTCATCTCAGCGCGGAGGGGAACGAGGTTCTCGAGGAAATGGGTCTGGAATTCGGGATGGCGCGGGCCGGCATATTGGTGAATGGTCCCGGCGACGGGATGGAGGTTGACGATGGCCCATTCATCGAAGACCGGCCGGCCGTAGGCTTCGTTCATCTCGGTTACGCCTTTTTGGATAAGGGCGGTGCAGTGATCCAGATTCATGATGAGGTTTTGGCAAAAGCTCCGCGGAAAGACAAGGGAGAGGCGTGCGGGAACCGGTTTTCATTCAAATTTTAAAGGACGACGGTCGGTTGTCTCAGGGCTTGAGGAGCTGGTCGATGGGAAAGGTCTGCTGGAGGAGCTGCTGGTCCTGATCGTCACTCCAGGTGGCGACAAAGTGCGGGGAGAAAAAGTCCGTGGGGAGGGTGCAGTCGTAGTTGGCACGCCTGAGGTTCATGATGGTGATGGAGCCGACCTGGAAATGGCGTATGGTGAGGCGGCGGGCGCGGATTCGGGGCCCGTCCTCTCCGCCGAGGTCGGCGTGGTTATCAGCGATGAGGCGCTTGATGAGTTTTTTATCGGTATCGAAGTAATTAAGCTGGAGGAGTCGTTTATCTTGTGTGGAGAGAAAAACGGCGCGGCTCCCGTAGAGGCTTTCCCGGCGGAGGACGGGATCGCGATAGGATTGAATCAATTGAGTGCAGAAGGTGTTGCCGATCTGACGATTGGGTCCGCGGGTGTTATTCCAGTCTTCTTTATCGTCATCATAGGCGTCTTCGAGATTCCATCCGGTAGGCCCCAAGCGGGCCTGTTTTTCGCGACCCTCAAGCCATCCGAGGAGACCGGAGGACTCATCACGGAGGAAGAGGTTAGGCGTTTTAAATTCGGGGCCCTGGAGGACAAGGAGGGTAACGGCGGGGACCTGCTCGGAGGGAAGGATCCTCCAGATGCCGCGTGCGCTGTCGTCGCCATATTGGTAGATAAGAAAGGCCTGGGTATCGATCCGCCGTCCATCGGCGGTCAAGATGGCGACGTCGTAAAGCACGATCTGATGAGCGACTTGAAAGCTGGATTCGTGTGCCTGGACGAGGGAATCGGACCCGTCGTTAAAGGAACGGAACCCGAAGGCGGCAAGGCTGAAGCCGAAATAGGCGAGGAGGAAGAAGGAAGTCGTTTTCATGTCAGTCGCAGGGTCAGCTCGATAAATCCGATCTGTCCGCGATGAAAAACCTTGAACCGGTTTTTCCCGGATCGCAATTCGCGGAGGACTTCATCGGGCTGGAGGACGGCGGTCCCGTTGACTTCGAGGATGACCATGCCGAGGGAAAAGAATCGTCGGAAGGGGGTGTTTGCCCGGATTTGGACGATGACGACGCCTTGAATGGCGTCGGGTGCCTGAAGGCGTGCGCGAAGGCTGGGGTCGATGGGGGCGAGGTAGACGCCCTCGACCATTTCAACGGGTTCGAAGGGGGTATTTTCCTCGAGAAGGGTGTCGAGCTCGAGAAATTCGCCGTCGCGAATAACGCCGAGGCGGATGGTGGTGCCGGGAAGGAGTTGGCCGATGCGGAGGCGGAGTTCGTAGGTATTCTCGATGGATTTCCCGTCGACGGAAACAATGAGATCGCCGTGGCGGATGCCAGCGGATTCGGCGGGTCCGCCGGGGTCGACTTTGTTGACGAGGGCCCCGCGAGTATCCGGCAGACCGAAGGCCTCGGCGCC
>CAYQKH010000318.1:0-2033 GCA_964417945.1 uncultured Opitutales bacterium
TGGCGAAGATATCGAGGATGATCTCATGACGATCAATGACAAGGATATCCTTGGCGGCGCGTTCCCAATTGCGCTGCTGTCCGGGGGTGATGGCCTCGTCGAAAACGATGACATCGCATTCGTTCTCACGTGCCTGGCCAATCACCTCTTCCGCCTTCCCGGAACCGACGAGGAACTTGGGTTGCGGCTTTTTCAGCGGGATGGCCTGGGATCCGACGACGGCGATTCCGAGGGTGGAAACCAATTCTTTCAGCTCGGCGAGAAGGCCCGCGGTTTCTTCCGCGGAATGTTCCGGGAAGGTGATGCCGACGAGCCACGCGCGTTCAACGATGCGCGGTTTTTCCTTAACTTCGAACATGTTGGAATGCAAAAGATGAGCCGATCGCTTGCAGAGAGCAATCGGCATTTGAAAAAGGAAACCCGGCATGACAGCCGGGTTTCCATGGGGGGGAGAATTATCGGGAAACGCTTATTCAAGGGCGGCCTGTGCGGCGGCGAGACGGGCCACGGGCACCCGGGGCGGGGAACAGGAAACGTAGTCGAGCCCGACCTTATTGAAAAACTGGATGCTGTGAGGGTCTCCGCCGTGTTCGCCGCAGATCCCCAGTTTGATGTCGGGTTTGGTGGCACGCCCGAGTTCCACGGAAATCTCCACGAGCTTGCCGACGCCCTTCACGTCAATTGAGGCAAAGGGGTTCTGGGGCAGGATGTCGTGTTCCTTGTAAACCCCGAGGAAGCTGCCGGCGTCGTCGCGGCTCATGCCGAGGCCGGTCTGGGTCAGGTCATTGGTGCCGTAGCTGAAGAAATCGGCAACTTCAGCGATTTCGTTGGAGGTGACGGCTCCGCGGGGTACTTCGATCATGGTGCCGACGAGGTATTGGAACTTCACCCCTTTCTTTGCCATGACTTCAGCGGCGACACGGTGGACGACATCGGCCTGATTTTTCAATTCATCGACGAAACCGACGAGGGGGATCATGACTTCAGGGACGACCTTGATCGGATTTTTCAGTTTGTAGCAGGCGGCGGCGGCTTCAAAAATGGCACGTGCCTGCATTTCGGTGATTTCCGGATAGGTGATCCCGAGGCGGCAGCCGCGGTGACCGAGCATCGGGTTCAATTCATGCAAGGCATGGACGCGCTCGGCGACGAAATCCCGGCTGACACCCAAGGCTTCGGCGAGGGCGCCGCGAGAGGTTTCATCCTGAGGAAGGAACTCGTGGAGGGGTGGATCGAGCAAACGAATGGTGACGGGGCGCCCTCCCATCGCTTTGAAGATACCCGTAAAGTCCTTGCGTTGGAAAGGCAGGAGCTTGGCAAGGGCCTTGCGGCGCTCGGTCTCATTCTGGGCGAGGATCATCTGGCGCATGTAAGTGATCCGATCGCCTTCGAAGAACATGTGCTCGGTGCGGGTAAGGCCGATACCTTCGGCTCCGAGGTTAACCGCCGTTTTGGATTGGGCGGGGGTATCGGCATTGGTGCGCACTTTGAGTTTCCGGAATTTGTCAGCCCAGATCATGACGGTATCGAAGAGCTGGTAGGTATAGCTCTTTTCCGCCTTGAGCTTGCCCTCAAGGACCTGGTTGACCTCGCTGGGAAGAGTGTCGACGTGTCCGGAAAAGACCGCGCCGGTCGTGCCGTCGATGGAGATATCATCGCCCACCTTGAGCCGTGACTTCCCGACGGTGAGGGTGCCCTTGGAGTAGTCGATCTGGACGCTGGAGGCCCCGACAATGCAGACTTTGCCCATCTGACGGGCAACGAGGGCGGCGTGGGAGGAAACCCCGCCGCGGCTGGTGAGGATCCCTTCGGAGGCGAGCATGCCGCGGAGGTCCTCGGGTGAGGTTTCGACGCGGCAGAGGATGACCTTGTGTCCTTCAGCGGCGAGTTTTTCGGCGGCAGCAGCGCTGAAGACGAGCTTTCCGGAGGCGGCGCCGGGACCGGCAGGAAGGCCCTCGGCGATCTGGGTCGCTTTCTTGGCGCTCTTGGGATCGAAGACGGGGGCAAGGAGGGAGGAGATGGAATCGGCGGGG
>CAYQKH010000319.1:0-2032 GCA_964417945.1 uncultured Opitutales bacterium
GGAGACGAGCAGAGCGGAACGGAAACGGAAACAGAAGGGATTTGGGGGCGGGAAGGGGAGGGCGTGCGCGTGGGCGTGGGCGTGGGCGTGAGCGTGGTGTCGCATTCCCACTTGCTTGAGAACAGGGCGCTCCAACCATCGAATCGCCGTTCGGGGTCGATTTTGGTTCTCGGTGGTTGATCTGCGCGGCCCAACTTGCTAGCCTTTCCCCCACAGGAGGTCCGCGTGCCGGCGGGTATCGAGGTCCCAACCAGCATAACCGACTTAGGTTCAGCCAGGAACCATCCGGGACAGGGGAGGGAGTAGGGGTGTCCGCGGAAGTCCGGCCTTGCAACCAGGGGCGGCAGCGTCGCTGGCCTGCTCGGCGTTGGAGATGGCCACGTCCGTCACTCGTCGAGCGGACTCCGGACCGTGATCCCGGCCTTTCCCACCACATGCGTGTAAATCATGGTCGTACTCACATCCGCATGTCCCAGCAGTTCCTGGATGGTGCGGATGTCCGTGCCGGCGATCAGCAAGTGAGTGGCAAAGCTGTGGCGCAGGGTATGGCAGCTGACCCGCTTGGTGATGCCGGCCGTCGTCGCCGCCTTCTTGACCATCTTTTGGAGGCCGTTCTCGTTGACGTGATGCCGCCGAACCTTTCCGCCTCGGGGATCGATCGACAGTCTCCGGGAGGGGAAGAGCCACTGCCAGCCCAGCTCTGCGCCCGCTCCGGGATACTTCCGCTCCAGCGCATCCGGAAGCCAGACGTTTGCCGCATCGGCCCGGCAGTCTGCCTCCCAAAGCAGTCGCAATTCCTCCAGGCGTGTCTCCAAGCCCTCCCGCGTGGCGGCAGGCAGAGGCACCACCCGGTCCTTGCCGCCTTTCCCGGACCGGACTTCGATCCGGCCCTGATCCAAGTCGATGTCCTTGATCCGCAGTCGGATGCATTCCATCAGACGCAGTCCCGCGCCATAAAGAAGTTGCGCCATCAGAAGATGCGCGCCGTCCATCTTGGCCAGCAGGTCATGCACCTCCTTCCGCGATAAGACCGTCGGAAGCCGCCTCTTCGGCTGGGGCCGGGGAAGGTCCTCCAGCTCCACGTTCTCCAGTTCCAACACATTCCGGGCATGGAAGACCAACGCGTTCAGAGCCTGCGCCTGCGTCGCCGCGCTCACTCCGCGTTCGACCGCTAGGTGGAAGAGGTAGGACCGCATCCCTGCCCGCCATTCCTCCTCCGTTCGGCCCAACACCGCCTTGTCCGCGCACAACTTCCAACCTTGCGCCTGGAGGCCCCACTTCAGGAATCGCTTGATCCACTCCAGGTAGGTCTGCTCCGTCCGGATCGCCAGGTTTCGCACGCGAATCTCACTTCGCAAACGTGTGAGATGGGGCCCGATCGGCCCGGATCCCAGCTCACCCCCGTCCCGCGAACGCACCGTCTCCCCGTGCTCTCTTTCCCGGCTCTGCCCCGGCCTCCGCGCCAACGTCGGATGGTTCGGTGGCAAATCTCGAAACCCCAGTTTCCACCCGTCCCAATCGAACCGCACTGCCCACGCACTCCCAATCACCCGCTGGTACAGAATCTGAAGCGCATGCACCACCTGCACCGCTTGCCAGTCTGCGACCTCCGGCTTTCGGCCCAAAGCCTCCAGGTAGGTCTCCATTTCCGCCGCGCCTCGCTCTCGCAAGGACGACGAGTCTTGATGAAGAAACCACTCCGCGTGCCGCACGTAGTAGGGGACACTCACCTCCCGAACCCCCGCATCGCGCGCCGCTTGAGCATACTGCTGCCAAAATCGCCGCGCTCTCTCCTCGCCATAACCGCCTGCTTCCTCTTGACAACGAACCATTCCAGAGATCATTAACTGTTCTCCCGAACAGTCAACTAAATTTCCGCCTTTCAAAGATTAGCCCACGGTCTGTCTAAGTCCCCACAAAACAGAGCTCTACCCAATTAACTGTTCGCCAGAAAATGAAGCCCCCGGTATTCAAGCGACGAAGCATGTCTTACAGCATGTGGAACTACCATTCGGAACACACCGACGTTTGG
>CAYQKH010000320.1:0-2029 GCA_964417945.1 uncultured Opitutales bacterium
TAAAGCCGTTGAGGATGAAAAGCGTCGGACCGAGAAGGAGGACGAAAAAGAGGAGCCCACCGGCGATGTAAAGGTTGATTTCGGAGAGAAAGCGGATCCCGGCGTCGAGTCCGCGGACGACGGACCAGGTGGCGAGGGCGGTGATGCCGGCGATAAGGGCGACCTGGATGGGGCGGGTCTGCCCGATGTTGAGGAGGTGGTCGAGCCCGGCATTGACCTGCTGAACGCCGAGACCGAGGGAGGTGGCGACTCCGAAAAGGGTGGCGACGGTGGCGAGCACATCGATGATATTGCCGAGCGTGCCGTGGATGCGGTCGCCGAAGAGTGGGTAAAAAACGGACCGGATGGAGAGGGGGAGCCCTTTGTTGAAAGAAAAAAAGGCAAGGGCCAGCCCGACGAGGCAGTAGATTCCCCAAGGATGGAGGCCCCAGTGCAGGAAGGTGATGTCCATGGCCGCGCGGGCGGCTTCCGGGGTGCCGGATTCGGCGATTGGGGAGTCGGTAAAATGGTAGATCGGCTCGGCCACGCCGAAGAAGAGGAGGCCGATGCCCATGCCTGCGCTGAAGAGCATGGCGAGCCACCCGAGGGTGGAGAACTCGGGAACCGCGTCGTGCCCTCCGAGGCGGATATTCCCGTAGCGACTGAAGAGGAGGGAGACGACGAAGATGAGGACGAGGTTGATTGTGAGAACAAAGAACCAACCGCCGAAGGTGGCGATGTTCGCCTGGACGACATCGAAGATCTCCCCCATGTCCTGCTTGAAGACGAGGGTCAGAGTGACCATGAGAAGGATCAGGCCCGCCGCCACGGGAAAGACCACCGGGTGGATGTCCAGACGCCAGAACTGCTGGTCCTCGCCGTCTTCGTTATTACTTGCGGGATGGGATTCGGGTTGGTTGGGTTCAGGCATAAGCGGGGCGACTTCCTTAAGCCACAGGGGCTTAACCTACGGAACCGACCATCACGGAGGCAAGGGAACTCCGGAAAAAGGTCTGCCGCAGAGCCGGGTATCCCCTTTCCTGTCGGCTGTTTGTCATTGTCCCTATTTTATAAAGCGTATAAATTTAAACCATGTCGTCGAACCGACACCTCCTGCTGGTCGCGGCGGGGGTCAGCGTGATCTCACTGTTGATGGTGAGCGGGGCAATTTTTTTGCTATTCTGGCGCGGTTTGGCCGAGCAAAAGCAGCACCTTATCGACGAGTTGAACAACCGTGCGAGCATGATCCGGGCAGTGGCGGAATGGGATTACCGTACTGTCCTGAAAGATCAGCCTGAGGTGGAGGATCCGATACGGACGGCGTGGGAAATCACCCGCCGCCAGATCCGGCAAGCTGGGGAGCTTTTCGAAGGGTTGGGAGAAACGGGGGAGTATGTCCTGGCGAGCCTTGAGGGGGATACGCTTGTTTTTCACTTGAGGCCGCGCTACGGAGAGGAGGAATCGACCTGGTTTCTCGATGTGGATTCCCCGAAAGGCGAGCCGATCAAGCGCGCGCTGGCGGGAGAGAGCGGGTATATGCGGGGCCTCGATTACGATGGCGTCCCGGTCTATGCCGCCTACGGCCCGCTGAATTTAAACGGCCAGCATTTCGGGCTGGTGGCGAAAATCGACGTGGAGGAAATCCACGGGGCTTACTTGCAGGGCGGGCTCATCGCCCTCGGGATCACCCTGCCGGTGGCCTTGCTCGTAGCGGTGATCGTCTTCCGCTACGGGAAGGGCCTTACCTCCAAAATTCAGGAGACGAACCGGCGTTTCGAGGGCACCTTCGAACAAGTGGGGGTTGGCCTTGCCCATGTAGGTATGGATGGCTCCTGGTTGCGGGTGAACAGCAAGCTTTGCGATATTGTCGGCTATACAAAGGAGGAACTCTACGGGGGGCGATTCCAGGACATCACGCACCCGGACGATCTTGAGAATGACCTCGTGCTTTTCCAGAAGTTGACGGACGGACGGATTTCGACCTATTCGATCAACAAGCGCTATTTCCATAAGGATGGCCACATTGTCTGGATCCGCCTGACAACCGCGA
>CAYQKH010000321.1:0-2022 GCA_964417945.1 uncultured Opitutales bacterium
CGGAACCGGAGAAGGCGGGGATCCGATTGACTTTATTGCGATGGCGGAGGGCATAGATAATGCCGGAGCCTGTCGGCGCATTCTCGAAATCACTGGCTTGGATACTCTCGAAAAACGGTATTCTGCAAACCGTAAGCCACGTTCTGTACGGCGAGCCCCCGGAAAAGGAAAGCCGGACCCCTCTCCATTAGAGCGCCCGGAGCCGCTTCCGATTTCCGGGGACTTGCGCAGGGGAAAGCCCGAGGAAATAGAGGCGCTGATTAAATTAAGAGGGTTTCCCCGAATCGCCCGTTCAGGCCTCGAACTGCTTCAGGATCGGGGCATGCTCCACTTTCTGGATCAACCCGAAGGCCTCTATTGGGTGGTGACGGATTCGACCTACCGCAACCTCCAGATACGGCGGCTGGACGGAAAAACCATTCCGGTAGGCGAGCGAACTGTAAAAGCCAAAACCTGGCCCGGCTCCCAGGCGGGTTGGCCCCTGGGATTGGAGGAAGTCCGAAACCGGAAAAAAGTCATTCTGGTCGAAGGCGGCCCGGACCTCCTGGCCGCCGCCGCCATCGTGGCGGAGGACTTTTCGGAAGAAATCAATCAATGGGGGTTCCTCGCCATTTTGGGTGCGGGCCAACTCCCCCCGAGAGAACAGCTGGCCGCCCTTAAGCAAAAGCGGGTCACCCTCATCGAGCACGCCGATCGCGCGGGAAAAAAACTGTGCCAGCGGTGGCGCGACGCCCTGGTTGAAGTGGGAAACCTGGACGTCATGACCATCCGGTTCGCCAAACCGGAATCCTGCGGGGATCCGGGAGCAGAAGACCTCGCCGAGGCCATCTCTCAGGATGTCCAGATGCCCCCGGGCTGGTGGGAGCGACTCCGGAAAACACTTGGGCGTGGTGGGCTTCAAGGTGAATGTTGAAAAGAGGGCACCATCCGGCGGAGGGTTGTGGGGACAAGAAGAGGTCGCTTGGCTGCGTGAGCGGGAAATTGCATTTCCCTTTATTCTGCCGCATTCAGCAGGGCTCACGGTCTACGCGAGGCGGTGGTTTGTCCCCCCGGTCAACGGATCGATCCGTTTCCCTCCGCCGGTGGTCGGCCCGGGTTGTAAAATGCACGCTACTGAAACGCTGGCATGATCCCCGGCCAAAGGCCTGCCGCCTAGCCCGGTAGGCATGGCCGGCGGGAAGGGTGTCGGCGCTGGGCCGAAATTGCCGGCTGCTCGGGAAACCAACCGGTCACCTGCCGGTTTCGCCGCAACGGAACCGGTGATGACCCCTGCCATAGTGGTTGCGGGGTATGAGGGCATCAACCGGGAGATCGGATTCGTAGATCGATCGTGACCGTCTTCGGGTTTTGACATGCCCGGTCCGGAAACAACGACCTTTGCGGACGCCCGATCGGTGCGATGGGCGTCGCAATTCCAGGTTCGCGCATTTAGAGATTTCAAAGAAGTCGGACGGTGGGTCCTTACCCATTATTCGGAAACAAATGTTTCGACGGGTTTGAGAAGACTTGAAGGATCGCTGAAGGGATTCCTTCAGGATACCCGCAACGATTCCTGATACCTCCGAAGTGTTCGCCACTCAGCTGATCCCTTTTTTCCAGACGAGCCCGTAAACGAGAGAACCGAAGCAGTCGACAGCCTTTGAAAAGTCCATTTGGCTCAAGTCAACGAAATGAGAAAAGCAAGAGGTTTCCATGGAATCAACCGCAACCTGACAGCACGCCATGGCCTTGCGCTGTTCGAGGAACTGCACATACGCGGACAAGGCCTCCGCCGTGCATTCGGTGGGCAACCCGTCGCTGATCATAACCAAGACGCGGTTGCGGTGCCTTGAGCTGAAGGCGATTGCAGCAGCTGCGGCCATGGCCCCGGCGTCATTATTGCCCCCTGTGCATTTGAGCGAGGCAACGGCACTTCTTTGGAAGTTCCCGGCATCGTAAAGAGTGTCGTGAGTGAAGCCGTGGATGTTGCCGGATAACCCGCGAATGCCTTTGACGCTTTCCGCGATCAGGGCGGCAAACGCC
>CAYQKH010000322.1:0-2016 GCA_964417945.1 uncultured Opitutales bacterium
AATGACCCCGCGCCCCCGATCGACTTCCGCTTTCTCGGCCTCGAATTGCGGCTTAATGAGCGCGATGAGGGATCCTCCGGGCTGGAGGCAGCTCCAGGCGGGCTCAAGGACGCGGGTCAGAGAGATGAAGGAGAGGTCCATTACGATCAGCGGGTAGGCGGGGAAGGGGAGTAAGTCGGGGCTCAGGTTCCGGGCGTTCAGCTGCTCGATATTGGTAACCCGGGGATCGGAGAGGAGTCTTCCATGCATCTGGGCGCGCCCGACATCCACGCAGACCGCCGCCTCTGCGCCCCGTTGGAGAAGACAATCCGTGAAACCGCCGGTCGACGCCCCGATGTCGAGAATGGTCCAACCGGTGGGACGGATCCCGAAGGCGTCGAGGGCGGCTTCCAGTTTGTCCCCTCCCCGGGACACATATTTCGGGGGTTGTTCGACGGTCAGAAGGGTGTCCTCGGGGTAGGTCTTGCCGGCTTTGTCCAAAACTTCTGTTCCCCGCCGCACTTTCCCCGCCAAAATAAGAGCTTTAGCGCGGCTTTTGGAATCGGCCAGCCCTTTGTGGACGAGCAGATCATCGAGTCTGATTTTCAATCCCATGAACCTTTCAGGGTGGGGGGCAAAAAACGGGAAGTCACGATCGATTCAAGAGGGGTGGTGGGAGACGGTGGGGCGGAATTCTTGTGAATAACCTGTGGAAAAGGGGCAAAATAGGGGAATAGTGGGGAAAAAACGTTGACTAGTGGGATGAAGTGGGACGAAGTGGGGGAAAGTGGTAGTCAATGATTGGATAAAATTAGACGATGGTATTTTCCGAACAGGCCTTATATGTCGGGGAGTATCGACACAATCTGGACGCGAAGGGGCGTCTGACGATCCCGTCGCGCTGGCGATTCCAAGGGGACGAGGCGGAGGTCTACCTGGCGCTGCCGAACATATCGGGATTCATCACGGTCTACCCGCCGGCGCGAATCCGGCGGCTGGAGGAGAAGCTGCGGGAAACCAGTTTGAGCAATCCGCAGGCGTTGCAGAAGACCACAGCGATCCTATCGATGGCGCATTCTTTCGGGTGCGACCGCCAGGGACGGATCAATCTGGTACCGAAGCTGGTGCAACATGCGGGAATCGAAAAGCAGTGCGTCCTGTTGGGAGCGATCAGCTGTTTTCACATTTACAGCCCGGAAGTCTACGACCAATTGACGCCGAGCTCCCCGGAGGAGATGGCGGAAGCCTTCAAAGAATTCGACTTGTAATCCCCGAACGATGCGAAACCTGAAGCCCCACACCCTGAAGAGCGCCGGCTGGCTAGGCCGGCACGAGAGCCGCCACTGCACGAGTTGGGAATTGGCACCGCTGCCGCAACCCCGATTTGGAAGCGCGGACCCGGTGGAAGCGGGGATTCGTCGGCGTGTGGCCGCAGCGGTGCCGGCAGGGGGAAACCGCAAAAAATTTTACGAACGCCTAAAATCCTTAATCGATGCCGCTCGCCGCCCTCACGTCTAAATACCCGACCGATTCGATGGCCACCCACGAACCCGTATTGCTGGATGAAATCCTTGTAGCAATGGCGGGAACGCTGCGGGCAGGGGAGAACAGTGATGCTCGCTTTCTAGATGGAACCTTTGGTGGAGGAGGACACACCGAGGGGTTGCTTCGGCTGGATGAGCGGGTGGAGGTGGTAGCCCTTGACCGGGATCCGCAGGCGGCAGAGCGCGCCCATGAGCTGGAGGAAAAATACGGTGAACGATTTGCATTTGTGGACCTGAACTTCGCGGAATTGGGGCAATTGGAAGTTCGGGGATTCAATGGGGCGTTGTTTGACCTCGGGGTGTCGTCCTACCAGTTGGACGACGGGGAGCGCGGGTTCAGCTTTCGTTCCGACGCTTACCTGGACATGCGGATGGATCCGCGCCGGGGCGTCTCGGCGGCGGAATTCCTTGAACACGCTCCGGAGGCGGACTTGGTCCGGGCGATTCGCGATTTCGGGGAAGAGCCGTCGTGGCGCCGCGTGATTCGTAGCGT
>CAYQKH010000323.1:0-2003 GCA_964417945.1 uncultured Opitutales bacterium
CGATCAGCCGCCGCCAGCGAATTTCTTAACGATGGCGGTCATCTGCTTGAAAGCGGGGTGGGCGGCGGTCTTGAGCAGGCTGTAAAAGACGGTCTCGGAAGGCAGATGGAAGCAACCGCAGGACTCAAGGGTGGAAAGGACGCTTGGAAAATCCTCGGGGCGGCGCCCCCCGATGCAATCGGCGAGGAGGGTAACCTGCATATCGACATCGATGGCAGAGAGGGCGGTCTGGTAGATGCAGATGGGGACCTCTATTCCGGCAAGGAGGATATGATTGACCTCATGCTGGCGCAGTTCGTCCATAAGGGTTTTGAGGGCGAGGGCACTGAAGGCCGTTTTCGGGAAGACGACGCTGGGCTCATTTTCGGCGGCCCCGCAGGCCTTGAGGAGGTCCGGGTGGGTGGGACCAAGCCGGGCGGGATTCTGTTCGGTAAAGAGGACGCGAAGGCCGAAGAGGCTGGCACCCTCGATGGAAAAGGCGGTGCGGCGCACGAGGGCTTCGTGGCCGGGGACGACTTTAAGGAAGCTCGGTTGCATGTCGACGACGAGGAGGACGACATTGCGGAGAAAGGACTCGGTGTCTTCGGGAATCACTTAAACACCCTTATGGGCGGCGGTTAAACTTGCAAGGGAGGAACCGCAGGCGGGGGTAATTCCGGCACGTCAGGCGGGGGAGGGCATGAACTTGCTCTCAAGGTAAGTGCGGTGGGCCTGGACCTGGAGAATTTCCTGCCCGGGAAGGATACAGGCGGTGAGGTGGCCTCCGTAAACGCAGGCGGTATCAATCCCGAGGGACCAAGGGCGGCGGTAAACCCGCGAGCGGGGGGTGTGCCCGTAGAGGACGTAGGGCGGACCTTTCCAGAGGTCGGACCAAGGGGTGCCTTCGCCGGTGTCACTGCGGCGGGCGGGATGTCCGTCGTCGTCGATGACTTGAATCTGGGTGATGATTTCTGCAGGTTGAGTATGCCAAGGAACGTCGCCGTCGGGAAAAAAGCCACCATGGACAAAGACGGTCTGCATGTAGGATTCGTGATAAAAAAGGGGCATGGCCTCAAGAAACCGCCAGTCCTCCTCGGTCAATTGCTCGAGGGTCTCGTAATCGTATTTCTTGAGCATGGAGGCGTCTTTGCTCCAGTGGTAGCGGAGGAGGCGGTATTCGTGGTTGCCGAGGAGGCATTTCATGCGGTGGCGGCGGGCGATGGCGATGCAACCGGCACTGTCGGGGCCGCGGTTGACAAGGTCCCCGAGCTGGATGAGAAGATCGTTGGGTCCGGGCTCAATATGGTTCAAGAGCTCCTGAAGCTCAAGGGAGCAACCATGAACATCACCAATAGCAATAACGCGACCCATGCCCGAGAATTAAGTCATTGCAGAGCGCAGCCTGTGGTCCGTAAACAAAAAAAGCATGGATTGGCAAATAACTCCGCCGGCGAGGGCCTCGATGTGGAACGGGGAACCCTTCGAACCGGAAGAACAGGTCACGACGCTGCTGCTGGTCACGGACCAGGGGCTCGTCACGCGCTACGACGTGCACCGGCGGGACCTTGCCGAGGCGCTGCCGACGCTAGAGGGAAGCGAGTTGGGCCGCTGGACCCGAACCTTAAAGCCGAAGGAGGAAGGGGCGGGAGCAGAGCGGGCTCGGCACCTGCAATCGGCGGAAGCACTTTTTTTCGGCCTTTTCGGAGCGGCGTTGCCTGCGGACCCGGGAGAAGACCCAGAGGAGGACTTTCCGGAGGATCCGCCACTCACGGGCGGGGAATCCCCCGCGCCACTGGGCGAGACGGGAGCGGACGCCCGCGCGGCCTTGCAGCATGTCCTCGCCCTGCACCTGGAGCGGAAGCGGGTGTTGCGCGCCCGTGGGAAGCGGCACTTGGACGGGGAGCAGGAGTATGTGCACTTCAAGACGGGAACCGTCTTTTCGGTGCCGGTTCTTCCCCTGAACGACGGGCTCTTCGAACAATTAACCCGGGTGATCGGTGAACTGGTGGTCTAGGGTTATCGCC
>CAYQKH010000324.1:0-1979 GCA_964417945.1 uncultured Opitutales bacterium
GAACTCAAATAGTTGTGGCTTTCAAAATCAGCGGGCAGCCCGGAAGCTGGGTTAGCCCTGGCTTCATGGGGAAAATCTGGGGGGTCATCCCCGTCGTCACCATTACCGTCTTCCTCATTTCCCTCTTCGAAGCCCTCTACATTCTTCCCGCCCACCTCGCCCACGTCAAAGAGAAGCCCGATGGAGGAATCATGCGCCGCATCTTCCGCTTCCAGCAGAAAGTCAGTAAGCTCATTCGGAAGGGCATCTACAACCTCTACGGCCCCTTCCTCGATTTTACCCTGCGTTTCCGCTACGTTACCGTCGCCCTTAGCGTGGGACTCCTCCTCGTCATCCTCGCCTATGTTGGCAGCGGTCGCATCGGCATGACCCTCATGCCATCCGTCGAGTCCGATGAGGCCCAAGTCTCCGCTACGCTCCCCCTCGGCGCCCCTATGGAACAGGCCGAGAGCGTTCGCGACCAGATCGAGGCCGCTGCCTTTCGTATCATCGAGGAGAACGGCGGCGATCAGCTCGTGAACGGAATCTTTTCCTGGATTTCCGAAAACAGCGTTCGCACCATCGTCTACCTCAAGCCGCCTGGTATTCGGCCTATCTCGACCCGCGAATTTGCTATGCGCTGGCGAATGGAAACCGGACGCATCCCCGACCTCCAACAGCTGCGCTACGACTCCAGTCGCGGCGGACCCGGCGGCGGTCCCAGTCTCACCGTCGAGCTCGCCCACGCCGACCGGAACGCCCTTGAACGCGCCGCCGAAAGCCTCGGAAGCATCCTCGCCCAGTTTCCCTATGCCAACGACATCGACGACGGGTTCACCCCCGGCAAGCCCGAGTTCGAGTTTACCCTCAAGCCCGAAGGCCGCAGTCTTGGCCTCTCCTCGCGGGATGTCGCCGCTCAGATCCGCTCCGCCTTCTACGGCTTCGAGGCCATCCGGCAACTGCGCGGGCGAAATGAGGTCCGCGTCCTCGTCCAGCTCCCCGAACCCGAGGCCAACAGCCAGTTCGATATCGAACAGCTCATGATCCGGACCCCCGCCGGTACTTTCGTCCCCCTCCGCCAGATCGCCGAATTCAAGAAGGAGCGCTCCTACACCACCATTCAGCGCCGGGACGGAAAGCGCACCCTTAATGTCACCGCCAATATTGAGCCCGACGATCAGACCAGCCTTGTTCTCGTGACCCTCAAGCAGGAAGTCCTTCCTCAACTGACCCGGGACTTCCCCGGGCTCAGCTTTTCCTTCGAAGGACGCGAGGCCGACCGCCAGGAATCCATGGCTGCTCTCGTTAACGGGCTCTACGTCGCCCTCATCGTCATCTTCATCCTCCTCGCCATCCCCTTTAACAGCTACTTTCAGCCTGCCATTGTCATGGCCGCCCTGCCTTTCGGGCTTGTCGGGGCCGTCCTCGGGCACATCCTCATGGGCTACAGCCTCAGCGTTATCAGCTTTATGGGCATCATCGCGCTCTGCGGGGTCGTCATCAACGACAGCCTCATTATGATCGTTTTCGCCAACGGACAGCGGGCTGAAGGTGCCTCCGCCTTCGAGGCCATGCACAACGCCGGGGTCCGGCGCTTCCGGCCGATCTTCCTCACCACCATGACCACCTTCTTCGGTCTCGCACCCATGATTTTCGAGACCTCCCTCCAGGCCAAGTTCCTTATCCCAATGGCCATTTCCCTCGGCTATGGCCTCGTCTTTGCAACCGCCATCACCCTCGTCCTTATCCCCTCCCTCTACATGATCCTCGAGGACACCCTCAACCTCCATGCCCGGCTTACCGGAAAAGAACGCGATACCACCAACTTCCCCGACCCCTTCGACGAATCCAAATTCGAAACCGAAGCCGAGCTGAAATCCTAGATCCCCACTCCTCGCCCCCTGCCTCCTGACCCCTGACCCCTGTCTCCCGAATCCTGACCCCTGTCCCCCGACTCCCGAATCCTGACCCCTGTCCCCCAACTCCCGAATCCTGACCCC
>CAYQKH010000325.1:0-1966 GCA_964417945.1 uncultured Opitutales bacterium
GGAAAGCACGATCGATGAATCCGGGGAGCCAGGCGATATTGCGGATTCCACCCTTAACCCGATGGCAAAGGATCTGGCGTCGGCGGAGCCAGCGGTCGCCGAGGCTCTTCCGGAAGAGGAAAGCAGCGGTACGCAGGCCGGGGGGTTCCGCTTGACGGTGACTCCGGTCGGGGCAGAGGCGCGTTTGTGGGTCAGCGGATCGAGCCGTTACAGCAACTTTTTGGTGGAGGAGGGAGCGGCAAAGCTGTTCGGTCTGGAGGAGGGGCGTCACCGGGTGCGGGTGGACGCGCCCGGCTACCAGCCGTTTAACGGCTACGCACAGGTGAATGCCGACGGCGTGGGGGATCTGACGGTAGACCTGGTCCCGATCCTGGGCAGCCTGCGGGTGCAGGCGGATCCGGCGACCACGGTTGTGGCGGTCGACCCGATTGGCCGGGAGACGCAACTGGGAATCACCGATGAAACCGGGCTGCTGGAGGTGCGCGACCTGTTGAACATCGGCACCTACGATCTGCGCCTAACAAAACCGGACCACGAGGAGAAAGTCGTGCGGGAAGTGGAACTGCGGCTGCGGCGCCTCGAAACGGTTACGGCGGATTTGGAACCCCTGCCGGGGGAAGTCACGGTCTTCAGCGTGCCACGGGGAGCGGATCTTTACCTCAACGGAGTGATTGCGGGATCAACCCCGAAGACCCTCGAAAAAGTCCCTGCGGAGCAGGCGGTCGAGATCGCGTTGACCCGACCGGGCTACCGGAGCGCGCGCAAGACGGTGACTTTGGAGGCCGCCGAGAGGCGTGAGCTGGACTTCGGCGAATTGGTGGCCGAGAGCGGAGTGATTTTGTTGAGGATAAAGGAGGAAGGAGGAGGGGTAAGTGACTTCGCATGGGAGGAAGCGGAGGTGACGGTAGGAAAACGGATGATTCAAGGGGCGGTCGAGGGAGTCGGCTTCCGGATAGACGGTTTCGAGGTGGGAGAGTTTGAGGCGTCGGTCTCGCACCCGGACTACGAAAGCTGGGAAGGAACGGTCGAAGTGGCTGACGGTAAGACGGCTGATGTGGCCGTGGAACTAAAACCCAAGCCGGGGTTTTTGACGTTGGAGCTGAGCCCGAGTGTGGCTCTGGGCGAAGCGGTTTTGTGGTCGGACGGCAAGGAGATCGGCCCGATAGCCGGAAGCGAGGCGAAGGCAAAGCTCCCCGCGGGGCGGGAGCTGGTCTTGGAGGTGCGGGCGAAGGGCTATGTGACGGCGGAGCGGACGCTGGCCCTGCCGCCGAACGGAGAGGCGAGCTGGAAGGTGCGTTTGGAGGAATCGCCGGGCCCGGCCGAGGGGGCGGCGTGGGATTTAGAGCTGCCGGGCGGGGAGTCAATGGAGATGGTGTGGATTGCTCCCGGGAGTTTCCGGATGGGGAGTCCGAGTGGGGAGGCGGGACGCGATGGCGACGAAGATCCGGTGACGACGGTGCGGTTGACGGAAGGATTCTGGCTGGGAAAATACGAAGTAACGCAGGCGGAGTGGGAGGCGTTAATGGGGAGCAATCCGAGCCGATTCAAGGCATCTGGTCGGAATGCTCCGGTGGAGAGCGTTTCCTGGAATGACGCGATGGAATTTTGCCGGAAGCTATCGGAGCGGGAGCGTCGGGAGGGTCGCTTGCCTGCGGGATATGAATATACGTTGCCGAGCGAGGCGCAGTGGGAGTACGCGTGCCGAGCCCATTCGACAAGCTCAGGGCAGGCGGGAGCGACGAGTCGATACAGTTTTGGCGACAATGATTCGGAGCTGGGGAAGTATGCATGGTACGGTGGAAACAGCGGAGGCAAAACCCATCCGGTGGGGGGAAAGCGACCGAACGTGTGGGGCCTGTACGACATGCATGGGAACGTGTGGGAGTGGACGCTCAGCTGGTATGGAGATTATCCCGGCGGGACGTTAACGGACTACGAGGGCCCCTCTGCGGGCTCGAACCGCGTC
>CAYQKH010000326.1:0-1965 GCA_964417945.1 uncultured Opitutales bacterium
TTGTTGTCCCTTGAAAGACTATCTCTTTTGTACTCAATCCATTTGTCTTTCTGGGCTGCAAATTTCTGCTCAGCCTTTTCTAGGGTCAGCGAGTTCGCTTTAACCAATTCAGCCAGGAAAGTAGCTTGGACAACCTGGAGCTTTGGTTCAGCACTTTGCATCTTTTCCTGTTCAGACATAACAAAAAATTAAGGTAGTTACATACTGTAAGCGATAAACCTGGGAGGCATAAATTTATTTTTTTATCGTTATATTGTTTCCGATACTAAGTGAAGAAACCCGATCTTGATTGGATTCACTGAAGAACATCTTCTTACCTTAAATGTTCGCAATTGGATGTGACAGGATTTTGAGGGACAACAAAAACTTTAGAGACTCCATATTTTTCACCCAACTGATAGCTCATACTTAGTTCTCAAAGGTGATGGTTGTAAAGTAAGCCTTTACAGGCCATTACCAATTCTGACCAGTGGCAAGTATTTTTTTTCATTTCTTGAAAGATTAGCCTTTCTAATACTGACAGCAAACCCTAAGGAAAGAACTTATATGCATAGGGTGGGTGTATATAGTAAGCGGGCGATAGAAAATCGCCCGGATTAAATAGAAAGCTTCAGCTTCGTCTAAAGACCCCGAAGGCCAGCGTATTGCGCAGTTGGAAGGTAGGGTAGTGGACAACTCCATGGGAGTTGTAGGCATGGGGGGATCGGAGATTCGGGATCCGGCCCTGTCCGTCGAAGCGTTCCACCTGGGGATAGAGCGTTGAGCCTTTCCGGGTTAAACGAAGGGTGATGCGCAGCGGAGTGGGATGGTGAGTGCCAGCTCCGGGGTGGAGCCGCAGGACAAGGACCAACTCGGTTCCCTGGTTTTCGAAACGGGCGGTTTCCAAATCGGTCGAGAGGAGCTGCTGGTAAGGTGCGAATCCGGTGGCCTGGTGGGTCTGAGGGGTGGTTTGGGCGGCATAGCCAGCACCCGGAAATTGCACGTGGTGGAGGAAGCCAACCTGGTAGTGGGGAACGAACAGGCGGCCCTCTTGCTCGAGGTAAACCCGAAACCCACCTGACTCTTCCGGCTCCACCACCAGGCGGGTGATTTCCTCATAGCCGTTGTGGGTTTGCCGGGCGCTCCAGCTACCGACCCACCCGGCTTCATTTTCACTTGCTTGGGCGTGGTATCGCAGGTTCTCCAGATCTTTCCCCAACCAGAAGGCTTCCCCATCTTCGGGGAAGGCAGCCTGAAATTTTGCAAGGGCGGTTTCCGCTGCGTTTACATCCTGACGGCCGAAAGCGGCACGGAAGGTGGCAATGAGCTGGTTGCGCTGGGTTTTCCAATGGTCCCGGACGGACTGCCGGAGGGCATCAAGGGTAGACGGATTCACCCGAAGGCGCGCTGCTGCTTCGATCTGGCGGTGGGCTTCGGCATACTGCATCCGGTCACGTAGCCGCGCAGCTTCCTCGAGAAGCTGTTGCCCCCGCTCACGATCCAACTGGAGCCACCTTTGAAGCAGCAAAGCCCCCTCCCCTTCCCATCCGGGGTATTGGCCCAGACTCAGCAAGCGGCGTTCTGCCTCCACGTGTTGCCCGGTTTCCCAGAGTTCTCGGGCTTTCGTGATTCGCTTATCGGCCAATCGCTTGAGAGTCGCCTCAAGGGATTGGCGGAACCGAATGCCACTCGGGAATTCCGGATAGGCGCGCAGGCTGGACTCGATCCAGCGGTGGGCCGCCTTCCAGTCTTTTCGCGCCTCGGCGCGACGTGCCTCCATGAGCAGGAGCGCCGCAGTCTGGGTGCGGTGCTGCCGCAGCCGCTCGTCCACACCGCGAAGGATTTCAGGGTCGGCGCCCGAGTCCCGGGCCAACGCCAACCAGTGGTCCGCCTGCCGGTAATCCTCCTCGCTGATCGCAAAACGGGCCAGGGCGAGGAAGTTATCCGGAAACCCGGAACGGTCCGCGGCGAGAAGCGCGGTAGAGC
>CAYQKH010000327.1:0-1961 GCA_964417945.1 uncultured Opitutales bacterium
GCCGCTGGAGCGGGAGATCGCTCGGGAGGAGCCGGACCGGATCCCTCCGGAACCCGAGCCGGAGCCGGTTGCACCGACGAGGAAAGAGGAGGTTCTGCCCCCCTCGATGAGCGGGACCGCTCTCCAGGTGGGAGCAGCGGCAAAGCCGCAGCCCCGGGCGACGGTCAGTCCGGCGCCGCGTTACCCGCGGATTGCGGTGCGAAAGGGGATCGAAGGGGTGGTGCGCTTGGGAGTCAGGATCGGGCCGGACGGTCGCCCGGTCCGGGTTGAACTGGAGGAAAGCTCGGGCCACGGTTTTCTGGACCGGGAGGCCCGGAAGACGGTGCTGGAGGAGTGGCGCTTCGGGGTGACACCGGAAACGACAAAGGTGTTCTCGGTGACGATCGAATTCCGACTGGATGAGTAGCGCCTATCCGGGTAGCCCCCGGCGACAGTGATGATTATTCGATCTTGAGGTGTTCCTTTCGACCGCGTAACCGCCAAAGGGAAAAGCCGGTGGAAATGGCGAGAGTGAGGAGGAACCAGGGGAGCCAGGCCTGAAGGGAGACGGCGAAGACCTTGTCTTCGAGGGCAATCCCCTCGAGGGCGGGGTTGGCTTCCTGGACGGGTTGGTGCAGGGCTTTGAGGAGGCCGGCGTAAAGGACTCCGATAAGGCCGTAAGCGAGGTTAAAGGCGAGACCACGGAAGCTGAGGACGGTGGCGCGCTGCTTGGAATCGGTGATACGGTTGAGGTAATGGCTGAGGAAGTAATTGAGAAAGTAGATGACCGCCATAAGGGGGATGACGGGGAGGAGGCCCCAGGAGGGAAGGGGAAAGAGCAGCCCGGCGAGCCCGAGGGTGGTGAGGAGGGCGAGAAAGCCCCCGTTGAAGACGGGAGTGCGGTTTTTTACGAGGTAGTTGGCGGCCTTGGGGACGAGGATCCCAACGGTGGCGAAGGCGGCACCGATCATACCGAAGCTGGCCTCGGGGAGCTCAATGACGCGATAGTATTGACTGTTGAAGGTGAGGAAGACCCGGATAATGCTGTCGAAGAGAAAGCCGTAGAGGATAATGACGGTGGCAAACGGGGTCTTAAGGATCCAGCCACCGGCGGCAAGGGTGGTCTTGAGGGCGCGAAGAGCGGTGCGGCGAATGTATTCCAACCGACCGCATTGGGCTTCCTCAAGGCGTTCTTTCCGCTGGTCTTCGCCGGTGAGTTCCTGCATTCGCGAGGTGACGTAAAGGACCCCGAGGCTTTGGAGAAAGACGAGGAAGATGGGAAGGCGCATGGTGAAATCCTTGGAGACGGTGAGCCCGAATCCGAAGAAATCGACCCCTCGCTGGATCAGGTTCTGGTCGTAGAGGATGCCGCCAAGAAAGAGGGCGACGACAAAGGCAGCGGATTGCCAGCGCATGAGGACTTCGAGGACCTCATTCCATCGATCGGAGAGCCCTTCGCGCTCCAATGAATCATAGGCGAGGGCTTCGTCCGCCCCGCTCGCGGCGGCCTCAGCGGCACCACTGAGAATGCGGTTGAGCATGAAGAGGAAAAAAAGAAGGGTGGGATCCCCGCGCGGGGTGAAGGTTAGAATGGCCATCTCGGCGACCATGAGCCCGCCGCAAAGGCGGAGAAGGTTGCGTCGGCCGATGGTGTCGGCGACGGCTCCGGAGGGGACTTCAAGGAGGACGATGGAGGCGGCCCAGACCGCATTGAGGAGGGCAAACTGCTGGGAGGTCAGCCCGAAGTCGAGGAAGAGGACGGCGAAGATCGGGTAATAGAAGCGAGCATTGAAAAGGATACGAAACGCGACGAAGAGACGGACATTGGGGATGGAAAAGGGAGAGGGCACGGAGGGGGGGGGAGTCAGGAGTCAGGGGTCGGGAGTCAGGAGTCGGTGTCTTGTCCTGAAATAGGTTGACGGACCGAATGAAAGGAAACGATGAAAAAACAGACCCTTCGCTACAGCGAGAGTTTTAAGTTA
>CAYQKH010000328.1:0-1939 GCA_964417945.1 uncultured Opitutales bacterium
CAGCTGATTATCCAGTGGTTCCTCTTGTTGATTTCGGCCCGTCCGAGCGCGCACAGGGGGGAGATCCTGATGAGGCAGATGACCGGCCATGAGGACAGCCTTCGTGGATGAGGCGAGGGCTGCACGGATTGAAGGCACAGGTCTCATCGCGTGCCGCAGGCTGTATGCAACGTCGAGGTGGGGTGGAAGAGGGTCTCCTGAGTGGCTGACCCCATCCACTCAGTGTACTCTGTGAGCCTGCCCAGAGGGCCTACGAACGGCCAGAAAAGGGGCCAGGCCAATCTTTTTGACATTGGCATGTAGTGCAGGCCCATTTTCGTTCAAGGGCAAGCGCCCAACCTAGCCCGGTCGCGGCGTCAGCACGCACTGGTGTGACACTAGTCCTCCCGGGCTATATTGCGGTGAGGCGGACCCCGGAAATCGGACCAAGGGCTAAGCTATGATTGTGGTGGCCGGGGGCGGGGAACAACCCGAACCTGAACCACAGGAAATGAAAGCAAAACGAAGAAGACACGAACCTGAATTCAAGGCCCGCGTGGCGCTCGAAGCACTCAAGGGCATCAAACCCATCCAGCAGATCGCGAAGGATTTCGAGGTCCATCCGGTTCAGGTCTCGGACTGGAAGAAGGCCATGACGGAGGGTGCCACCGGGATCTTCGGCCCCGGCAGGAAGAAGGATGAAACCGCGGATTTCGAGCGCCAGCGCGACGAACTGCACGCCAAGATCGGGCAGTTGACCGTCGAGGTGGACTTCCTGCGAAAAAAGTCGAAACAACTCGGTCTGTGAGGGATCGTGCCGAGTTGGTCGAAAAAAATCATCCCGAACTGAGCATGAGGAAACAGTGTGAACTGCTGGGCGTCGCCCGCTCGACGGTGGACTACCAGCCAACGCCCGAGGACCCGGAAAACATCCGCATCCAACGCCTCTTGGACGAGATCTACATGGTCGATCCCTGCCTTGGGAGCCGCCGGTTGGTGACGGTTCTCAAGCGCGACCACGGCGTGACGATCAACCGCAAGCGGCTGCAACGACTTAGGCGGGAGATCGGTCAGGAAGCGATCTGGTGCAAGCCGCGCACCAGCATCCCGGACCATGGCCATCGCAAGTATCCCTACCTCCTGCGGGACCTGGCCGTCGCACGGCCCGACGAAGTCTGGTGCGCCGACATCACCTACGTGCCGATGCCCGGGGGGCACGCTTACCTGTGCGCGGTGATGGACTGGCATTCGCGTAAGGTGCTCGGCTGGGCGGTTTCCAACACGATGGGCACCGGACTTTGCCTCGAGGCGCTGGAGAACGCACTGCAGGCCACCGGGCGGGTTCCGGAGATCTTTAACACCGACCAGGGCTGCCAGTTCACCTCGGCCGAATGGACCGGCCGCCTGTCGGATCTTGGCGTGAAGATCAGCATGGACGGTCGCGGTCGCTGGATGGACAACGTCTTCATCGAGCGGCTTTGGAGGAGCGTGAAATACGAGGAAATCTATCTCCATGAGCACTCCACGGTGCCGACGCTCCGCGCGGGGCTCGCAAAATGGTTCGCTCGCTACAACGACTGGCGGCCTCACGAGGCGCTTGGCAACCTCACGCCGGCGGTGGTCTACCAAAGCACCCCGGAGGCCTCTCAGAACGCTCCTGGGACGGCAACCTCGGAGGCAGCGTGAACCCCGCCCCCTCCCCCACGCGACGAATTCGGGCAGCCTTCGCTCCAGGCTCCGCACTCCACTCCGCTACGCTCCGTTGCGTGCTGCGCCTTCCGCTACGGCTGCCCGAATTCGAGTCCCCCGGCATTTCATACTTGATCCGTAATCCATGATCTCCTATCCTTCCCCATACCCCCCACCACCATAGCTTAATTTAGCTCTTCCGTGGCCGGACTTTGGGGTCCGCCTCACACCACCATAGCTTAATTTAGCTCTTCCGTGGCCGGACTTTGGG
>CAYQKH010000329.1:0-1936 GCA_964417945.1 uncultured Opitutales bacterium
CGCATCACTGCCAATTTGGGCAAAGCGCTCGGATTCGATTCTGGACTCGTTGAGGCGGGCCTCGGCGGCGGTCACCCGGTGGCCCCACCCAAGGAGGGTTGCCTTGGCAGCGTCAGCCTCTTTTTCGGCGAGGGCAAGCTGTGCGGTAGCCTGTGCGAGTCGGGCCCGGGCCTCGGCGAGTGCGAGCTCGGCGTCCTCGCTAATCAATTCTGCAAGGATCTGGTCCTTACGAACGGATTCTCCTTCGAGGACAAGAACCGATTCCACGACACCGTCGACGAGGGTGACGGCGCGATAGGAATAGGGGTCCGCCTCGATCCAGCCAGAGGCCTGAAAGATCGGGCTCGAGGCATAGGGATCAGCAGCGGAGGATCGAGCGAAGGCGGGGTCGTAAGGGGTCCCGGTTTTAGCATCTTCAGTGGATTCCAAGGCGGCAACCGGGACGACTTCCACGCCCGTCGCGGGAAGCAGACGATCGCCGAAGAGGATCCAGATAAGCCAGAGAAATCCGGTAATCAGCCCGAGGGGCAGCAGCGCTGGAAGGATCCGGACAATCCGGCTTGGTCGACCCGGAGAGGTCGGATCACCAGGTGAAGGAGGTTCCTGTCTTGTGAACAGGGAATCGGATGGGGGTGGCATGTGCGTCGTACATTGGGATGGGTTTAAATGCAGTTTCAGTCGGACGTGAAGGCCCGGCGGTCAGGGAGAGAACCGATCGGAAACGATCGGGAGCATTCAAACCCTCACAGGAGACGCACCTGGAGGACGGCTTGGGGATTGTGCAGGGGTAGCCGATAAAAGGCCGGAGGAGACGGAAGCGTAATCCAATCCGGGGCTGGGGAACCTTCCCCAAAAGTAAAGTCGCTTAAAGCGATGCAGCGGATTTGCGGTTGCCAGCGTTCAGGAGCTTGGAGCAGCGCGAGGGGGGAGGGAGCGCTGGGTTTCTCCATGCAGCAGCGGCAGCGGGACAGACATGCCAAGCCGAATCCACAGCAGGATTCCGGCGCACGAAGGCCTCCGACTATCGTTCGCTCGCAGGAGGACTGCTCCGGGGAAACCGACCGTTCTTCGGTCGCCGCGTTCGTTTCCGTCGGACAGCCCGAGCAAGCCATACCGAACGCCGACAAGGAGGTGGCGAACAGGATAAACAGGCCGATGAGGAAACGAAACATGCCCTTCAAAATTAAAAAACTTCTCTCCGATGTCAACCCGTGGGGTGGGAGCAGTTTCCGCAAAGTGAAGACTCTTGGTTTGTGGGTTCGTTCCAGATCTTCTTAATTATTGCGGTGAAAGTTCGATATCTTGGGCTTCTTTTTACGGCATATGGGATGCTGTTAAACGGATGCGTCTTTCAGGATCCGTCGAAGCTACAGTTGATGGAGGCTTTCCTCCAGGTGAACAGGGACTCGAGCGGAAAGAGGCCCTGCCGGTATGGTCTTTCCCGGAAAAATATATTGAAAAGATCTCGTTTTTGCTGGTGGAGGAGCTGAAAAATTTCGAGCCGCGATGATCCGACTGGGAAGGATTGGTTGCGGTCGGATGGCCGGTGAGGTCTTCCATCTCTCCGTTTGGACGGAGCAGTACGCCGATCTTAGCGATGGGCCCTGGATGGAAAAAGAGAGGACCAGCGCCGTCACGATGGCCTTCGCCGACGGGTGCACGGCCTACCATTTCGGGACCTGGGGTGCGCGGGGGACCAAATTAAGCTATGGCATACAAGCGCATGGCACCGAGGGGAGATCGCCGACCTGCGAGGGCTTTGGCTGGATACGCCCTTTGATGATCCGGATCCTTACCTCGCCGAAACCAGGAAATGGGGCTATACGGTGGATTTGGGGGCGGGAAGGCGTGGGGGCGTGGGGGCGTGAGGGCGTGAGGGCGTGGGGGCGTGAAGGTGTGAGGGCGTCTTTCGACAGGCTTCCGCCTTCGCCTATGG
>CAYQKH010000330.1:0-1933 GCA_964417945.1 uncultured Opitutales bacterium
GGTCGGGGGTCTGGTGACTTCGTTCCTGCTGGAGCTGACCGTGTATCCCGCGATCTTCGCGCTGTGGAGGAAACGGGGGGTGGGGTGACAGATTGCCTACCGCAGGTCACTGCGAAATTCAGAGCCGGGGGAACGGGTGGTGATGAGGAGATGCTCCCTCGCCCGGGTGGCGGCGACGTAGAGGAGGTGGCGGACGGTTTCGATCTCGGATTGCTCGGAATCGCAGATTTTGACGACGGGGCTGGGGCCGTTGAAGACGGAGAGGGTCTGGCGGCGGGACTCGGTGATGCCGTCCGGGTCTTGCAGCTCGGCATCGAGGAGGATGTCGGCGATGGCTCTCACCACTCCGTTTGTAGTGCTTGACATATTGACTGGTTTAAACTAGTTGAAATATATGAATACAGAGGTCGGTGCATTCGAGGCAAAAACCCACTTGTCACGTTTATTGGATCAGGTGGAAGCGGGGGGAGCTGTCACCATAACCCGCCATGGCAAACCTGTGGCACGCTTGGTGCCGCCTGATCCTGAACCTGTGCAAAAGGCAAAGTTCGGTTGTGCGAGGGGTAAGCCGGGTGAGTTTTACATGGCGACGGACTTTGACGCGCCACTCGATGATTTCAAAGCCTACCTATCGTGAGCTACCTGGTGGATACAAATGCCTGGATCCGCTTCTTTGAAGGGAGCGTGGATTTTGGCACCGATGCCAAGTCGGTGATGGTCGATGCCCCTCAGCGTTGTTTTATCAGCGCGGCCAGTGTCTGGGAGGCTTCCATCAAACTTGGTCTTGGAAAACTCGTCCTTCCCTACGACCTCAAAGTGGATTTGCCCAAATTAATCCTGCAAAACGGATTCCAGCGTGTAGGGATCGATTTCGAAGATGCCGTCGAGGCCAAGGACCTGCCACGCATACACGGAGATCCTTTTGATCGGATTCAGGCCATTCAAGCACAGCGCCGAAACTGGCAGGTGATCAGCAGTGATCCGATATTCGAAGATTATGAACTCAAAAGGGTTTGGTAATTTCCGCCGATAATGATGATCTTTGTCCGATTAGGATCTATAATTGGGTTTAAACTCTCCGCTCATATTGCGCATAGTCATCATCACGACCACGGCACGGAGAACGTCAGCGACGGCGTCCTCCTCTGGACGGTCATCGTCAATCATGGTCTCTGCGTCTTCGAGTATGTCGCCGGGGTGATCTCCGGCAGCGTGGCGCCGATGGCCGACGCGCTGCACAACACCAACGACGCCGGGGCCTCCGTCGCCGTGCTCGCGGGGGGGTGCCATGGTTTACTGGCTGGACTGGACCTGGGTGGACCCGCTCCTCACCCTCGGCATCGCCGGCTATTTTGTGGATGTCCTACAGCATGTTGAAGCGCACTGCCTCCATCCTGATGGAAGGCACACCCGACGACCTCGATCTCGACGAATTGCTGGCCACCCTCTCCGGGGGCCTGCTCGTCTTACCTGCTGCGTGGAAGGCCGCCCTGCGCTTGAAGCTCGATATGAACGTGCTCATGACCGTGGCCGTGGCAGGTGCCTGGATCATCGGGAGCAGGCCGAGGGCGCGGCCGTCGTTTTTCTCTTCGCCCTCTCCGAATGGCTCGAATCCTGGAGCGTGGGGCGCGCCCGCCGCGCCTTCCAAGCCCTCATGCAGCTCGCCCCCGACCTCGCACTCCTTGTCGGCCTCGTTCCACCGCTGGTTTTTTCCGAACCGTGGATGGATTGGATTTATCGGGCTCTGGTTCTCCTTGTCATTGCCTGTCCCTGTGCGTTTGTCATTTCCACGCCGGTGAGCATCGTGGCCGGCCTCACCGCCATGGCCAAACGTGGTGTGCTCATCAATGGCGGGGCCTGCCTTGAAGCCCTTGGCAGCCTGCGTGCCCTGGCTGTCGATAAACGGGCACCATCACCGAAGGCAAACCCCGCT
>CAYQKH010000331.1:0-1930 GCA_964417945.1 uncultured Opitutales bacterium
ACTACCAAAAAGTTCTCAGAAGGCCCTAAAACCGTGAAGTTACCATGAGGCCACTTAGGCCACCCAGAACTTCTCGTCAGACACGCTGGTCTTCCGAAATTTCGAAGGCCCGCGCCAGGTAGGGCTCCGGTTGATCTGCCAAGGGAGACATGCGAACCAGCGAAACCCCCGTTTGCAAGGCACTGAGCCATTTAAAGGCACTGTCGGAATCCATGCTTCGCGTCCAGGTGCCGCCATACCTTCCCACGCCATCCGGACCTCGGGCCACCAACGGTTCCGGCCCCACTCGCTCGGCCACCGGTGGCAATTTGCCCTCCCGAACCAATTCGGCCAACAGCGGCGATTCCCCACGGGGAAACCATGGAGCGGATTCACCCTTTGTGTAGTCCACTTCCCGAATATTTCGAGGGGGATTCTTCAAGGCCTCGCCAACCCGCCCTTCCACATCCCGCAATGCCAGCTGTTCGGCAACCATGCCTGGGTCAACCGGCGGAACTTCCGTTTCCAGTCTGCCGCGAAAAATTACCGCCAGTGCAAAAAAGAATAGCGTTACGACGATGGCAACGCCAATCACCTTGGTCGGGACGAGCAGATATGGGGTTAATTTTCTGATGTCCATCGGCAACACGAGCCGTCAGGGGCTGTTTTCGGCAAAATTACCATTGTGAGCATGAGGCTGGAGAAATTCCCCTTGAACGGGTCATCATTTATGATGCACCACGTTGCTATTTCGATCCAATTTTTTTCGCGGCGTTTTCTACGGCGGGCCCGTTTCCGCCCTTACTTTCAATTGCAACTTGTTGCACTTATTTCCCGGGGCAATCGCCAAGATAGCGGCGAATATGTATGAGATGGACATTAGCAATGGCATCTTCCTAACCGTTTTAAATGGCATGGCGGGAAAAGAGATCGAACCCGCCTTGGACAAACATCTCGACTGGGGCATCCGTCGTCTGGATCTGAAGGAACAGCTGTTTGGCAAGCTCATTCAGGACCTCGACGAAGCGGAGGCCCTGCGTTTGAAAGACCTGGTTGATCAGCGCGGAATGAAAGTCGATTGCCTGTCCTCCACTATTTTCGCCATGCACGTCGAAGAAGGGGAATCTGAATTTCGCGACCGTTATGAACCGGCTTTGGACCGCTTGCTGAAAACAGCGGAAATCCTTGAAGCCAGGACGGTGCGCCTTCTCGACGCCCAAACCGACAAGCGCAGTCAATTGCTAAATGTGATGCCCTACTTGAAGGCCGCGCACAGCTGGATTTTCGACCTCTACCGCGAAGCGATCGACCGGTTTTCCGAGAGTGGCTTCCCGGTCGTGATCGAAAACGAGATCACCGATTGCATTTTTTCCTCAGTCGAAGAAATCGTCGACTTTTTCGTCTACCTCGACCGGCGCGGGAAGGTCGGTCTGATCTGGGATATTCAGAACCTCTGGCAGACCGGCACCTTCCCTAGCCTCGCCGTTTACGAAATCCTCAAGCCCTGGATCGCGGCCGTGCATGTCAAGGGCGGCCACGCCGATCTCCCCGGCGGGGAGATGACAGGGGCATCCTCACTTCGGGAAGCGAGCTGGCCGGTTCTCGATATTTGCCGTGCCGTTATCCGTGACGGGGTCTCTCCCGTCCTTTGTCTCAATCCCTCACACGGCATCCGTCCTCCCGGTTGGAGCTACGATCCCCGCACCGATCTCGACTACCTGCGTGAAAACCTCAACGTTATCCCATGAGCTACCAAAGAGAATTCGAAAAACGACTGCGCATCGGCGTGGTGGGCATTGGCAATCACTGCTACCGCAACATTCTGCCGGCGGCCCATTACCTGCCGGTCGAGCTGGTCGCGTTCTGCGACTTGAACGAAGACTTGCTCAAAATAACCGGAAAGGAGTATGGGGTATCGGCCATCTACACCTCCACGGCTGAAATGTATGCC
>CAYQKH010000332.1:0-1904 GCA_964417945.1 uncultured Opitutales bacterium
GGGCGGGAATCCGGCGGGAATTGGAAGATGAAGGGATTCCCCCTATCTCTTCCCGGGCCTTTCCTCAGTCTCCCGGCACTTCCAGCAACGCGATCTCCTCATCGTTGCGCTTTGAAAAAAAGCGCTCCTCCCAGGCGCTGGCTAGCAGCAATACGGGTCTCCCTTCCTCATCCCGTGCCAGAAGACAGTCCGTCGGAAGTTTAACCTCCCGGTCTGACCACTCCGCCCCGTCTTTGCGCCTCAGCCAGCGGATCAGCGTGAATGGCGCATGCTCCAGACGCGATTCCGCCCCATATTCCGCCTTCAGCCGGTATTGCACGACCTCGAACTGAAGCACCCCTACCGCTCCGAGGAGCGGGACCCGTTGGAGCGACCCCGGCACCTCAAAGCGTTGCACCACGTTTTCCTCCATGAGCTGGTCTAGACCGGCGCGGAAGCGCTTGCTTTGCGCCGGAGAGGGGCTGTGCAGGTAAGCGAAGCATTCCGGAGCGAAGCGCGGCAGCTCGGCAAACACCGGCGCGTCCTCCCGCTCGCTCAGCGTATCACCGATCCTCAATTCATGATTTCCCACCACCCCCACCACATCTCCCGCATAGGCTTCGTCCACCGTCTCACGCTCCCGCGCAAAAAGACGCTGCGAGTTTCCTAACCGTATCTTTTTTCCAGTGCACGGATTCGTCGCCACCATGTCCCGCCGAAAACTGCCCGAAACGATCCGCATGAAATAGACCCGGTCCCGATGGCGCGGATCCATGTTCGCCTGAATCTTAAACACGAAGGCGGAAAATTCCGAACCCGCAGGTTCCACCCGCGTGTGCCCCGCCATTCTGGCCCGCGGTGCAGGTGCCATCTCAAGAAACGCCTCCAGCAGCAGTTCCACCCCGAAGTTGTTGCTCGCACTGCCAAAACACACCGGGGTCAGCTCACCCCGGTCCACCGCTTCCCGGTCGAACTCATGCCCCGCACCTTCTAGCATCTCCAATTCCTCCCGTGCCGTCTCCAGGGAAGATTCATCCACGTGCTCCGCAACAAACGCGTCCGAAAGCCCGCCCACCCGCTCTGGAGCCCGATAGGCACCCCGCGCCGTCCGCTCGAAGAGGTGAACCTTCGATTCCCTTCGGTCGTAAAGCCCGCGGAAATCCTGGCCCAGCCCCAGCGGCCAGTTGATTGCAAAAGCACCGATTCCCAGGACATGCTCAATCTCATCCAGCAGTTCCATGGGCGGTTTCGCCGGGAGATCCAGCTTGTTCACAAAGGTGAAAATGGGCACCCCGCGTTTTCGGCAAACCTCAAACAGCTTCCGCGTCTGGCTCTCGATTCCCTTCCCCGCGTCCACCACCATCACCGCCGCGTCCACCGCCGTCAGCACCCGATAAGTGTCCTCCGAAAAATCCCGGTGACCCGGCGTGTCCAGGAGGTTGATCACGCAGTTTTGATATTCAAACTGCAGCACCGTCGAGGTCACCGAAATCCCTCGCTGCCGCTCCATTTCCATCCAGTCCGAGGTCGCCGCCCGCTGGTTTTTGCGCGCCGTCACCGATCCCGCCTCGTGCAGAGCCCCCCCGTAAAGCAAGAATTTCTCGGTCAAGGTTGTCTTACCCGCGTCCGGGTGCGAAATGATCGCAAAGGTCCGTCGCCGACTGGCCTCCTTCTCGATTTTTCGGTCGCTCACCATTTCTCTCTTCTTTCTCTCCTGAGGCCCCCCCATCAGCCCTTCGCCCTCTCTTCTCAACCTGAAAGCGGCTCTGCGGCAGCTTCGAGGAAAAATCCGAATCCCAAAACCTGGCAAGGACTGCCTTGACATCCCGGGGCCTTCAGCGTTTTTGGAAGGGTTTCGCGGCAGCCAGCCTTTCTCGCATCGGCTGTTGCGGTCCCCAGGGCTTCCTGAACGGCCCCTTTTTAGA
>CAYQKH010000333.1:0-626 GCA_964417945.1 uncultured Opitutales bacterium
ACGCCCTTCGCTTTCCAATTTCAAAAGGTGGCTTTCAGTGATGCCGCATCCCGGAAAAAACTGGACCACGGGGGTGGGGAAGAGGGCGGCGTTAAGTTCCATGAAGGATTGTTTTTTGGTGGAAAGGATTTCCAATATTTTGGCCTCGCGTTCCAGGAGTCGGCCCCTGACCCAATCAATGGCCTCGTTCGGATTGATGATGACCGATCCATGCGACGGCAGCATGAGACGCGCTTCGAGGGCGGCTAATTTGTCAAGGCTTGCCAAATATCCCGTGAGTCCGCCGGCGGCGGGTGTGTACCAGGCCGGTATCGCACCGACCAGGTCGCCGGCGACCAGTTGCAGAAGACCCTGCGCGGCACCGGCATGTCGCCCGCCGACTTCGAGAAACGCGGTTGGTGCCAGAAGACAGGCAGAGTCTTTCACATGGTTTCCCCGCTCGCATGGGCGCAGCAGTGGAAAGGGCAGAACCGCAAGACGATGGCGCGCGACCTCGATCAGACGCTCTTCCTCATCGGGGCCTGCCATGAAGACAGCGGCATCAAGGTCTGGGACACCCTGAACAGCCCGAATTTCCGCCACCACCCCGCCATCCCCGATCTCCTGCAGTGGTTCACCAGCAACGG
>CAYQKH010000333.1:636-1893 GCA_964417945.1 uncultured Opitutales bacterium
TCAGGGCCGTCCGCGGCTGCGGGCGGGTCGTCATCACCAGCAACGGAGCCGACCACACCGTGAAGGCGGCCGCACACCGAGCACGCACTATCTATCAGGACTGGATGGAACGGAACAAATCGGAAGTGGAAGCCGCACAGGCGGAATTTGAATTCATCGAGGACTAAGGCATGAAAATCTCACACGAAGGCACGAAGACACGAAGGGGAGAGGGATTGAAGACCACCGGAATCCTCATTCAAAAAATCTTCGTGCCTTCGTGTGAGCCAGAAAAGTTATCAGGAGGCTACCGCCAATGAATAAATCCGAACAACAAAACCCTGATTCAGAAAACCTTCGTGCCTTCGTGTCTTCGTGTGAGCCGAAGGACAAGGAGGAATTGTCCCGGATCGTTGTGGATTGCGGCTACAAGCTCCATGTCGAACTCGGGCCGGGTTTACTCGAGTCGGTCTATGAAGCCGTCCTCGCGGAAATGCTGAGGCAGCGCGGTCTCTTCGTAGAAAGACAGAAGGCGATCCCGATCGAAGTGATGGGACTGCGGCTCGATGAGGGATTCCGCGCCGATCTAATTGTCGAAAACCAGCTCCTGCAGGAATTGAAATCGGTCGAGAAACTCGCCCCCGTCCACTCCAAGCAACTGCTCACCTACCTGCGCCTGCTCAAGCTCCCGCTCGGTCTCTTGCTCAATTTTGGCGCCGCCACCTTCAAGGAAGGCTGCAAACGTGTCGTCAACGGCGACCAGGACTTCGTGTCTTCGTGCCTTCGTGTGAACCAAAAAGACGCAATTCAATGAAAGAGGTGTTAAACGACAAAATCATCTGGACCCGGCGCGGCGTCTCCGTGATCTGGGACGCCAAGGCGCTCTCCGAACTGGGATCGATGTCCCGGGCGCTGTCGCTGCGCGACTGGCTCCGCTGGCAGGGCGAAGGCTGGACGGACCGCGAGGACTACTTCACCGGGCAGGACAGGCGGGCTGTCGTGGTGGCTGGTCTGGATGCAGCCCTCGATTCCCTCAACCCGGAACAGGCCGAGGCCTGGATGCAGGAGCATCTGCTGAAAGCGATCACCGATTTTCAGGACGAAATCGCTGGCGGCGGACAGGAAGCGGCGTTGATTTTCTGGATGGTGAACCGGAAGCGCTTCCACTACCACACTGCCTCCGACGCCGTGGTGTGGAAATGCTCCACCGCGCACGGTGGCCGGGAGCTGCCCATCAGCCACTGCATCTGGAACGGTGCCCAGAGCGATATCCGCCGC
>CAYQKH010000334.1:0-1891 GCA_964417945.1 uncultured Opitutales bacterium
GGATAGGGCGGAGGAGGCAGCGGAGGCAGCGGAAACCGATGGGGAAGTAGGTCGGGCCTTCCCCGTTGGCGATCGCGAGCCGGAGGAAGTGGTGGATGCCGTCCTCGAGGTAGGGCATGGTGCCGTCGGGAATGACGGTGGGTTTGCCAACGCGGTTGGCGCCCTCAAAGCAGGGGCCGGCCTCCTCTTTGACAGCCGCCTGCATCCGCTCAAAGCACCCTTTTGCCGGGGGAAAGTGCTCGGGTCGCTCCTCAAGCAATTGGCAGAGGAGGGCGGCAAGGGTTCCGTCCCCCAGGTAATCTCGACCCGGGCGATCCGGGGTGCCGAGGAAGTGGTGGAAGGCAAGTTCCCATTCGGGGAGGAAATCCGGGTGATCGGGATCGGCACTGATGCCGAAGGTAGCCAGGAGGTCCTCTTTCGGAAAACAAGGGGTGTGGACAGGGCTGTCATTCCTGAGCTTGATTCGCAGGGCTTGTCTGAAAGGGGTCATGTGAGGACTCAGGCGGTTTGATTGTTCGCGCGATACGGGTTTTCTCCCTTATTCGTCCAGATTGTGACGGGGTCGGTCCAGGATGGGAGGGAGAAGGAGCTGTTCCGGCGCACCTCCCGGTAGGTGGGGAGGAGGAATTCCCGAAGGAGGGATTCGAGCGAGATGGAGGTGATATTGCGGTAATCGAGTTCGTTTTGGCCGAAGTAGGGGTGGGGGAACTGGAGCCGGATCGTCCGGCGGGCCTGCCCGGGCAGCTCGGAACCCAGTTGAAGCAGGAGAACGGCGGCGCGAAGAAAGTGGAAGGTTGCTTCGTGGGAGTAGACCTCCCGGTTCCCCAGCTTCGGAAACCATGCCTGGAGGACGGAAAGGCCCATTTTGAGGTGGTCGACTTTTTCATCCTCGTGGGTCGTGGTCAGGATGCGAACGCCCGGGTAGTCGAGAAGGGGGGCGGGGTCGGTTGTTTCGGATAGGTCCTTCCTCAGGGTTTGGAAGAGGTCGTCGGCGGGGTTGGGCCCCTCGACAAGGTAGAGGGGGACGAGCAGCATCCCCCGGATGCGCTGGGGCTGACGGGTGGCACACCGGCAGCCTTCCCCGCTGAGGATGGGGCCACCCGCTTTCACGGCGCGGGCGAAGTCCTTTTTGGCGAGGGCGAGTTTGATATCTGTCTCAAGGAAGAGCAGGGGGCAGAGGAGGTCGGCATTATTCATCATAGATTTTATCTTTCAGGAGGTTCCATTCGGTAATGAGGGATTCGTCGATTGGCTGTTCCTGACCGGCGGATTGGATGAGCTGCTGACGCAGCTGGACATCGAGAGTGTAAAAGGCCAGGTGATCGGGGTGGCAGGTCAGTTTGAGAGCTTCCAGGCCGCGCACGACCCAGGGTTCGAGGACCTGGTTCTGAATGGTGCTATGGAGGAAGTAGAGGATGCTGATGGTGTAGCGCTTGGCAGAGTTGGAGTCGGGAGCAAAGACCGGCTTTTTGCCGCACCCGAGGTGGGTGAGAAGGAGATGCCTTTCGATGAACTCGAAGGCCTTCTCGGTCTCGGGCTGGTAGTTGCGTTCGCCGGACACCATATAGATAAAGAAGGAGGACGCCTCTGCGGTGTAGTGGGTGGGACATCGTGGGCAGGCGGCCAGCTCAAGGATGCCGTGGTAGAAGGATTCGATGGCCTCCGTGCTGTAGTGGGTCAGGGTTCCCAGGATGGGAATGTCGGTAATGATCTTTTTTTCCAACCGGGAGAAGACTTCCTTTGCTTCCGGAGAAGGACCGGACGGCTGTCGGGGTAAGGCTGATTTCTTTTTGAAGAAGAACATGAACACTTTGCTTTGTCCATTGGTGGGCGGACGGAGAACAATCTTAGAAAATTTTTTTGAGAAATTCGCAGGCGGGCGAACTAAGGG
>CAYQKH010000335.1:0-1890 GCA_964417945.1 uncultured Opitutales bacterium
ACTCATGAACAAAGCACTCATTAAGGGCGTTCTCGATCCGTTCCCGGTCAAGATCGACTCCAATAAAAACCAGCTCTTGTCTGCGGTCCCCCAGGAGAGGATGCCACGATTGGCGGATGATTTCAGGGACTTGCTCGAATGGAGTTCCACCGCGTTGAACGATGGTATGCCACCACTCGGACAGGTAATCGGCGCGAAGCATACCGCCGGCGATCGATAGTAGACCTACGCGGTCCGGCAGGCGATCGGTCCAATAATAGCCCTTGGCTCGGATGACCCCTTTCAATTCATTTCGCAACACTTTGAGAAAGCGATGTTCAGCGAATGGTTGGCGCGCGTTGAAGACGAACGTTTCCAACCCGTAGTCTTTGTGGTGATGATGGGTGTGGGTTAGTATGGTCGGCTTTCGGTCACTTTTTTGGGGGGACGAGAAACTCCAGGTGTTTTGCCGACCCTTTTGATTTTGAAGAATCGCCTGGTGCCAGGCGGCGCCGGTCAAGGTGGTTTGTTCGCGGAACCGTTGGTCCTGCATCAGCTTTTTGACATCGATGTCTCCGAAGGTGCACTCCCAGACCTGCGCGCTTGGGTTCAAGCTGTTGAGATACTGATGAAAGCGTTTACGTGCCGTATCTTCCAAGGTGTCGACCTTGTTGAGCAATAAGATATCCGCACATTCAATTTGCTCCAGGAGCAATTCCTGAAGGGGACGCCGTTGATCACTGGGAAGGAGGTGGGCTCTGCGTCCATTGCCTCTGTTTAGTGGAGAATCGAGATATTTTTCCAAGTTTGCGGCGTCTACGACCGTGACCATGTTGGCAACCTTGAGGAAATCGGTTCCCTTTCGGCCGAAAAGGTTTCCAGAGTAGAGGGTTTCCAGGATCGCCTCGGGCTCGGCGACGCCCGTTGCCTCGATTAATATGTGGTCGGGTTGAAAAGACTGCGAGAGCTCGAGAAGGGCATCCAGTAAATCGGTTTGAATGCTGCAACAAATACAGCCCCCCCGGAGTTCCAGCATTCCCGCGATGGAGCCCTTCATTTCTTTGACAGCAGATTGAATTAACGAGGCATCAATATTTACCTCTCCGAGATCATTGACGAGCACCGCGAATCGTGGGGGGGGAGAGGTAGACAGAATTCGGTTCAATACGGTCGTTTTCCCCGATCCCAGGAAACCGCTCAGAACGGTCACGGGAATCCGCTCGCTTGCCGCGGGTTTCTCACTGGGATTCCAATTATAGAAAGACATGCATTAATGAAAGTGCCTTTCGTTTATTGGTCCAGAAAAAATAGTCTTAAGGATTGTGATCTAGAAAGGTAAATCGGGAAGAAAAGGATTGCTCGGTTGGTTTTATTTACGCGCTTTACCGATTCCACAAAGGGCACCGACAACGGCTCCGAAACCCAAGGTAAAGCCGAAGGCGCGCGCGCCTCCGCTGACGAATTCGCGAAAGTAGGGCGCGGCATCCTCGGCGAGGGGATAGGGGACCATGGTGAAGCAGGCCCCCGGGAGACTGTATAGGAAGCCGACGATGGCCCCGAAAAGAGTGGTTTTCCAACGGCGTTTCACCCAGGGTGGAGGGGCGGGGAGAAGACCGACGAGCACGCCGATGCTGAGGTAGGTCCCAGCGAGGCCAAGACCTAAGGTCCAGACGGCGAGTGCGGACAAAGGGTCCGGCTGGTTGGCGGGACTCAGCCCGATGAGGACTGCAAGCAGCCCGCCAATAAGGCAGGGTAACCCGCGATTTCCGGCGATCCAATGGTTCATCGTGGAGAATCAATAGGCAGGACCGCAGGGGGTCAACTCGGGGGGCCGCCTTCTCGCAAGGCTTCCGGCAACGCTCGGTGAGATCGTTGGTGAGCTGCTCGAACTTGGCGCGGGTCAGTTTCATC
>CAYQKH010000336.1:0-1883 GCA_964417945.1 uncultured Opitutales bacterium
GAGGAGGGTGGGTGGCGAGGGAGAAAAACAGGGGATCCTTTTTGGAGATCCGTCCGAAGCACATATGGGCGAGGTTCATCGCCTTGCCGTTCCGCAGGGTGCTGTGCTCGGAGAAGCCCCCGATTTTCGTCAGGGCGCCGACAATTCCGTCCGGGTTGCGAGTGAACTGCACGGCGGCGGCGTCGGCGAGGTATTCTCGTTGTCGGGAGACGGCGGCCTGGATGAGTTTTCCGAAGAACACGCCGATATAGCCGATGATAAAGAGGGCGAGCCCGGTGAGGAAAATGGCGATGACGATGCCGCCCCCCCCACCTTTACCGCCGCCCCGGCTTCTGCCGGAAAAGCGCAGCGAACCGATAACAATCCTGCCGGTAATGGCGAGGACGAGGATGCCGAAGAGGATTCCGGCGAGCTTGATATTCAAGCGCATGTCGCCGTTGAGGATATGGCTGAATTCGTGGGCGATGACCCCTTGCAGCTCGTCGCGGGAGAGCTGCTCGAGGGTGCCGCGGGTCACGGCGACGGCGGCGTCGTTCGGGGAAAACCCAGCAGCGAAGGCATTGATGCCGGTTTCGTTGTCGAGGATGTAGACGGCGGGCATGGGCGCGCCGGAAGCGATCGTCATCTCTTCGACAACGTTAAGGAGTTGACGCTCCTGAAAATCCCGGGTGTCGGCATGAACCTTGCGACCGCCGAGGGATTCGGCGACAACCCCGCCGCCATGCCGGAGTTGGTTGATTTTAAAGAGGGTGGCGAGACCGATAACGAGAAGGACGGAACCGGCGACGATGAGGAACCGGAGGGGGCTGAACCAGGCGGTGTCTCCGGGGAGCTGCCCCGACTCGGTGGCCCCGAAGAAGAGAACGGAGACAACGAGGTAGATGGCAGCGATGATGAGGGCGGTCGCGGCAAGAAAATAGACGACGAGGAGGTGTGATTTCTTGCGGGCCTGATCCTGTGCCTGGAAAAAGTCCATATCGCCGGAGCGCGGGGTGGGAGGGTCAGCTGCTCAGCTGTCGAAGGAGACCTTAGGGGCCTCCTTTTCCACAGGGTCTTCGATCTGGAAGAGAGTGGCCTCGTTAAAATTAAACATGCCGGCAATAATGGTGGTGGGGAAGGATTCCCGCTTGGTGTTGAAGTTCATGACGGCGTCGTTGAAGGCCTGGCGGGCGAAGGCGATTTTATTCTCGGTGGTGGTGAGCTCCTCGGTGAGCTGCATCATATTCTGGTTAGCCTTGAGGTCGGGATATGCTTCGGCGAGAGCGAAGAGCCTGCCGAGGGTGCCGGTGAGGGCGGCTTCAGCGCCCATCAGTCCTTGGATGGCGGAGGGATCACCCGGATCGGCGGCGGCCTTGGACCCGGCGGAGGCGGCCTGGTTTCTCGCCTGGATGACGGCCTCGAGGGTTTCGCGCTCATGCTTCATGTAGGCCTTGGCGGTTTCGACAAGGTTGGGGATAAGGTCGTAGCGCCGCTTAAGTTGAACGTCAATTTGGGCGAAGGCATTCTCAAAACGGTTGCGCAGGCTGACGAGTGCGTTGTAGCTGGCGACGCCCCAGAAGAAGAGAATGAGGACAAACAGAAAGAGGATCCCAAAGAGGGCGAGGAGGAGGACCACGGCCGGATTCATGTTGCTTAATATGGTGATCGGGACGGGATTTGACCAGACTTAAAAGTGGGAATAGCCGGTGACACGGGTTGAAAAGGAAGCTGTCCTTGCTCATTTTGTGGGGCGAGTGAAATACTGCTTCGACTATAAAGTTTACCGCAGGGAAATGGTTGTGCCGCTGCAGACGGCGCATGGGCACTGGACCCAGCGTGAGGGGATTCTTATTCGGCTTGCGGACAGGGCTGGCCGTTAGGATCATCATCATTCAGGAAAACCT
>CAYQKH010000337.1:0-1882 GCA_964417945.1 uncultured Opitutales bacterium
TGATGGGTTTTTGTGGTAATCTTTTCTCAACGATATTTGATAAATCTGCACGGGCGGATGTTACCCCACCTCCGGCGCGCCGTCCCATCGGGCCGACTGCGTTCCAGCCTTCTCGCCGACGGCTTGAAGGCTTCTACTCCGTCGGCTCGATGGTGGCCAGCAGCTCATCCAAGCCGGCGGTGACCAGGCCTACACAGGTGTCGGCTGAACCGTAGTAGATTTTTACTTCCTGATTCGCTTCCAAAACCATTCCGCAGGGGAAGATGACGCTGCCGCGGAAGCCGTGGGTTTCGTGCGGCAATTCAGGGCGGATAAGTGGTTGCCGGGCCAGGCCGATGACGCGGGTGGGATCTTCCAGGTCGAGCAGCATCAGGCCGCCGTGGTAGATTTTGTGCCAGCCCTCGTGCCAGGAGGGGAGGGGGTCTTCCACTTTTTCCACCGCGTGAATCGTGCACAGCCAGCCTTTTTCGGTGCGGATCGGCGGGGCGGCGGGGCCGATTTTGCAGTTGGAATAAGGAACCTCTTCGCTGCCCAGAACCAGACGGGTATTGCCCCAGTCGCGCAGATCGGCGGACGAGGAGGACCAAATTTCAAACGCCTCCGGCTTCCCTCTCCCGTAGATGGGAAAGGGTCGCTCCAGACGCAGATAGCGCCCCTGGATTACTTCCGGGAACAGCACCATGTTGCGGTTATCGGGAGTGGAAATGGAGAGGCATTCGTAGGTCTTGAAATCCTCGGTGCGGGCGACCACCCCGCAGACCCCGTGGGCGGTGTCGAGCGCGAGGCAGAGGACAATGCCCTGGTCATCGAACAGGGTGATGCGCGGATCGTAAACCCGACGGATTTCATCCGGCATCAGGCGGGCCGGGAAACGATGTGCCCATTGCTCCTGAACCATAGCGGTGGTGAGAATGGGTTCGGGGTCGGCCACCCAGTTCAGGCCGTCCTCACTGCGGGCGAGACCGAGATTACTGCCTTCAAAAGCGGCGCTTCCCTCGATGAAATTGTAATCATTGCGAAATACCATCCAATACTCGCCGTCCATTTTGGCCACTCCGGCATTGAAGACGCAGGCCCGGTGTTTGTCCTGATTGAAGGGAAATTGCTCGGCGGTGAAAACGGGATGAGGATGTTTTTGCATGGATTGAATGATGACGGGTTCTGGTGATTGCGACGTGGAACTGGAGTATCGACCAAAGCCATTCATGTGGGTGATCTCCAGCCGGTGTCAACTCCCCTTGTCGACGTCGACTGAATCGATCTGTCCTCGTTCATACTCGGGTCTGCTTCCGGTATTGGGATGGTGTGAGACCGGTCTCCGAGCGGATGGCCCGACTTAACTGGGATACCTCCGCGTTTGGCGGGAATTTCGACAACATCCGCTTTAACTCAGGAGGCGGCACCAACGTGCAACAGTTCGACGAATTCCGCCTCGGTTCCACCTGGAATTCGGTGACCGCGATTCCCGAGCCCTCGACCGCCGCACTTTTGGGATTGGCTGGCATGGGCTTATTGCTTCTGCGGAGAAGATCCCGTCGGTGATTCGTATTTCGGGAACCTTCGGTCGACAGGCTTCCACTTAGTCTGGATAAATAGCAAATTTCCAGTTCCTGATTTATCCACCCGTGCGAAAAGCCCTTGGCGAAAAGCCCTTGGGGACAGGCTTTTCCGGGCAGACTAAACTTAAACTCCCAAAGTCTCCACCTCCCAGCTGAGCAAAGCCCGCCGGGTGCGGCTGAACTCGATGCCGATCAGGTGGATCGGCTCGCCCTGCCTGCGGTAGGGAGCGGCGTAGTCCTTCTCCTTGATCTGCCGCAGGGCGGAGCCGTCGGCCGCGTCGCCGACCAGTTTGAACTCGAAGATATAGACCTGCTCCTGAAAG
>CAYQKH010000338.1:0-1879 GCA_964417945.1 uncultured Opitutales bacterium
CGACGGTGACGTCGGTGGATGAGCGGGGGCGCGTTGTCAAGCTGGGGACGATCCCCGCGGGCGGGGAGCTGGAGATCAAGGATTTATTGCGGATCGGGGACTACACGATTCGGATTGAGAAGGCGAAGTATGCGCCGGTCGAGGAGGCGGTTTCATTGGGGGTGGGGCGCCCGGTGATGGTGGAGCAGGTCTTGACGCCGAACCCGGGGATGCTGCGGGTATTTTCCGTGCCGGAGGGGGCGCGCGTGGAGGTGAAGGCCGGTTCGCGGGTGGTGGCGCGTGGGCAGACCCCGTTTTCGGAAAGCGTCCCGGCGGAAACGGCATTGGCGGTGGAGGTGGCACTATCCGGCTACCGGCGGGAGGTTCGGGAGGTGCGCCTGGATGCGGAGGAGCGGGAGACAATCGACCTGGGGACGCTGGTGGCAGAGGCCGGTTCACTTGAACTGCGGATCGGGAACCCGGGGATCAACGTGGACGCCTTGTCGATTGAGCTGGACGGCAAGCCGGTGACGGCGGTCCGGACACGGACGGGGCTGCTGCTGGCGGACCTGGAGGTGGGGAGCCGGGAGGTGCAGCTGACGCACCCGGATTATGCGGCGTTCCGGGGTCGGGCGAGCGTGGTGGATAACGAGACGCGAATCTATACGGTCGACCTGGAGCCGAAGCCGGGAACGGCGGTGCTGAAGGTAGCGGGTCCGCGAGCGGGGGAGTGGTCGGTTTCGGTGGATGGCCGACAGGTGGCGGTCGGGCGGGGTAACCGGGTCAGTGTACCGGCGGAGGAGCGGGTCACCCTGCGGGTGGAGGCGTCGGGCTGGGAGGCGGCGAGCGACTCGGTGACCTTAACGGCGAACGAGACGCGGAATGTGCGCTTCCGGCTGGAGGAGATTACCGGACCACAGGAGGGACGGGACTGGACGGTGCCGGGCCTGAGGATGGAATTTGTCTGGATTCGCGCGATGGATCAGTGGGTGGGGAAGTATGAGGTGACGAACGCGGAGTTCCGGAGCTTCCGTTCCGGGCATGATAGCGGGGATTATAAGGGAAAAAGCCTGAACGGTTCGCGGCAGCCGGTGGGGGAGGTGTCTTGGGAGGACGCGGTGGCCTTTTGCGAATGGCTGACGGAGCGGGAGCGGCGGGCGGGCCGGTTGCGGCCGGGGATGGAATACCGGCTTCCCACAGGTGACGAGTGGACCCGATTCGCCCGATGCGGAACTTCGCGGGAATATCCCTGGGGGGACTCCATGCCGCCCACCGTAGGCAATTATGCCGACCAGACGGCCAAGCGGAGCTTTTCGAATTGGTCCGTCATTTCCGGCTACACCGACGGCCATGCGGTGAGCGCCCCGGTGGAGGACTCGGGGAGGAATAACTGGGGGCTCTACGGGGTGGGCGGCAATGTGTGGGAGTGGACCCTGGCTCAGCGCGGCTTGTCGCGGGTGGTGCGCGGGGCGTCGTATTTCCAGAATACTTCCGACGACCTGCGTGTCGGGTACCGCCGCTTCACCTTCCCTCCTTGGCACCGCTTCAGCCTCGGCTTTCGGGTTGTTTTGGTGGGCGGTTGAGTGGTCTGAGGGTTCGTGCTTTGCTCTTTTTTCTGTAGCAGCGAAGTCTGCGACAGCGAAAAATTTTGAAATCGGGAAGCTTTCCAGAAGGGGTCAAACGCAAAATATAAAGATTTTTTAGACTTTATTGTATTTTGGCTCTGTTGCAGATTGGTCGTGTGGGGGTCGAAGATCTTTAAATTTTGCGTTTGACCCCTTGGCTTTTCCTTGGCTTTTCCCGTTTGACCCCTTGGCTTTTTCGGCGCGGTCTCCGCTTCGCTCCGAGAGGGGAGGGGGATGGGGATGAAGATGGGGAGGGGGAGGGGGAGACGGGAGGC
>CAYQKH010000339.1:0-1877 GCA_964417945.1 uncultured Opitutales bacterium
ATCCTGAAAGCGGAGCGAGAAAATTTCACCCATCTCCTCCTCCTCGGCGATTATTTCGATGCTGCTCGCCCGGACTGGGTCGCGACTCCGGTAGAAACCGCCGAATTCCTCCTCCAATTGAACGAAGAGTTCGGAGAAAACATCACTTTTCTATTGGGCAATCACGACATCCATTACCTCGAGGCCCGGAGGTGGACCCTGCGCCACCAGAATCCTTCCAGACTCCACTATAAAACGGGGGGATACACCAACAACCGGGCCAAAAAGATCAACAAAGCCCTTCCAGATTCCTTCTGGAAGGAGTGTCGGCTTTTTGCCTTCGTCAACCGGTTTCTACTCTCTCATGCCGGCGTCGCTGGAAAATATTGGCACTCCGACGTGGAACTGGAAGAGGCCCTGGAGCGACTTCAGGCCCACTGTGAAATTGCCCTTCAGCACGTCTCTCACCAGGACATGGCCTTCCTCAGCGCAGGAAGCGCCCGCGGCGGGCTTTACGAAGTTGGCGGCATCACCTGGCTCGACTGGAACCTCGAATTTTCCCCTCTTGAGCTTCCCATTCCCCAAATGGTGGGCCACACCGGCTCCCATCATGGCGCCCGATACAAAGGCCTCAACTGGTGCATCGACGGCCACCAGAACTGCTACGCCCTCCTCCACCAGGACCGCACCGTCGACATCCGCTACACGGCTCCACTGGATTCAATTTAAGGCATGCCTGCCCTTCGACTGTGCTCAGGATCTGCGACAAGCAGGCGGCCCTGCGACCCTCTTCGTTCCCCGTTACCCATTGTAGGGCTCGATGCTTTGCATCGATGCCTAAACTCCGATCTTCCACCCCCACCTCTTCTTCTCTGGCCCAAATGCCCTACGCACCACAATTGGGCTCGCCGTGTCCTGCGAAGCCTCCCCGCGTAGAAGCAATGCTTTGCATCGACGCCCGAACCGCAAGCCATACGGCGCATCTGGGTTTCCGCACCCCCCCGGAACAGTTGTCCGCGCTAAACAGGTATCATGTTTACGAGTATGGATCACCACGCCCGAAATTCCCTCTACGATCCGGACGATCTGAAGGGGGCAACCAAAGAACGCCACTGCTGGACCACAAAATCCGAGTTCGAGTTTTTACTCATCGGGTTGGTCATGCAGTCCTTCATAAAAAACTACGCGGAGCAAAAGCATGATTTAAACGTGCAGAAGCCGCATGAATTCACGTACGCACTCAAGCAATCCGCGGCCATCAACACCGTTCAAGTGACGTCTTTTGTCTACAAAGGACAACTTTTCACTTATGACTGCACCACGGACTACAGCTCTGCCACCCACAGCATCCATTCGCCAAAGGATCTCCAGTGGTTCGTTGAGGAGATCGAAGACATCTTGCAGAATAAAAATCCGGTCATCGGATCCTACCTCCGGGTTAGCGTGGACGGCTCCGATCTCGTTGTCACCGTAGCCGCCCCCCCTGACATCAAGGACTCCGAGGTGGTTCTCCCGCTGGGCGTGACCTCCCACGAGCTGTATCTGGAAACCGTGGGTGCGCTGAAAATTCTTGAGGACAATGGGCTCATCATCCATGGCCCTCCCGGCACCGGAAAATCACAAACCCTCAAGCACCTTGCGGGGATGGCCCTCGCGGAAGGCTTCACGGTCGTTGAGGTGTCTTCTTACATTCCTTACGAGAAATTGGGGGCCCTCCTCCGCTTCCTCGGCTCCACGCTCATTCTCTTGGAAGACATCGACACCAACGCCGGAGGGGAAGATCGACGCCACACCACCGGCGGAAACCTCTCGCCGCTCTTTCAACTCCTCTCCGGGATCACCCACGGGCCCAACCCCATCGTCACCGTGGCCACCACCAACCACCTCGATCACCTCGA
>CAYQKH010000340.1:0-1872 GCA_964417945.1 uncultured Opitutales bacterium
GGGGGCCTACTTGGGAATCTGCTCACTGGCCTCGGCGTTGACACGGAACCAGGTCATCAGCTTCGTGATCAGTTTTATGGTCTGCCTTGTCCTGGTGCTGCTGGGCTGGAGCGTATTCAACGATATTCTGTTGAGCCTGAACTGGCCGGTCACGGTGGTAGACTTCATCGCGAACTTCAGTTTCATCCCTCATTTTGATCCGATGCTGAAAGGATTGCTGACCCTCGGCGACGTGCTTTTTTTCTTGTCCATCATCGGGGCCGCGCTGTGGCTGAATACGGTGGTCCTTGAACGCTGAACCTGATCCTGTGATGACGACCGCGAAGAAATGGATTGCCTTTGTGCTTTTAGGAGCAGGCCTCGTCCTGCTCAACATCATTGCCGCCCTGCTGCCCGGCAAGGTGGACTTGACGGCGGAGAAGCTTTACACGTTGTCGGAGGGAAGCCGTGACATCCTGCAGAAGCTGGAGGAACCGTTGATATTGAATTTTTACTTTAGCCGGAGCATGGAGGGCCTGCCAATCCAGTTTAAGAATTACGCGACGCGAGTGGAGGACCTGCTGCGGCAGTATGACCGGGTCGGGGGCGCGGGGGTGCGTTTGAAAATCATCGACCCGCGTCCGGATTCCGACGAGGAGCAGGCGGCGATTCGAGCGGGTTTGCGGGGGGTGCCGACGGCGAACGGGGATAACCTCTATTTCGGTTTGCAAGCGATTGTTGCGGAGCAGGAGGCGGTGATCGAATTTTTCAACCAGGAGCGGGAGCCCTTCCTCGAATATGACCTCTCGCAACTGGTGGTCCGTGTGCAGCAGTGGGACAAACCGGTTCTGGGGGTGATCTCGGGTCTCCCGGTCTTCGGGCAGGCACCGCAGGGACCGCCGGGGATGCCCCAGTCGGGGGGGATGCGGGAGTGGAGCGTCTTTTCGGAACTGCGGAAGACCTGGGAGGTGCGCCCGATCGAGGAAGGTCCGCTACCGGACAATCTGGACGTGTTGGCGGTGATCCATCCGAGAGAGGAGGTGGGCCCCGGTCTACGTTATGCGATCGACCAGTTTGTCTTGTCGGGGAAGCCAGTCCTGCTCCTGGTGGATCCGTCCTCCTACCTGATGCGTGCCAGTATGAGCCAGCAGCAGATGATGATGGGTGGGGTGCCGCCCACGTCGAGCGACCTTGCGGATTTGCTAAAGGTGTATGGCGTTGAATACGACAGCAGTCAGGTGGTGGGTGACTTTGCGAATAGTCGGCTGGTCCGGCCCTCGGCGGGGGCGGCTCCGGTGCCGTACCCTCCTCTGATCGACATTCGGGAGTTTGCCTCCGAGCTTCCGCCCACCAGCACTCTGAATGAGATCACGATGGTGGAGCCCGGAAGCGTCCGCCTCGCGGACGGAGTCCTGCACGAGTTCGTGCCGATTCTGCAGACAAGCGAGCAGAGCGGGACGATTGCGACCTCCCTGCTCCAGTTTTCTCCGATGGAGACGATCGCGGATGAGTTGGAGCCGGATGGCGCACCCCGGACGCTGGCGGCCTTAATTCGTGGGCGTTTCGATTCGGCCTTTCCCGACGGGCCACCTGACGGCGTGGACGACGCGGAGCAGGGGGGTCTGGTTTCCGCACCGGGAATGTCTACGCTTCTGGTAGTGGCGGACACGGATTTTCTCGCGGATCCTTTTTCGGTGCAGGTGGTGCAATTTCTCGGGATGCAAGCAGTCCAACCGATTAACGACAACCTGACTTTCGCAATCAACCTGGTGGATTACATCGGCGGGAGCAGGGATCTGCTCACCCTCCGTGGCAAAGGCCGGGCGGCCCGACCCTTCGCACGCGTAGAAGAGATGGAGCGGCGGGCACAGACCGAATACCGCCGTGAATTGC
>CAYQKH010000341.1:0-1295 GCA_964417945.1 uncultured Opitutales bacterium
CCACTGGCTTACACAGTGCGCCTCGTCGATGGCGAAAAGGGCGGGCTCCAGATCTTTCAGCCATTCGAGGAAGGACTCCTTCACCAGCCTCTCCGGGGCCACGTAGAGGAGGTCGTATTGCCCCGCCTCGAGGTCCCGTTCGCGCCGCCGGGCCTCTGCCGAATCGAGGGAGGAGTTCAAAAAGGTCGCCCGCACCCCGACCTGCTCCAGGGCGGATACCTGGTTCGCCATCAACGCAATCAAGGGACTCACGACGATACCGGTTCCCGGCCGGATGAGGGCGGGGATTTGGTAGCACAAGGACTTCCCCCCTCCCGTCGGCATGATGACGATGCTGTCCTGACCGGCGACCGCCCGCCGAATGGCCGCCGCCTGGTGGCCGCGGAATTTGGAGAACCCGAAAAGCTCCTCCAGAATCGCCTCAGCCGATCTTCCTTCGCCCCGATTGTGTCTCTCCATAAGCACCGGAAGTGAACATATGAATACTCTGATATACCTCAAGCCTTTTTCTGGAGGGCTTTGAGAAGCGACCTTGGCGAAGGCAATTGCAGGCGTGATGGAGAGGGGTTTGAATCGCTATTTCAAGAGCCCGAAGCGCTGGCCTCCGCTGAAATCGCAGCGGTATCGGTGGCCGGGTTTGGCGGGATGGAAATAGACTTTCAGGGTTCCCTCGGTGTGGAGGCTGCCCGGGGGTGGGTTGCCGTCCTCCTCCTGAATTTCGATCGCTTCATCGATACTGATGTCACCCTGAAACTGGCCGAGGACTTGCGCCGGTCTTTCGCCCATCCATTCGAGATATTCGCGGTAAGCCCGAGGCAATGGGGACCCGCACAATTCTTGTAGACGTTCCACTTTCTTTTCGATGTCGCCGTGGGTTTGGGTTGTAATCGGGGCGGGAGGCTTCCTCCTCTTGCGGTATCCGTTTTCGATCCTCCTTTTCCTGATCCGCGATGCCGGGTCTGGGAAAAGCAGGGCGGATCCAGATTGAGCTGGAGAAGGAGGGCTTTGGTGTAGGCGTGGACGGGGTTGTTGACGACCTCGTCAGTGGGGCCGGGCTCGACAATCTTGCCGAGGGCCTTCGGGGTATTGAGAATCCCACCCCTTCACGGGGATGTGCATGCGGTAGTTCTGGACCTGGAGGAGAGAATCTTTGGTTTAGAATGAATAATTATTTGAAGGAGATGGGGATGAGGATGGGGAGGGGGAGGGAGAGTTTTGGGGTGGAGGGGAAAGAGGGGATTTTCGGGATCCGGGGGGGGGGAGAAGCCGAGCTGGGGCTCGGCGGGTCCGGGGGG
>CAYQKH010000341.1:1305-1867 GCA_964417945.1 uncultured Opitutales bacterium
GTGGTGGGATTAAGCGGGGTTTTCCTGGTATTGGTGATAATCTTCGACGGTGCCGGGGTGGATTTCGGCCCAGTGGCCGGGGCGGACTTCGCGGAATTCACCGGGTTGGCGCTTTTGTTCATCGGTGGTCTCGATCCAGGATCGGTAGGCGAAGGCGCAGCCTTCGGGTGGGTCGATGGGGGAAGGGACGTCGCCTTGGAGGAGGATACGGCGGGACTTCCGCTTGGGATCGGGATTGGGGATGGCGGAGAGGAGGGCCTTGGTGTAGGCGTGGACGGGGTTGTTGACGACCTCGTCGGCGGGGCCGAGCTCGACGATCTTGCCGAGGTACATGACGGCGATGCGGTCGCTGATGTGCTTCACGACGGCGAGGTCGTGGGCGATGAAGAGGTAGGCGAGGTTGCGTTCCCGCTGGAGGTCGAGGAGGAGGTTGAGGATCTGGCTCTGGACAGAGACGTCGAGGGCGGAGACCGGTTCGTCACAGACGATGAGTTCGGGGTTGAGGGCGAGGGCGCGGGCGATGCCGATGCGCTGGCGCTGGCCGCCGGAGAACTCGAAGGGG
>CAYQKH010000342.1:0-1853 GCA_964417945.1 uncultured Opitutales bacterium
GGCGGGCAGGCACGGAACCGCCGCGCCCGGCGGGATTGACGGAATCAGGATTGCTGGCCGCGTTCGCAGCGGCAAACAAGGCCGGCCGTTACCACGAAGCTCGCCTGCGGGCTCGCCAGCTCCAAGGGTTGGGACGGAAGGCTCCGGAAGTCTCCTTCGTGGTCAAACCTGGAGAATCCTTCGAGAACGGCGAAGGAGCCAAAATGCTCTGGTGCAAACCCGGCACCTTCACCATGGGTGACACGGAGCAATGGTATGCGAAGCCGCACCAAGTCACCCTGACCGCAGGCTACTGGCTGGCGCGGACGGAGGTGACCCAAGCCGTCTACGAGGCCGTGATGGGTGAAAACCCGAGCACCAACACAGCCACGGGACCGCAAGGCCCCGTGGAAAACCTGAGCTGGTTCGAGGCGGTGGCCTTTTGCCAGCGCCTCACCGACCGGGAGCGCGCCCGGGGCACCATTCCGCCGGGCTGGGAATACCGCCTGCCCACCGAGGCGCAGTGGGAATACGCCTGCCGCGCCGGAACGACCACGGCGTACTCTTTTGGCGATGGGGTAGAGAAGAAGCTGCACCAGTTTGGGAACTACAATGAAATCAGCGGAAACTTCACCGGCTATGACGAAAAGCACGATGACAGGCACAAATACACCGCCCCGGTGGGAAGCTACCCGGCGAATGACTGGGGTTTTGTCGACATGCACGGGAATGTCTTTGAGTGGTGCTTGGATTCTGTCGCGTGGAGCGCAGAAGCGTGGAGAAACGGAGACGAAGGGAGCTATCAGGACGGCGAGAAGCGTACCGACCCGGTGTTCGGGTTCGAAGGTCCAGGTGCGCACCGGGTCTACCGGGGCGGCGGGTTCCTCGACGCGGCCGCGGAGTGCCGCTCGGGCTATCGCCGCGCGAACCAGCCCACGATCCGGTACAACGACCTGGGTTTCCGCCCTGCCTTGGTCCCCGGATCATGAAACCCGGCCAGCAAACCAGCGGAAGCCGCGCCAGGGACGCGGCGGTGGGGATCAAGGGCTTGCCCGCCCCACCGTAGCGGCGCTGGAGCGGCTGGAGCGGGCGGGTATGCTAAGGAAGTGAATTCCAGCGGTTCGCGAAAATTTTTTTTAAATTTCGATTTGATGCCATTTGAACATTTTCTCGTTCCCTATTCGGGTGGACCGGTGCAGGAGGAGCTGAACCGCTTTCTTGCCTCGCACCGTGTCTTGCTGATGGACCGCCGGGCCGTGGAAGGTGGCTGGGCCTATTGTCTAGAATATGGGGAATCGAAGGTGGCGCAGGAAAAGCCTCCCTTTCGCAAAAGCGACAAGGTGCCGGACGATGGCTATGAAGAACGGCTGGGTCCGGACGGGTTCCGCCTCTATTTGAAGCTCAAGGACTGGCGCGTGGAACGCGGGAAACGGGACAACGTGCCGCAGCTCTTCAAAATCTTCTCCAACGCGCAGCTCGCGGACATCGCGGAAAAACGCTGCCGGACGCTGGAGGAGTTGAAGGCCATCGACAGGATCGGAGAGGGCCGGTGCCAGGACTACGGCACGGAAATTCTCAAGGTGATTGCAGAGCATGAGGCGGGAGATTGACCTGTGGTTGCGGATTGGCACGTGGACGAACCTGGAGACTGCCCTGGCTCAGGCACTGCGGGGCAAGCGGATGCGTGGGGATGTCCAGGCGTTCCTGCGGCGGCTGCCGGATAGTTTGGAAGAGTTGCAGACACGCCTGGTCGATGGACGCGGGCCGATCGGGGAGTTCCGCACCTTTACGATTTACGATCCCAAAGAGCGGCTCATCTCCGCCCCGTGTTTTCCTGACCGGGTGATGCACCACGCGGTGGTGAAAGTTTGCGA
>CAYQKH010000343.1:0-1842 GCA_964417945.1 uncultured Opitutales bacterium
GTTAAACGCGGAATTCGCCAGAGTTTCGGGCAGGGTAGGTGGAAGCGGGACCGAGAACGAAACTCTGGCGAGTTCCGCTACGGGAAAATGAGAACTATCAATTGAAATGATTGTTTATCGCAGTAAAATGATTGTTTATCGGAGCCATTTGATCACGCACTTGCACGCCGCCTCGGTCACACCCGAACCGAACGGCAGCTGACTCTTGCGATAGCTGGCGTAGTTCATCCGCCCAAGATTGTTCGTGAAATAGGAGATGGCCGCCTGCAGGTCTTTGCGTGGTTAGGTTAGGCAGGCAGTTTGCAGGGCTGCGCTCTCCAGCTCGGCGAGAATCCGCGTGGCCGCCCCGTGTTCGTGCTTGACGTCGTGGCAAATCCCCTTTAGCCATGCCTCGCGCTCGGAAGCGTTGGTTTACGATGGATTGATCCGAGAACTCTACGGGAAGTTCCACCGCCTCGCCGATGAATTCCACATCTGGATCGTTCCCTGAAGGCCCGAGGAGGGAGCGAGGGAAGCTCAAGGGGTTGGTGCAGTCAAGAGGGTCAGTGAACGATCAGAGCCTGTACGACCTGCTCCATGCCAGAATGAACCGAGAGGGTGTGAGTGCCTTTTGCCAGTGGCCAAAGGTGGATTCCTCCGGTCGGTTCAATCTGAATTCCGTTCACGAACCAAGAACGCTTGGTGGACTGGCCTCCAATGGCTCTGAGGAGAATTCTCTGCTGTTCCCGTGGAAGATAGTCGACAAGGCGAAACACCTCCGTATCTGTTGGTTGAACGATTTGAAGCGGAGTTCCGTCCCGGACCTCCGCTCCGAGAAAGTTGTAGGGTGAATCGCACCAACTGCCGTATTCGGGCGGCAGGAAAATCCGGCCTTCCTCCTTCCCGCACCCGAAGAATTCATCCGCTGTCCTTGATGGCGCAGTGCCGAGAAGAAACCATTCGACGAGAGTTTCAGTGGTTCGTTGCGAAGGACGGTTCCCGGAGAGGCGGCAAATTTCGACTGGGATGAGATCTGGACAGCTTTCTTGGATAGAACCGAAGCCGCTGTCCCCGCTGCGGAGGAGTTCTTCGACGATCTCTTGGAAGATCCTCGCCGCCCCGAGGACGGAAGAAACGCCGTCCATGGTCTCCCCCCGAAAATTCCCCATCCACACCCCAACCGTGTGCTGCTTGGTGGATCCCACGGTCCAGTTGTCCCGAAAGGAGGAACTCGTCCCGGTCTTGCAAGGGATCCGAGCATCAAAGGCGAGCGGGGAATGCAGGCCAAAGGTATTGGCCCGGGCCGTGTTGTCGCTGAGGATGTCGACCAGCAAAGCGGCGACCGGAGGGTGATAGACCGTGGAACTCTGCTTGGGTTCCCGCGGGAGATAGCGAGGAGCCAGAAAGCGTCCGCCCCGCGCGAAGATGGAGAAGGCGGCGGTCAGGTCGAGGAGGCGAACCTCGGCGTTTCCGAGAGCCAAGCCTGCCCCGTAGTGCTCGGCGGGATTTTGGAAGCGCAAGCCGCAATCCAAAAGGTGATCATAGGCACGATACGCTCCGAGTTTGTGGATGACCAAAACCGCAGGGACGTTCATGGAGCACGCGAGAGCTTCCCTGGCGCGAACAGGGCCCCAGAAGCGGAGATCGAAGTTGCGTGGTGCGTAGTCCGGGTAAATGCGGCGAACCGCGTCAGGGACGTCCGGGATCAGGGTGGAAGCGGTGATTTCTCCCTGGTGAAGAGCCTTAGCGTAGAGGAAAGGTTTCAGGGTCGAACCAGCTCCGCGCCAGATTCGGGTTCCATTGATCTGTCCTTCGGGTGACAGAAAGTCCGGAGAGCCTGCCATGGCGCGGATCACCCCGGAT
>CAYQKH010000344.1:0-1818 GCA_964417945.1 uncultured Opitutales bacterium
TTGAGGGGTTTTGGCGTTTTGGCGTGTTGGGGTGTTGGCGTGGGGGTGTGGTGGTGTGTTGGGGTTTTGGCGTGGTGGCGTGGTGGCGTGGTGGCTTGGATTTGGAGAAATTGAACAGGAGGCCGCAAAGGGTCGCGGAGGTGGGTGAAGACGGGGATGGACAAGATGGAGGGAATTGTGAAAATTGGCGGTTCATGAGCAGGCGAGCAAATCCGGTAACGATCGGCATCTTCGTGTCGGGCGCGTTTGCCCTGTTGGCGGGGTTGATCCTTTTCTTCGGGGCGGCGCAATTTTACGAGAAGACGGAGAAGTTCATCCTGTTTTTTGATGAGTCGGTCAATGGGTTGTCGGTGGGGAGCGCGGTAAAATTCAAGGGGGTGCCGATCGGGCGGGTGACGAAGATCCTGATTCGCGCGGAGAACCAGCCATTGTCCTCCTCGGCGATTCCGGTGATTATTGAGCTGGACGTGACCCGGCTGGAGCGGGACTTGAACGTGGGGATTGATTTCAGCGACAAAGAGGAGTTCGCGGACCAGATTGCGAACGGACTCCGGGCGAAGCTCAACACGGAGAGCCTGATCACGGGGCTTCTTTTTATCGAAATCGACTTTTTGGAAAGAGCGGGGGAGCCGGTGATTATTCAGGAAACGCTGACCTATAAGGAGATTCCGACGGTGCCCTCAACGGTTCAGGAATTGACCCAGCAGGTGATGGAAACGATTGCGGTGCTCGGGGAGGTCGACCTTGGGGAGACGATTTCGACCGTGCAAAAGACGATTGAATTGGCCCGGGTTCGACTGAAGGAGCTGGACGTTCCGCTGATGGTGGAATCCTTTACGGGGGTGACGGATTCGGTGGAGCAGTTCCTGGACTCCACGGATTTATCCGAGACGATCACGAACCTGGACAAAGCGCTGGTGGAGTTGACCGATGTCTTGAACACGATCGAGGGAGAGGCGGGTATAGTGCGGGAAAACATTTCGTCGACGCTTGAAGAGGTGGGCGGTTTCGTGAGCGAAGCCACCTTAACCCTTGAGGAATTTAACGAAAGCTTTGGTGAGGATTCGCGGGTGGTTTACGAGCTGCAGGGGACCTTGCAGAGTATTTCCGAGGCGGCGGATTCGGTCCGGCGCCTGAGCGATTTTCTTGAACGCAACCCGAACGCCCTCCTTTCCGGTCGGGCCGCGGAACGCTAACGTCAACGCCTTATGAAGACCCTGATGCGCCATTGGCACCTTTCCGCCTTCTGGACTTTGCTTTTTTTATTTTTGACCGGCTGCCTTCGGTTTGAGCCGGTCGAGGATCTGACCCGAATCTACCTGCTGACAGCGACGGGGATCGATACCACGACGGAGGAGGAGGGGCTTCGCGTATCAGTGGAGCGCGTCCTCCTTCCGAGTTACTTGGAGGACCGCCGGATCCTGATCCGCAAGGGGGAGGCGGAGGTTATGCCGCTGGAATTCAGCCGTTGGGGCGAGCCGCTCGCCCACGGGATCGCCCGGGTAGTGGCGGGGAACCTTGCGAGCCATCCCGCAGTGGAAGCGGTCTCCTACTATCCCTGGCAGGAGGTGGATTCCGAATTTACGCGGGTGCGGCTGAAGGTCCTTGAATTGAACGCCACTCGCGGCGGGGCGGTCCGTCTCGAGGTTCTGACCGAAATCCTCGCCCCGGGGATGCCGGTGGAGGTGGTGGCGCGGATGCGGAACACGTTTGATGCGCCGATCGGAGAGGGGGGTGCGGAGGCGGTGGTCCGGGGTCACAGCGAGGTCCTGCGGCAGTATAGTGAGGCGCTTCTGAACCAACTCTAGCAGCCTGTCG
>CAYQKH010000345.1:0-1808 GCA_964417945.1 uncultured Opitutales bacterium
AGGACGACGGCTTCCACATCCAGCGCTTCCGCCCCGTCGACCCCCTCCCCGACCTCATCCTCTCCCACTGGGATCCGCAAGATCCCGATTCCCTCGCCCCCTTCACCGCCCTCCTCCCGCGGCTGCAAGCCGCCACGGCGGAAAACGGCCCGACGATTTCCGCCTCGGACCCCCGCTTTACCGCAGGGGGGATCTTCGGCGATGAGGGAAAGCTCCTCCAGCTCCTTCAGACCCTCGAAAAACCGTTCGACTGGGAGAACCCCACCGAACGCCTTGAGGATCCCGGCCTCGAAGCGCTCCTCACCGCCCGCGCAGCGCCCAATTTCTGGGGCAACCCGGAACTCAGCGGTCCGTGGCGCGAAGATTTCCGACCGGCCGAACACCTCCGCTTTGAACCCCACCCCGCCGCCGCCCGATCCGGCCTTTTCGGGTTTCGCATCCAGGGCAGTCACCAGAACAGCCTCTACCAATGGGTTGGGGTCACCCCCGGCAACGCCTACCACTTCTCCGTCTGGATGCGGGGGGAAATCTCCCTCGCCAACCGCACCTACTTCCATGTCGCCTTCCGCGATGCGGAGGGGAATTACCTCCATGCCGGACACCATTGGCGCATGCTCTACCCGGGGGAATTGGAAAACGGAACCCGCTGGAAGCAATTCCAGTGGTTGAAGGAGGCCCCTCCCGATGCCGTCGAGGCCTTCATTTCCGTCACCACCGTCAACCAGGAATCCGGGGATGTCCTCCACCTCGACGATGCCTCCATCCTTGAGTATTCCCCAGTTCAATAGGAGAAAAGGGCTCTCTCGTCTAGAACCCCAATCCACTACCACCACTTTCCCACCTTCGATACCTTCCCACCTTCGATACCTAAACACCTCCTGCCCGGCGTAGCCTTTCGGCGAAGCCGGGCTCCCCTCCCCCCCATGAAAGCCCTATTCATTTTCGGCGGCAAAAGCACCGCTCTGGAGATTGCCGAAACCGCCACGCTCCTCCACCCCGAAGCCCCGATTTTCCATGTCATGGGGGATCAGGAGCCGCTTTCCCAAAAGAACCAGTTCCCGATCTCCGAACTGAAATCCCGGGTAACCGATTTACAGGGGCACGGACGCTTCATCCTCTCCATGGCCAACCCGGATCTCCGCCAAGACTGCCTGCATGCCGCAATTGCTGCCGGACTCGAGCCCATCACCCTAATCCATCCTTCGGCCTTTTGTTCCCCTTCCGCCCGCATCGGCTCGGGCTGCTACCTCGCCCCGGGGGCCGTCGTCTCCACCGAAGCCGCAATCGGAGACCATTGCATTCTCAATTATAACGTCACCGTCGGCCATCACACGGCAACCGGATCCCACTGCATCCTCAACCCCGGAGCGGCCATCGGCGGCAATGTCCAAATCGGCGACCGCGTCCTCGTCGGATCCAACGCCTTCCTCTTTCAAGGAACCACCATCGGTGAGGATTGTCAGATTGACGCCTTGACCTATATTCGGCACGACCTCCCCTCAGGCCAGGTTGCCTTTGGACGACAAACCCGGATTTATAAGCGAGCAGGTTTTAAGTGAACGAATCCTTACTTTCCACCATCAACCAAGTCCGACAAAACAAAGGGCTCCTTCCAATGACTCAATTAGAAGCCGAATCCCGCCTCCGGGAGGATTTGGAGTTTGATTCCCTTGACCTCGCCGAACTCACCGTCCGGATCGAAGCATGGTCCGGAACCGACGTTTTCGCCGACGGCCTCGTCCTCACCGTCGGGGAAATCCTTTCCAAATTGGAAAATGACCCCTGAGCGCCTCTTTTTTCACGATCCG
>CAYQKH010000346.1:0-1784 GCA_964417945.1 uncultured Opitutales bacterium
CCTGCCGGGCAGGTGTTCCGACAATCATCCTCGAAGCGGGCGAGCCCTCGAAGATCGAGCCGACGGTTCTGGAGATCGGGGTGCGCGGGGTGAAGAATGTCCTGCGATCCCTGGGAATGCTGAGCGGGCGTTTCGAGCCTCCGCCGTTCAATGCAAAAATCCAAAAGACGCTCTGGCTGCGAGCGGAGGTCGGGGGGATCCTGCGCTTTCATGTCTCGCCGGGCGACCTTGTGGATGAAGCCCAGGCGGTGGCGACAAATTACTCGATTATGGGGGAGCGACAAAATACGCTCTACTCTCCCTCAAACGGGATCGTGCTGAGCCTGACGACGATGCCTGCGGTTAAACCGGGCGAGCCGGTGTGCCACATCGCTCTTCCGAGCAAGAAGTTGGCGACGATTCGAAAGCAGATGGCGAAGCTGTCGGCGCGGGGGCTCTACGGGCGGGTGGGCCGAGACTTGGCGAGCAGTGTGGTGACGGCTGACTACGATTAGTGTGAAGATTGCGTGACGGCTCTGCTTTATTTTCGTTTGGAGATGGCTCTCCAACCGTTGGGGAGGAGCGGATCGGTTGTCCTGCCACGATGCTATCAAGGCCGTTTTTCTGGAGAAACTTTACGGAGAAAGCGTCTGAATGCGCGCATGACCCAGAGGTGAATTCTGGCTTGGGTCAGCTCGTAAAGATACCATGGCAGGCTGGGGACAAAACCGTGGATGGCGGCGACGACTTCGCGGTTGTGGTTGACGAGACGAAATTCGAGACGGCCGGAGGGATTCTCGCGGGCTCGGGCGAGGAGGCCGCCGGTGATATAGAAGACTTGGCGTTCCCCGGTAACGGTCCGTTTAGAGGGGGAAAGTTCCAGGAGGATGAGTTTTGGCCAGGAGAGTTGAAAGCGAAGAATTCCTTCGGGGTGAGCAGGGACACGGATGAGCCCCTTGAAAGTCCGGGTAAGCCAGCGCCCATATTCTTCGGCAATGCGGATGGCATCCCAGTCGGGAGGGAGGGGAAGGCGTTGCACGGAGCGGACGTGCCGGGCCTTACGGATCAATTGGTTGTCCTTGGACTGGGTCCAGCGGCGGGGATTGGGGAGGGGGTGCCCCTCCGCATCGACGGATTTGCGGAGGGAATCTTCGAAGGATCGTGGGTCGTTGTTGATTGCCGACTTAAGTGGATTTTCGCGGGCGGCGAGGTTATGCCGCAGGCTTTTGATCAGCGGTGAGACGAGGGCCGGGGATACCCCGCTAAAACCGGCAATCCAGTATTTGGAGAGGGAAAAGGAATAAGAGGGGAAGCGCAGGCTGCGGTTGGGTTTCCCGAGGAAGGCGGCGGTCCGAAAGATCATTTCCTCGTAGGTCATAGGCGGGTGGCTGGCAAGATCGTAGACTCCGGTGTAGTCCTCCGCATGCTTCAGACTCAGGTCGATCGCGGAACTGATGTGATCGATATCGACCCCCTGAGTTCGGGAGGAGGTCCACTTGGGCAAGATCATGACGGGCAGCCGACGGACGAGATTGATGAGCATGCGTGCGGAGGAACCTCCGGGTCCGAAAATGATGCCGGCGCGAAGGACGGTTAGGGAGATGCCGGAGTCCCGGAGGATGGATTCCACTTCGAGCCGACTCGCAAGATGGTCGGAAAGGTCTTTCTCGAACTCGGGGATGAGCCCGCCGAGGTAGACGATGTGGCGGACCCCGGCGGATCGGCAGGCACGGGCAAAATTGTCGGCGAGAAGAAGATCGAGATCGGAAAAACTCCCCTGGGTGAGGCGGGAGGAGGGGAGCATG
>CAYQKH010000347.1:0-1778 GCA_964417945.1 uncultured Opitutales bacterium
CTTTTATCGATTCTTACGCTCACTGAAAGACTTTCGGTTCGAAGTCGAATTCCTGAATTCCTTTTTGCGCTACGACCTCGGATCCCCGAACAGCGAATTGGCAGATTTGATCCGGAACCCCGGTCCCCTCCTCCCCGCCCTTCGGGAATGGCTGAAACAACCCCGTATCCACGCTTGGGAGAACGAAAACGAAATCATGGACAATGCCTCGCCGGGGTTGTTCACGATTGAGGATTTGGTAGCTTTTTCCCATGAGCCCGATTGCAAGGAAAAGTCCAGGTTTGCACTTCTTCGCCTCCTCCACCATCCGGATCCGAGAGCCGCGGGGGAAATCTTGTCCATTCTTTACGACCCCCATCATCCCCATCATGACGAGATTGCCGATGAGGTTGAACAGAGGCCCGGAGAGACCGTGCCCGCCCTCAAAGTCCCTATGGAAAATCGTGGCTTCGACCATTGGTCGCAGCTGCTGGAGGAGTTGGACAGGCTCCTGCGGTGGGGGGAGGCAGAGGGCAGAAAGTTACTGAAACGGTCCGTTCACATCCGGATCGTCCATGCCGGCATGGGGCATACGCTCTCCAGAAAACAGTCGGGAAGTGTCGTCTCGATCTTTATCAATCCGCGTTTTTTCTTTCGCTGCGTTCGCCACCAGGAGGAGATCCTCAAGGGCCTCATCCTCCATGAGATCGGGCACCATTTCTGGGATCTCAATCAGCCTGGCTCCCTCGAGGCCTGGAATACCGCGGAAAAGGAATATATCCGCAATCTATTCAACCTCATCATTGACGAACGACTGGAGCGGGCGTTGCGAAGCACTTCCCCCGATTACGGTCCATGGTTGGATCGTCTCAATGCCTTTACCTCGTCGAGGGAAAAGATCGTGATCCCATACCCTGAATACCGGGATTTGACGGATAGCCAACCGATTGAACCGCATCGGGGGAAAGCATTTTCAGAAAAAAACCCAATCCCTAAAAAGCTGGGCCACCTCCGCAAACGCGGAGGCATTGAAGAGGTTCTTCTCAGCATACCGGAATTTTTGTCCTTACCGAAAGTGGATGCAAAAGGCATGGCCTTCCATTACTGCCTGCGCACCGGCTACCCGGTCAATCGGATCCCCGATCCCAAAGTTGCCGAAGCGATTTCCCTGATTCCCCGAAACTTGAAGGACCTCCCCCATTCCGAAGTGCTCGAAATCACCCGTAAAATCGAAGCACTCATCGGGTTCGATCTTTCATTGGAAGGGGAAATTCGTATCCTCCTCGATCTTCTGAAACGTTTGAAGGGGGCGGTTTCGGGACTGCTCGACACTCTGCGTGAAACGGGGGAAACCGGCTCAAATCCATACGCACAAGAGGCATTGGAGTCCGACATACCCGGCCATCTCCGGACCCCTGGTGGGAAAAACCCGGCCACACCCGGGCACAACGGGGGACGGGGCTATAACCGGGGAACCGGAACCGAATTTGAACGATTGAAATATCGGGAAACCATAGTGGGAGACCCGGATTCCCAAAAGGCCTTATCAAGAACAATCCGCCCGTATGTCCGTCGGCTTCGCCCCTACTTCGAGCGGCTGGGCGCAGGGGAAACGGAAGTCTTCGGTCAGGTGCGGGGGAATCGCCCGGACCTCGCAGCAATCCGCAACCTTCCGTTCGTGCCGAAGCCGGGCCTCCTCGTCCATGCCAGCCCGGTGGACCGAGTCGATTGCTACCTCGGCATCCTCGTTGATTGTTCGGGCTCGATGTCTGGAGAGAAGTTCGACAAATCGAAGGCGT
>CAYQKH010000348.1:0-1776 GCA_964417945.1 uncultured Opitutales bacterium
CGACCTCCCCGCTGAAGAAGGCCGCCCGCCCTTCCTCATCGTCTGCGACGTCGGCTACGTCATCGAACTCTATGCCGAGTTCACCCGCAGCGGCGGCACCTACCTCCGCTTTCCCAACCCCAAGAGCCACCGCATTTACCTCGAGGATCTGCGTGATCCGGACAAGCGCGACCTCCTCCGCAAGGTCTGGACCGACCCCCTCGCGCTCGACCCCAGCCTGCGCGTTGCCAAGGTCACCCGCGACATCGCCGACGTCCTCGCCCTCCTGGCCAAGTCCCTGGAGGAGCGCGGCCAGCCTCCGGAATCCGTGGCTCTCTTCCTCCAGCGTTGCCTCTTCACCTTCTTTGCCGAGGACATCGGCCTCCTCCCGGATAAGGGCTTTGAAAAGCTCATCCAGTCGGTCCAGGACAACCCCGGCGGCTTTGTCGCCCTCGTCGAAGGGCTCTGGAAGGACATGGCCACCGGCTCCCCCTTCTCCCCCGCCCTCCGCGATAAAGTCCACCACTTCAATGGCGGCCTCTTCGAGAACCCCACCGCCCTGCGCCTGACCGAACCGGAAATCACCCTTTTATTACAAGCTGCCAAAAAAGACTGGGCCGAGGTCGAACCCGCCATCTTCGGCACCCTCCTCGAACGCGCCCTCAACCCGCACGAGCGCCATAAGCTCGGTGCCCACTACACGCCCACCGCCTACGTCGAACGCCTCCTCAACCCCACCCTCATGGATCCCCTCCGGGCCGAGTGGGAAACGGTCAAGACCGCCGCCGCCCTCCACCATGAACAGGGCGATGATAAAAAAGCCCGCGCCGAAATTGCCGCCTACCACCACCGCCTCTGCCAGCTCCGCATCCTCGACCCCGCCTGCGGCTCCGGGAACTTCCTCTTCATGGCCCTGGCCCGCATGAAGGAACTCGAAACCGAAGTCCTCGACCTCCTCGAATCCCTCGGCGGCGACCGCACCCTCGAACTCAACGACTTCAAAGTCCGCCCCGACCAATTCTGGGGACTGGAAATCAATGAGCAGGCCGTGGCCATCGCCCAGCTCGTCCTCTGGATCGGCTACTTCCAGTGGCATTACAAGACCACCGGCAAGGCCGACACCAATGACCGCCCCCTCCTGCCCAAGCAGAACACCATCCTCCATCAGGACGCTGTCATCGCTTACGATAAAAAATCCATCCGTAAAGACGCCGACGGAAAGGAAATGTTTATTTGGGACGGACGCAGCACCCGGCCCCACCCCGTCACCGGAAAGGAAGTTCCCGATCCCGACCATAAAAAGCGCCTCTGGGATTTCAGCAAGCCCCGCCGCACCGAATGGCCGGCAGCCGATTTCATTATCGGGAATCCCCCCTTCCTCGGTGCCTCCCGGATGAGAGAAGGCCTTGGCGACGGCTATGTCGAAGCCCTCAGAAAAGCCTGGAAAAAGCAGCAGCCCGACTCCTGGGACTTTGTCATGTTCTGGTGGCACCAGGCCGCCGAGCAGGTCCAGCAGGGGAAGGCCCGCCGCTTCGGCTTCATCACCACCAATTCCATCCACCAGACCTTCAACCGCCGCTGCCTCGAACCCTTCCTCAATGATCCGGGGAAACCCCTCCACCTCGCCTACGCCATCCCCGACCACCCCTGGGTCGATTCCAGCGACGGCGCCGCCGTCCGCATCGCCATGACCGTCGCCGCCCCCGGCGCCAAACCCGGCACCCTCCAAAAAGTCACCGCCGAAAAGGAAATCAAGAGTGGGGAACATGAGGTGGTGCTTAATTCCGCCATTGGAGC
>CAYQKH010000349.1:0-817 GCA_964417945.1 uncultured Opitutales bacterium
GTCAATCGTAACACGCAGCTTCAGCAACCGCCCTGCGAAGTCATCGTCGACATCATGGATGCCTGGCCGGAGGTGTTCTACCAGGTCCTGCCGAAGCGTCTGCGGCTCGCATTGGGACCGATCCTCTTCCGGCACATGCACCAGGCTGCCCGGAAGGCCTGCGAGGGAGCGGACAAAATCAGCGCGGTCGGGGAGAGTTATTTGGACTTGGCAAGGGCATATCTCGGCACGCGCAGCGCGCAACGCGCAACGCGCAACCCGAAGCAGAAACCCATGCACCTGTGCTACCTCGGGGCGGACCTGTCGCGTTTTCCCGCGGAGGATCTCTCACAAAGGCACAAAGGCACGAAGGAGGGGGACGAATCCGGTGGAGCCATCAAGAATCAGCCATCAAGAATCAGCCATTCACCGCCAAAGGCGGTCTACCTTGGCGCCATGGGCCCGGGGTACGACCTCGACACCATCATTGAGGTGGCAGCGCGATGGAAGCGCGAGGGGCTCTTCCCCTGGCAGATCCATTTCGCTGGCAGAGGACCGCAGGAGGAAAAACTCAGAAGAAAAAACGAGGGGTTGGGATTGTGCCCCAGGGGGCACAACCCAGAGGCAACAAGGAGTCAAACTGGCAAAGTCGAATTCGCGAAAACACCCTCAGCCATTGGTCATCCACCCTCAGCCATCAACGATTCCGAAAGAATCGTTTTCCACGGCTACCTCGGGCAGGCGGAGCTGGTTGAGTTCCTGCGCTCGGCGGACCTTGCTCTTGTCCCGAACCGACCCGCCAGCCGGGTGGCCTGCCCCTACAAGGCCGGCGAGTACG
>CAYQKH010000349.1:827-1738 GCA_964417945.1 uncultured Opitutales bacterium
AACGATACGGCTCGTTGGGAGGAGAGCTGGCAACCGGATTGCCCATGCTCACCTGCCTGGAGGGCGAACTGCCAGCCCTACTCAATCGCTGGCAGGCCGGATCCGGATACAAAGAAGGCGACGTGGAATTACTCCATGCCGCCTTCGGAATTTACTCGAATCAGAATTTGATCAGGGAACATAGCCGCAACGCGCGGCGGATGGCAGAGGCCCTGTTTGACCGTGAGGCGACATACGGTGAGCTCGCACGGTTTCTGGAGACTACGCCAAGACCCTGAGTTCTCTACTTGTCTGTCCGGGCCACCTTTAGATCGCCTTAGACGGCTGAGTAGAGCAACGGACAGCCGTCACGGATTGAAAACCGGGTGCTTCGGCAAACCGGGGAACGCCCAAGGCACGATCTGACTCTTCGGGAACAGCACCACCCACACCGTCACAAAAATGATCTTCATATCCAGCCAGAACGATCTGTTCCGCTTGTACCACAGCTCGACCTGCCCCTTGAACGGAGCGATTTCACGACTGTAAAAGGCGTGGTAATCTTCGCCGCTACGATGAATAATCTCTTCCTCGTCCCGGAAGACAATCGATCCGATGCCGGAGAGCCCCGGCTGTACATCCTTAATCTCTTCAAGGATCTCAACGGGGATGTAGTCCCGCGTCTCCTTAGTCAGCGGTCGCGGTCCTACCACACTCATATCTCCAACCAGGATGTTCCATAACTGGGGCACCTCATTGAGCTTCGTCTTTCGCAGGAACTTGCCGAAGGGCAATACCCGCGGATCATCCTTCTGCGTGATGGTGCCGGTGCCTATATTGGGGCTGTCCTTCATCATCGTGGCAAACTTTACCACGCCGAACGGTTTGCCGCCCCGCCCCACCCGTTGCTGGCGGTAGAAGATCTCGCCCTC
>CAYQKH010000350.1:0-1738 GCA_964417945.1 uncultured Opitutales bacterium
CACCACGAACCGTTGTGCGGTGCGTGGCCCGCACTCCGCACCCCAGACAACGGGGACTTGAGTTCCGAAGCCCAATCTCGCATTCTTAAGTCATGCTAGTTTCCTCCTCCCGTGTCACTCTCCGAGGCAACGTCCCGGAGGGGCGCAAAGCGATTTTCTATCGAGTCGCGCAAGGGGTTCCCGATGTGGTTTACCTTGTGACTCTGCAAGGTCGGCGGTGTCTATTTTCGCTCGTTCTGGCGGCGTTCGTGGCCGCAGGGTTCTCGGCTCGGGCTGCGGAACGCGTGGCCTTGGTCATTGGGAACAATGCCTACGTCCACGCGCAGCCCTTGCGCAACCCGGTTCGGGACGCCGAGGCGATCGCGCGGGTCCTGGAGGCGGCCGGGTACCACGTCATCCGGGCCTACGATGCCGATGTGCGCGGCCTGTTGCGCTCCTTGGTCAGGTTCACGGAACGGGCGCGGAAAGCGGAAGCGGCGGTGTTTTATTACGCCGGGCATGGGGTGGAAGTGAAAGGGGAGAATTATTTGCTGCCCACCGATGCCAAGCTGGAGGAGGAGGTGGATCTGGACCTGGAAACGCTCTCGCTGCGGAAGGTCATGGACAACCTGGGGAAGGCCCGGGCGACCTTGAAGGTTATCGTGTTGGATTGTTGCCGGGACAATCCCCTGGCGAGACGTTCCTGGATGGCGAAGCGCTCTGGCGGGACCGGGCTAGCGGCGGTGGCGGAGAAGGAATTGGCGGAAGGGACCATGCTGGTCTTCGCGGGTGCGCCAGGCGTGTCGGTGCCGGACGGGATCGGGGCGCATAGCCCATTCACCACCGCGCTCCTGGAGGAACTGGCGGTCCCCGGACAGAGTATCGTCACGGTCTTCTCCCGGGTGGCCAAAAAGGTGGAGGAATCCGAGCCCTGGATCCGCTTCGACGGCAGCGGCAAGAGCTTGGCGGCCTTTGCGGGGTATCCCTTTCTTCCTGGGGTAGTTCCGACTTCAGCCACACCCGCTCCCTTGCCGGTCCTGGCGGCGCCGTCCGGTCCGTTCGAAAACAGCCTGGGGATGAAATTCGTGCCGGTGGCGGGAACGAAGGTGTTGTTCAGCGTATGGGAAACGCGGGTCCAGGACTACGCGGCCTATGCGGCGTCGAATGTCGGGATCGACATGAGCTGGAAGGATTACAGATATGGAGGCCACAAGCAGGGCCCGGATCATCCGGTGGTGAAGGTAAGCTGGGAGGACGCGAAAGCGTTCTGCGGGTGGCTGAGCCGGAAGGAGGGGAAAACCTACCGTCTGCCGACCGATCACGAATGGAGCGTGGCGGTGGGGATTGGGGACCGGGAAAGCGCGACGGCCAGCCCGACGGACAAGGATAATAAGATAGCGGGGTATCCCTGGGGGAGCCAGTGGCCGCCGCCGCGAGGTGCGGGGAATTTCCACGGCGCGGAGGGAGTGGGGCCTGACGACAAGATCAAAGGCTACCGGGACAATCATCCGTTCACAGCGCCGGTAGGCAGCTACAATCCGAGCCGCGATGGTTTGTATGACCTGAGTGGGAATGTGTGGGAGTGGTGCGAGGATTGGTATTCGAATGGCCAGAGAAGCCGCGTTTTGCGTGGTGGCTCGTGGAACTTCAGCACGGAGATCCTTCTTCGTTCTTCGTACCGCAACCGCGTCGCGCCGACGTTCCGGAACGTCAGCCTCGGTTTCCGTGTGGTGTTGGAGGTTGGGAGTGGGCCGTTGCT
>CAYQKH010000351.1:0-1692 GCA_964417945.1 uncultured Opitutales bacterium
GGACGTAGACCGACTTCCCCGCGACAAAGGGCCGGGCGTGCATGAAGGGGTAGGACGCGCGGTGGGTCCAGGTTGCGCCGCGGTCGTCTGAGGTGTAGACCCGGCCCTGCCAGGACCAGCCGAGTTCCCCGCGGTGCCAGAGCGGTTCCTCGAGGTGGTCGGCCCAGGCCGGGCCGCTGAGGTCGATCGTCGCGACGAGGCGGTCGCCGTATTTCGCGAGGCCGGGGCTGTAGCCGTGGAAGTTCGCGGGGTCGGGGGATTCGTAGAGGGTGGTGTAGGCTTGCGCGAGGTAATCCATGTTCGGGGGGGGGGCGATTGCGGTATTAAAGGTGGGAGATCAGGCGTTTCGGGGTCCGCGCAGGAATTGGTGATTTGTGGAAGTGACGGGTGTTCCGGGTCACGACGAAATGCGCCCCGAAAATCCGGGCGGATATTGCCTGCATCGCATCTTCCAGATCGGAAAAGTCCAAATCCAGGGCCGAAAGCATCTCGACCGTTCCGACAGGGGGGATTTCAACGAATTTCAGAAGGTCCCGAATGAAAGGCTCCGCACCATTCGCGCTCAGGTAATGCAGGTTGGCGAGGCCGTAACAGGAGACCGCAGCGTCACCCGGGTTCGCTTCCGCCCAATCGAGGACAGCCCGGCTGGTGTCAAAAAAGGGTTCCCTTTTCAGAAGAACGTCCAGGAGGATGTCGGTATCGAGGAAGAGGCGCATCTTGGCCGTTACTCAAGCCCATACTTCGACTTCAGGTGCCGGGCGCGTGCATCCTGCCGAGCCGAAACCTGGAAGCCGCCCGCCCAACGTTCGGTGAAGGATTCGGATGGAGCGATGGCTTGCTCCGGCTCCAACTCGCGCGCCAGAAGCCCCTCTATCATCCCAGAAAGGCTTTGCCCGCGTCGGCGCGCGAGGGTTTTCGCCCGGTGGGTGAGGCTCCCATCCACGGAAAGGGTCAGCTTTCTTTTCATATACGGGTTTTTAATTTATATACGTGTATTCTCAAGGATAAAGGGATGGGAAGGCACCCCGGGGCGGCGGTTGGAAACGTGGATATCTTTCGGGGCGACGGCTGGCAAATTTGCCTGAAGGATCCCGCTCTGGCGGTTCGGGCGGCGGTTTTTTTTCCGCGCCGGTTTAAAGGCGCACCCGTCCCGGGAGAAAATCGATTCCCGTGTGGGGATTGGCCTCAGCGGGGTTCAACGTCTGGTGGAAACCCGGATCAGCGAGTCCAGCGGGCCGGCCTTCCGTGCGTCGGGGGATGCGCTGGACCGGGTTTACTGGTCCACCCACCTGAAACCGGTTTTGGAAGCTTCTGCGTATGTGCTTAGACCCCTGGATTAATCCTCAAGTCCACGAACTTGCGATGCGGTATGGCAAGCCACGTGGCTTGGTTTGCCGGTATGGGGTTCCTTTTCTGGGGAGAAACAAGCCCCGAGCTTGCTTCTGGATGAAGCAAGCTTAGAAACTTAATCTTAGGGAGGGTGCTAGGAGCGTAGATCTTGCTCGTGAGCGCTCATTGTTTCGGGGATTTCCTTCTCCAAACGGGTTGGGTTGCCGAAAACAAAAAGCGCTTTCCGGTTCTTCTCCTCCACACCGCTCTGCACGGGCTGGCGATCGGGTTGTCCTGGCTGACCTTGGAGCTGCTCTAGATGGGGCAGTCGATTGGGTGGTTTGGACTCGACCCGGGCGGGCG
>CAYQKH010000352.1:0-217 GCA_964417945.1 uncultured Opitutales bacterium
GATGGCGGAAGTGAGGATCAGGTTGCCGGTTCGGGGGTCTTTGACCGCGGCGAGATCGACGCGGTTGGTCCCGGCGACCGTTGCGGTATCGGGCTGAACCCCGTTTTCGAGGATATGGATGAAGGGGCGCCCCTGATAGGTTTCCTCCCAGCACTGGAGAACGGTGTCCGCCTCGACAGTGGCGGGGCAAACAATGGTGGTGAGGATACCGCGGCGG
>CAYQKH010000352.1:227-1691 GCA_964417945.1 uncultured Opitutales bacterium
TCGCGAATCCGGTTTGCTTCCCGACGAGTTCTTGGGGGGTGCCGGCGGCGGCGGAGAGTTGTTCCTCGATCTCGGAGAGGTGGCGGTGCGCGGTAATACCGTAGGCGGTGAGACTTTCCGCGCGGTCGACAAAAAGGAAACGATTGTCGAGCTTACGGCCGGCACCGCTGACCGCGCTGTAGCTGTTGATAACGATCCCCTGGCCGGAAATGTGATTTTCTCGCAGGAGCGGAACGAGGGGCACCTGAATGCTGGTCGGGTAGCATCCGGGAACCGCAATCAACGGAGCCTGTTTCCAGGTTGCAAAGGGAGTAAGCTCGGGAAGCACGTAGGGGGTGGCACGGAGCAGTTCGGGGTCGGGATGAGCGGCTCCATAATAGTGTTCATAGCGTTCCGGGTCCCCGAGGCGGAAATCGGCGCTGAGGTCGATGACGGTTTTCCCGGCTGCGATGAGGACTCCGGCGTATTCGGCAGCGACGCCATGGGGCAGGGCGAGGAACCAGATGTCGACATCTTCACGGGCGGCGAGGGATTCGGGGTCGGAGGCAACAAAGGGAAGCGATCCCGCGGGGGACGGGGCCAAACGGGGGAGATAGCTGCCAACGGTCTTTCCGGCGAGGCTTCGGGAAGCAACACAAGTCAACGCAACCTGCGGGTGGTAGGCCAGCAGGGCGACGAGTTCTTCTCCGGTGTAACCGGAGGCGCCGATGATTCCGACGTTCTTCATGGAGTGTTTTAAGGGTGGTGGTTGGAAAAGAAAAAGCCCTCCAGGGGGCCTGGAGGGCTTGCAATGCGAAAGGGTTACGAGCGCAAGGAGTCCAGACGGATTACCGTTTGGAGAACTGGAATCTTTTGCGGGCGCCGGGTTGGCCGGCCTTTTTACGTTCCTTCATGCGGGGATCACGGGTCATGTGGCCGGCCCTTTTGAGGGGAACCCGCAACTCCGGATTAAATTTTTCAAGCGCGCGGGCGATCCCGAGCGAAACGGCGCCGGCCTGACCCTGCATCCCACCACCGTTGGTGGTGATCACGATGTCAAATTCTTCGCGGCGCTCGACAGTATGGAGCGGTTGGCTTGCCGTGCGGGACAGGTTTTCGGAAAAGAAGTAGGTTTCGAGGTCCTTACCGTTGACGGTAATGTTGCCGGAACCGGGCATAAGGCGGATGCGGGCGGTCGCGTTTTTCCGGCGACCTACGGCGGTGTAAGCAGTTTTATCTTCCGTTTGAAGACTCATAATTATAGGGAAACGGGGGTGGGCTGTTGGGCTTCGTGCGGGTGTCCGCTACCGGCGTAAATCTTGAGCTTTTTCAGCATCTGATTGGCCAGTTTATTACGGGGGAGCATGCCCTTAACGGCGTGTTCGATGATAAATTCGGGGCGGCGATTGCGAAAATCCGCGAGCTTCACGTATTTTTCATTCCCGAACCATCCGGAATAGAACATGTAATTTTTCTGTTCTTCCT
>CAYQKH010000353.1:0-1682 GCA_964417945.1 uncultured Opitutales bacterium
GTGCCCGCCTAGCGGGCGCAGGGCGGCATCGGCCTGATGGCAGAGGTCCTTGGAAATTTCAACGCCGACCGGGCGAACCCGGATGTCGTCGCCGTCGCCGACGGTCTGAACCACGGCTGCGGCCTTATTCCCCGCGCCGCATCCGAGGTCGACGAGCAAGAAATCCTCCCGCACGGCTTCCGGCACCCGCAGGACCTGGCGGATCACGATGCGCTCAAACCGATCGCGTTTTTTCAGGCCGGCCCGGAGTTGCTTCGACGCCTCGCTGACGGCCGACAGCATAGGCTCGCGGCGGCGGCGCTCGGCCTTTTCCTGTTCGAAGGTCTTTTCCCAGGCAAAGTCCTCCTCGAACTCCTCGTAGGCGGGTGGGTTCTGCAGGAAAACCAGGCCGGTCTCCAGGCAGCGCACCACTTGCCAGCGGCCGCTGGAATAGGGCGTTTGGGCGGTTTCTGTAACACGCTGAAGGATGGGGCTTACGCGGTCCATAATTATGAAATTCCAACCCTATTGTCGCCCGCTGGAATTGGAAAGGCGCAATTCCAACGGTCTACCGAGGCGCAATTCCATGGGCTTTTTCAGGTCAATCGTGAGGATTCCGTTTCGGGGAAATGGGGAGATTGAGGATAAAAAAACTTGACCCTTCTTTTCTCCCCGCTAATTTCATATTTAAATCTGTAGTTCATATGCGAATTTTTGAATAATTCCGGACCTCCCTCGAAAACTGCCCCCCTTTTTTACTCCGAATCGCCTTATCAAAACGTTGCCTCCAGGAAACGCAAAACGGAGTGTTTGGCTGGCTCCATATGTAAGGAGCAGGAAAGCTGAACCTACGCCATTCCTTATGATGGGTAGGGGAAGGGGATCAGGGCGTGGGAAGCCCGGAGACTGGCAGGACCCACGCGAACCCGCAGAGCTGCCGGGCCGACTAAAAGGAGCCCATCACCCTTCAAACCGCAAAATCCCAACTCCCAATCCCCGAATTATGAACAACTCGAAAACGAAACAACCAGAACCCAAGGGAGGCCCCGGAAAGGTCTTTTCATGGATAGTCGTCGGCATTTTTATCATCGCTAGCCCGGGCGCGAAAGCCCAGCCGAGTGGCGATGATGACGTCGAGACATTGGAATCCTTTGAAGTGTACAGCATTGCGCAGGAAAATGCGGTGGAACGCCGGCGCCAGTCGGACACGATCGGAAGTTTTCTGAGTTCGGACACCTTGGGGGAGTTGCCCGACGACGACTTGGGCGAGGCGCTATCGCGACTGGCCGGTGTAAATGTGATCGGAGGGCAGGGGACAGATGAAGGCAACGTGGTGATCCGCGGGGCGGATGGGCAGTATAACTCGATTCGCATCAACGGCGCCTCGCAAGCGAACGCACGGTTGGGCTCGAGGTTATATGATGTGAACCAGATCCCGGCCGAAATGGTGTCCAGTGTGGAGGTGTTGAAGTCAATCACGGCGGAGCATCCGGCGGATTCGATCGGTGGCGCGGTGAACGTGGAGACGGCGACGGCCTTTGAAATCGGCGAGCGGACGGTGCGCTATAAGCTGGAAGGTCGTTACCGCGACCAGGGGGAAGCGGACGGCTACGGCGGCAACCTGATTTATTCCGACGTATTTTCAGTGGGGGGCGGCGAGTCCAATCTCGGCTTTTTCCTAAATCTCAACTTCGTGGACGAGG
>CAYQKH010000354.1:0-1610 GCA_964417945.1 uncultured Opitutales bacterium
TTACGGGTTTCGACTGGGAGCGGGGAAATGGACGAAGGGGTGCTTTCCGCTCGCGCCACGCTTTGACACGGTGGGTTGCTTTACGTCCACGGCGGAAGACCTGCGGACGGTGTTACCGGTGTTCGGACTCGGGGGTTGGGGGGAGCGTTTGTTGCCGGACTCGGGGGATGGGCCGCTTCCGGAAAACTGGGCTGCTGCGAGGAAGAGCGTGGATCCCTTTCCCGAAGACATGGAGGGTTTGCTGGATGCCTTCATTGTCCTGCAAAGCAGCGCGGCCTATGCGGTCCATGCGGAATGGTTGGACAAGGAAAAACGACACTACGATCCGGCTGTCTGGCAGCGGATCGACCGTGGGCGGCACTGGAGCGAATCCCAAAAGGAGGTTGCTGAGGCGACGGTGCGGGGTTTCGTGGAGGCTTTTCGGAAGCGGGTAAAGGAGCGGGGCTACTTGGTTTTTCCGGCAGCCCCCGGTGGGGCGCCGACGGGGGAGGAGGCGACTGAGGATTTGCGCAGGGAGACGCTGCTCTACACGGTGGCGGCGAGCCTGAGCGGACTCCCGGCGATCAGCGTCCCGCTTGAAGGGGAAACACTTCCGCGTGGAATCCAAGTGCTCGTGGATCCGGGTGGGTTTTAAAACTGATAGGAAATCCGGAGCTCGGCGGTAGGGGGAAGCCCCTTAAGGATGACGGCATTGGCGGCAAAGGGATCGAAGGGGTGGAAGTAGTCCTCATCGGTAAGGTTGCGCCCGGTGAGCATAATTTCCCAGGGATCCCGGCGATAAAACAGGCTGGCATTCCACAGGGTGTAGGCAGGCAGGGTCAGTGTTTTGTCGGGGTTACCGGAGACGCGATCGACGAAATGGGGACCTCCGCTGAAGCCGAAGCCGTTCTCGAACTGGTAGACCCCGAGGACGGAGGCAGACCATGGCGGAATGCCGTAGCGGATCCCGCCTGGATTGGGTCGACCACCGAAGTCGGCGTAGAAGAGGCCGCCGTATTGAATGTACTGTTCAGCAGTGAGCGGGACAAATCCACCGGGAATGGTTGCGGAGCGGAAGAAATGCTCCTGGTAGGCGAGGTTCCCTTTGAGGGTGAAGCGGTCGTGGACCTGCCAAGAGGCCTCGGCCTCGAAACCGCGGCCCCGCTGAGGAAAGGCGACCCCGCCGCGATCGTCAAAATTAACGAGATCCTGATAAAAAGCGGTGAGGGCGGCGTAGGCCCGGCCGTCGAGAGCGGAGAACCGGACCCCGAGTTCGTGAAGGGCGGCTTCCTGGAAGTTGGTATCGCCCTCCTGGACGGAACCGGATACGTAAAAGCCCTCGAAGGCGGTACCGATTTGGTAGGTGTAGTAAAGGGTGGTGTTCGGGTTGGGGCGGAAGGAGGGGCTGACGGACCAATTGGAGTAGGTTTTGCCGCCGCCGGGTTTTTCCCCGCTGTTGAAGTCGGCGCCGAGGTCGAAGGGGACGGCGCGGTCCCAAGTGGCGTGGTCGAGGCGACCGGAGAAAAAGAAGGAGAAGCGCTCACTCAGCTGAAGCCGGGCGGTGGCGAAAGCACCAAAGGTCCGGAGCTGGGTATCCCAGCTGCCGAAGGGATCCCAGAAGGTATTTCCGT
>CAYQKH010000355.1:0-1606 GCA_964417945.1 uncultured Opitutales bacterium
GGGCGGCTCTCGGGGAAACATATCCGCCGTAGACGAGGAAAGCCGAACCACGACAGGAATGCCCGCCTGATGCAAGCGAATTTTTTTTGACAGAAAAAGAGCGGTCGCGTCCGCCCTGCCGGGCGAAGCTGCAATCGAAGCCTGGTTAGGGCGGGGAGATGGCTGGAACACCCTGCGAGACCAACGGTCGCCCGGTTGGCCGGCTCGAACTTATTGATAGGGCACGAGGATGGTCTCTCCCGGGTAAATGCGGTGGGGGTTTCCGCTTTTGAGGCGGTCTTTATTCGACTCCCAGAGCATCTCCCATTGCAGGGGATCGCCGTAGAAAAACTCGGCCAGGTCCCAGAGGGTGTCGTGCCGGTAAATCTCCTTCAGTTCGTAGGCCTCGATACCCTCGGTGGTGACGGTTGCATTCTGGATCCGGACATAAGCATCCGACAGGTTGAGGTAAACAGAGGCAAAGCTGTCGGCGTTGGCCAGGTGGCTCTCGCAGGACAGGGAGGCGAATTTCTTTTTCTCCGCGAATTCGTAGACTTCGGTGAAATGCTTTACCTTGTCGAGCAACCGGTGGACCGCTTCGTGAATAAAGGTCCGCAGCATCTCCTGGCAGATTCCTTTTTCCAACTCGTTCTCGTAATCCAAATCGATCATCGAGTCCTTCACGATGGATTGGCCGAAGATGGTCGACTCCACGTCCGCGAGGGCCGATATGAGCGGGTTCTTGATGATGACTGTATTCGTTTTGGAGTCGTAGGACGGTTCGGAAGACAGCCCCCAGATGACGGCGGCGCCGTCGAAGCCGTTGGGGTCGCGCAGGAGGCGGTTTCCGATCCGCGTGAACGTCTCGCGCGCCTTCAGCTCCTTGAACGGGGTGGAGCAATTGAACTTATTCCGGAGCACCTGGGTCGTGTAGTACTTCCATTCCGCGTTCTCCATGAAGGCCAGTGCGTTGCCGACCGTTCGCGACGCGCGGTCGGCGAAAAACCGGAAGGGATCGAGGGGTTTGATGTCCCGCAGGCGGTTGATGCGGGCCAGCGACCGCCGGGCCTTGGTCCGAAAGTCGGGCTTTTGGTGCTGGTGGCGGTCGTAGATTCGGAGGAGTTTTTTTTCTTCCTCGATGGCATCATCGATCAGCTTCCGGAAGATCTTTAACGCATCCTTGGATAAGCGCGCGGGCATGGGGATGGGAAGGCGGATTCAGCGCAGGTTTACGGAGGGCTTCCTTTTCAATCCGCGGCTCCGTCTTCCGCGGCGTAGGCGGGGTTGACCGGCAATTGCTGGGGAAGGTCCTCCGTGACGATCACCACGAAGTCGGTCGGGATCACGGCGTCGACGGAGGACTCTTCCGGATTTTCTTCCACCAGGGAGCGGTCGAGGATGAGGTCGCGGTAGAGGGCGGTGAGTTCCTCATCGGCCAGTTCGCCCTCGAAGTCGAAGTTCCCGGTAAGGATATAGGATTCGAACTGGGTCTCGAGGTGTTCGTGAGGCTGGAGCGGAATAAGCACCTGGGCCCACAGCGCGGTGAGGAGAGCCTTGCGGCGTGCATCGGCCCCGTCGAAAATTCCGTTTTTCTCCCGGAGCACCTGGTGGAGGTTGGGCCCGTAAT
>CAYQKH010000356.1:0-1605 GCA_964417945.1 uncultured Opitutales bacterium
GACGAGGAGGAGGAGGAGGCCCCGGATGGGATTGTTGTGATGCTTCATCGGTGGAGTGAGTGGTTAAGGTTTCGTGGTTAGGTCTTTTCGGGAAAGGCTTGATTTGCTTTCCTTGGGCGAAGTTTCAAGCGCTGAAGCGAAGCTGCCGCCGGTGCCGCTCCGCTCTCCGCACCGGCTCTGCGCTCCGCTCCCCTTTTTCTTGCTCTTTTCATGGGACTGAACTGGGGGCAAGCGCGACGCGGAAGCCGAGGTTGCTGTTCGTATCGCCCGGCGCGTGCCCGTCGCGATCCGCGGAGCGGCAGTACCGCGCGTGGACGTACCAGCTGCCGCCGCGGAAGACGCGGTACGAGCCCGTGATCGGACCATGCGGGTCGTCGGTAGGCAAACTTCCATAGTAGTTTGACCCATACCAGTCGTTGCACCACTCCCGCACATTCCCTACCATGTCGTAGAGCCCGTAGGCGTTCGGCGCGAACCACCCCACCGGCGAGGTGTACGGCTCCGTTCCGTCGTTGAAGTTCGGGTGAAAGCCTTGTGTTGGGCTTACGTCATAACTAAAGTCCGCATTACTGAAATAGTTTGCCTGACCGTGGGTGATGGAATCGCCCCACGGGAACCGTCTTCCGCTTAGGCCGCCCCGCGCGGCTTTTTCCCACTCCGCCTCGGTGGGTAGCCGGTAACCGATGGCGGAGAAGTTGCAATCCGGATCGCTCTCTCCGGTTTTGTAAACTGCTCCGGAAACGGTGTAGGCCGGGGTCAACCCATCTTTTTCGCTCCGTGCATTGCACCATTTTACCGCCTGATACCAGGACACACTATGCACCGGATGATCTGGCGCCACCCCGCTGGCACTCGAAGGAGTAATGTCGTATCCGTTTGCCGTCGCCCAACTCGCCACCTCGTCCCAGAGTGCTTTGCTGATTTCATGCTTTTCAAGGTAAAAGGTACTAACTGAGACTGTGTGCACGGGCCTCTCGTCTGAGTTGCCCTCGTTAAAAGAGTCCCCCATCTGGAAGCTCCCCGCCGGGATTTCAGCAAACCCTTGGGTGGCGTAAAAAATCAGCGGGGCGCCCAGCGGGTCGGCGGTAATCGACACCTGCGCGGATCGGGATTGATCCGGAGAGTCAGCCGTGATTACCAGAGTAGCGGTTTCCCCGGGAGGAATGCTTGAACGCGATAAGTTCGCACTGAAAAAACCGTCGGCATTTCCGCTGATGCTCACTCCAATGTTTTCGAGGTCACGGTTCCCGGTATTGCGGAGCGTCCAGGTGACCCCTCCGTCGACCCCGTAAACCAACTGAGGCACGAGCAGACTGCCATCTTCTCCAATCAGGGTAAGGGAAGGCACCGCCACAGCGGTTCTTGTGTAGAGGTAGTAGCTACCGGAGCCGACTTGAAGGCTCTCCGTCGAGGGATAGTAGGATTGCGCTTGGAGAAAGGGATTCAAAGGTTCCGGCGAAAGCAGGACCACCGAATCATTCATGGTTGCGACCGCACCGTCCAAGATCTGCGCCGACCCCACCGCCCCGTCTTGAATCTGTGCAGACCCAACCGCCCGGTCGGCGACGGTTTCGGCGATCCGGCTGACCAGGGCGTAGGGTACTG
>CAYQKH010000357.1:0-1600 GCA_964417945.1 uncultured Opitutales bacterium
GCTGCTGCACCTCAGGAATTGCGAGGACTATCATGGCACCCACCCTGGATCCTACGCCCATGGAGGTTTTCGGGGGGCGACTATTGAAAATTCCAGTATGACCGGGACGTTGAGTCTGGAGCAGTATTCAACCGGCTGGGACGTGCTCTCCGGAAACAAGGACCTTAGCATCCGAAATAAAATCTCGACCACCAACCGGGACGGACCGGCGGGCGCAGAGACGGAAACGTTTGGCATGCGCATGGGCGAGGCCTTTACCGGACGCGTCAATGTCTACGATGGCAACTTAAAAGGACGTTTCGGCGCCTACCTGGATATTCAGGGCGGTTCCTATCACCGGACGGGAGGCAGTATGGGAACCTTTGAATATGGGGTGATTGAGGTCGGTGAAAAGGGCAGTGCCTTCATTGAAAACATCACCATCCGCATGGGGGTTGCCATCCGGAACGAGGGCTCACTTAAGTTGCTCAACTGTAGAATTGACAGCATTCTCCATCCTTATGCCGCCATGTTCGGGGCCGAGAATACCATCAAATCCACCTTTGTGGGCACGCGGTTGGCCAATCGAAAGATCGTGGACTACGGACTGGCTCTCGACCGCAAGGGGATCGAATTTGCAGGTGAAGAAATGAACCGAAAAACAGGGCTTTCTCAATCCTTTGGTACAATGTATTCCACGCGCGGCGAATTCAACTTTACCGTAAAAGATCCGGCCTTCCTCAATCAGTCGCCTCACGCCGTGGAATTCAGCCTCGGCAGGAAGGCAGTCGTTCCCAAGGGAACCGTCCTGGATCTCTATTATTACAGTAAAAAGGGTTGGATCTCCGTTTCCAAAACCCGGCAGAGCTTTAAGAAGAATACCTTCTATTTCAAGGACACCGCCTTCGGCCAGCAGAAGTCCGGGGAAAAGCTTCCCGATCTGCGCCTGGTAGTCACCGAGGGGAAATCGCCTCAGGTCAATATGTTCAAACTATCCACCGAGGTTTACCAGCCCTTTGCTCCCAGGTCACCCCAAGGAGTCACGCTCCAGTCCGGCCAGAAGCAGCGCCTCGACTGGGATGACAATGCGGAAGCAGGCGTTACCTATAATGTGTATCGTCGTGCGCGCTCCTCCGGCGCCTTCGGTAAACCCATCGCGACAGGTTTAAAGGACAGCCATTTTGTCGATGCAAGCACCAGCTCAAGCAAAGACCACTGGTATGCCGTCACCGCCCTCGACCCAGATCAGCGCGAATCCGCGATCAGCCTCGAAATTTCAACTCACGACCTCAAAAAGTAAAGGAACCGCAATGAGAGTAAAAAGCATTCTATCCTGGAGCGCGGCCCTCTTTCTGATCCTAAGTGTCGCCTCAGCGGCAGACGGCGATGGCACCGTAACCATCGACGGCGAACTCAAACAATGGCATCGCGTCGATCTCAAGCAACTCGCCGTGCATTCGTCCGAGATGGCGACACCTAATCCATTCCGCGATTACCGAATGAATGTCACCTTCACCGCTCCCAGCGGCAGGACCTACCTGGTGCCCGGCTATTTCGCGACAGATGGAAACGGCGGAGATTCCGGCAATGTCTGGATGGCTCACCTGAACCCCGACGAAAC
>CAYQKH010000358.1:0-1575 GCA_964417945.1 uncultured Opitutales bacterium
CCCGGACGGTGGGCGCTTCATCCGCCTCACTATCGAGTTCCAGGAAGAGCGCCGGGCCGCGGTTGCGGCCGATTCGGTTGTTTCCGATCAACGTTCTTCCAGCGCTTCCGAGGACCGTGTAAGCGTTTCCGCGGTGGTAACCAATCACCAGGTTCTCAAACCGGATTTCCTGCCCTCCCGCATCCGCAAGGTAAAACCCTGCGGTGTTGTCCGTGATCCGCCCCTGGTCAAAAGTATGGAAACCCTTCGGCTTGAGAATCGCCAGCGCGTGCCCAAAGACTTTTCCCGGAACCGGCTCCGGCTCCAGCTTTCCGTTGTGCGATAGATTCAACCCGGTTATCCGCACCCTCGAACTCTCGCGCAAGCTCAACCCCTGCTCCCCGGAGAATTGGAAGCGGCAATCCGCCACCTCCAGATCCTCGACCTTGAAAACCCGTAACCCCGTCTGATTCCGGAGAAAGGAACATTCCCGCAGCACCACCTCCCGGCTGTCTACAATCTGCGGTGTCGCAAACAGGGTCGGTCGGCTTCCACCAAAGTCGTATTCAAAAGTCAGTCCCTCCAGGACGATAGCGGAGGCGTTCCGAATCAGGAGCCGGGCTTGCGGACTCCGCCCCGCAAGCTGGATCCGCCCGAAATCTGCCTTCGCCCCGTTCGGCACCGCCAGCACCACGACTCCATTCTCTGCATCCACCCAGTATTCCCAGGGATCCAGGCGTTCCCGAACCCATTCGCGCGACAACCACGCCCCATCGTAAAAGAGATACATCGGGCCGGGGTCCTCTTCTTTCCACGGCAGGACATGCCGCCACGTCCGGAAACTGTCCTCTTCCCAATCCGTCAGGCGAACCCCTTCTGTGAAGATCGCACTTCCCGGGATCTCCGCCATCACCGTCAAGGTCGGAAGCGGTCCCGGAAGTGGTTCTTCCCGCACCAGATGCAGCGGCGTCCGGTATTGGCCCGGAGCCAGCACCAACGTCGTCGCTTCCCCGTCCGCCTGCAGCTCCAAGGCCGTCGCCAGAGCCAACTCCAGCTCCCCATCCGTCCGAACCGGAATCACCTCGGCCTGAAGAAACCCCGTCATCAATAACGAAAGCATCGTGAGGCGTTTCGACAACACGCAAAAGAGTCGGAAAAAACAAGGTCCCTTCAGCATAATACGTTTTCAACTTTCATTCCCTCCGCCCTCAGTCCTCCGTCTTCCGACCTCCGCCCTCAGATAACTTCATTCTCCCAAATCTGCTCCGGCTTTTGTCGGCGGCGAATCACCTCAACCGACCCGTCCTCTCCCAACAGAACCTCGGGCGCGGTCGGAAAACTGTTATAATTCAATGTCGCCATCGACGCGACGTAGGCCCCACAGCCACCGACCAGCATCAGGTCTCCGATCGCCGCCTCGTTGAATCGCCGGGTGGCGAGCACCTCCGGTTCACCGGGTGCAGGAGTCAGTAAATCCCCGGATTCGCAACAGTGCCCCACCACGACATAATCCTGCTCATCCCCTTGGGAACACCCAGCCCCAGCTCGGCTATCGCTCTCGCTCTGGTAACACCACATCGGGTGCTGCGAACCATA
>CAYQKH010000359.1:0-837 GCA_964417945.1 uncultured Opitutales bacterium
GAAGGCCCCGGTGTAGCCCCTGTCGGCAAGAGCTTGAAGGCCGGCATTTGCGCTGCCGGCGAAGCCGCAGTTTTCCTCCAGCCTGACCGTTGTGGGGGCGGGCCGTTCTTTGCCCCGGATGTGGAGCGGAGGGCGCGATCCATTATCGAGGAGGAAAGTGGATTCAGTGGCGTATCCGGCGCATTGGATGGATTGGAGGCAGGCCAATGCCTGGGCAGGTTTGCCATAGGAAAGGACAAGGAATGCGTTGGAATGGGGCACCACCCTAATCGGAAACGGACTCCCGCCAGCCTGACAACCCGGAACGGAAAGGACGGGAGGGAAGAAAATTGAAAAATCTGTGGAATAAATCCGGGCGACGGATATCGTAATACGACATTATTGGTATGGCTTACGGTCAGCGGAGACTCAGGGAAACGGTGGCATGGCTCATTTTTGGTGCCCTGACGGGTTTTCCATTTTCTCTCTGGGGGGAAGTGATCGGGGAAGAGGCAGTTTACCCCGGCGACACTTATCTTTCGCAGTTTTACCCCGATTTATGGGACCGTCCGGAGGTTTTGCGTGGGACCTTCCCCTCCTATCCGGCAACCTATGTGGACGGGCGGTTTTACCTTATACGTGGGGTGGAAGTGAACACCCCCTACATCATCGCGGGCGGGAATAAGCATTATATTCGTTCGAAAGAATCGATTTTATTCATCCCCTTCATCGGGTTTAAAGACGCCTCGGCGGACCTCTCGATCAACAGTTCGACCCCGCTCGTGGATGGGGAATACCTTGCGGCGAGGCGGCCGCCCACCCAATGGATTCTCACGCCCTACCTGCGAGGCGGAGTGA
>CAYQKH010000359.1:847-1566 GCA_964417945.1 uncultured Opitutales bacterium
TGAAGCGGGCACTTCCGGTGGAGTTCGAGATTACGCCGGACGAGCCACTGCGGAACGCCTTCGCGGCGGTCGTTTTCCATAACAACGATTTCGAAACGGAAATCTTCTGGCGGCCGATCGGGTCTCTTGAGGCGGGGGAGACCCGGAGGATCCAGTTGGTGACGGATCCGATTCCACGCAGTAGCGAGATGGAGCATAACTTCATCCTGATCTTTGACCGGACGGGGGAGGTCCCGACGCCGCGTCGCCTGGAGATCGGATCCTCCATCGCCGCGATGTGTTTTCGCTGGGTGCAGGAGTTTAACGGGCATTACCTGCAGCGGAACCAGAAACAGGACCTTCCGGTAGTGCCCCTGCTGCAGGTGTCGCTTCCGGCATACATCGATAACGAGCCGGTGACGGGTAATGCGCGGGTTCAGGCGAGGATTGATCGATACGGGTTCCTGCGGGATGCGCAGGTGGTGAGGGCTTCAACCGAGCACGTCAAAGGACCGGCAGTGACAATGGTCAACCGTTGGCTCTTTTTCCCGAGATTGGTGGAAGGGCAATTTATCGAATCGGCGGTGGCAATCCCGCTGCTCTACTCCTCTACTGATGGGGTAGGAATCGGTAAATGACCATTTCCTCATCCTCGCGGATGACTTCCGGGCGCCCGAAAAGGTGTTGGAAATCGGGGAAGTAGGTGTCGCCTCGCACCTTTCGTTTGACGACGGTGAGGA
>CAYQKH010000360.1:0-1557 GCA_964417945.1 uncultured Opitutales bacterium
AGCGGGTAGGCAAGCAGAGGGTAGGCAAGCAGAGGGTTCTGTTACCTGTTACTTTTTACCTGTCACCTCCTACCTCCTACCTCCTACCTGTCCCCTTTTTACTTCGTTCTCCAAACCTGGCGAGGAGATGGCCAAAGTCGATGGTTTTGGCTTCGCGATCGATTTGGAGATGATCGACAAGGCGGATCAGGTGGCCACGGCCGATCTCGATGAGACCGAGTCTTTTCATTTCGGCGACATGCTTGGCCATGGAATGATACGAACACCGGGCTGCGGCGGCGAGTTCGCGCACTTCGAGCGGTTCACCGGGGATCAAGGCGGCGATCGCATCCCAGCGGGATTGGTTCTTCAGCAGATAAAAGATGGCATCCCGACTGATGAGCGGCTTCGAAGTGGACATACTCCAGAGAGACACGGAAAACTTCACAAGTAAAGCGGTTTTCCTCTTGAGAATTGCGAATTATCTCTCATACTTTGCGAGGTCTCGTCAAAGAAACGCGGAAAGTGTCTAACGACAAGCGAATTGTTTCTTGCGACTCGTCGTTTATTGACAGGGATGAGTGAAAATCCGCCAGGCAATAGCGGGAAAAGGTTAGGGGCTAGTGATTTTTCGCTAAAGCTTTGCGGGTTCTCTCGGAAACATCGCGAAAGTTGGCCTGGGTTTCACGAGTTCTTTCCGTGTCAGCGCCCTCTGGAGCCTGGTTATGGGCGATGAATCCGCACCGATCCGCTGATGGATTCATCGACCAGGAGGCGCTCTCGGTCCTACCGGTAGTGGCCCCGCTCGCCGAGCGGCCTGGGAAGCGTGCTCTGAAGTCCTCATCGAGATTGGTCGATCCGTCGGGACGAAAGTGGAAACCGGTAAAGCCGATGCTGATCTCCGTTCGGCGTTGTTCAGTGCCGGAGAGCACGCCCTCCTCGGCAACGGACTCGTCCAGGAGCGGGGAGAGGATGCCCAGAGGTCCGAAAGACGGAGGATCGCGCTGGCTTGTCAAATATGGCATGTCTGCTCAATCTATATGGATGAAAACCACCTTGGATATTCCCGAGGACCTGTTGGCTGAAGCCATGCGATCCAGCGGTGCCCGCACCAAGCGCGAGGCGGTTCCGCGGGCGCTGGAGGAGATGAATCGCCGGGCACGCCTGACTCGTTTGGCGTCAAGACCCGGCAATTCCGATACATTCATGAGCCCCGAGGAGTTGGCAGAATTACGCAACGGCGAGTTGCCCAGATGACATTGATCGCCACTTCCAGTTTCGTTCATTTTTTGTGTCGGAAGGGTGATCCGATCGTCAAGGAGCGGGTGCGAAGCCTCCTTACCTCAGGTGATGCAGCCATTTGTGAGCTGGTTGCAGTGGAACTCTGGATGGGTGTCAGATTCCCTCTCGCCATCACATGATACCGCCCACCTTCGAATTCACTGCGAACGAGATGAGCCATCCTTTTCGTTTAAAACTTGAGATCCGTTTTGTCTAAAATGTTTGACTGACCCCATAGATGACCCGAGAATGTAGGTGAGGTCTTCGTGCTTCTCCAACCGAACTTCCACATTACCG
>CAYQKH010000361.1:0-1544 GCA_964417945.1 uncultured Opitutales bacterium
GCGGTGACGGGGGTGGTCTCGGTCATGCCGTAACCCTCGAGAACGGGGACGCCGATGTAGTTGAAGAACTCGTCGACGAAAGGGGGGAGCGCCCCGCCGCCGGAAATCGTGCCGCGGAAGGATCCGCCGAGAAGCTGGCGGATTTTTTTGAGGACGAGAAGATCGAGAACGCGGTAGGGGAGGTAAAAGGGGACAAGGTTGAGCAGATGCCAGACCGCAAGAGCGGTCGATTTTGAGTGGGAGCGCCCCTCGAGATCAATGGCCTGCCCGGAGAGGAAAAAGAGGGCCCCCTGGACGCGGCGGGAGCAGGCATAGGCGGAGCGGAAGAGGAAGCGACGGAGGGGAGGCATCTCGTTGACCTTTTTCTGGATGCGCTGGTAAAGGCTCTCCCAGACCCGCGGAGCGGAGGCCATGACGGTGGGGCGGACGGTTTCGAGATCGGCGACGATGTTGCGGATGCTGGTGTAGTAGGTGCAGGCTCCGCGGCTGATCGCGACCATCTCGCAAACGCGCTCGTAGCTATGCCAGATGGGGAGGATGGAGAGTTTGCGGTCCTCCTTGAAGATGGGCCAGGGGATATTCCGGACCTGGGAGATCATGTTGGTGTGGGTCAACTGGACGCCCTTTGGGGTGCCGGTGGTCCCGGAGGTGTAGATAATGGTGAAGAGGTGCTCCGGTTGCACGTTCTCAAGGTGTTCCTCGGCGCGGGTGTCCCCGGCGAGGCGGAGGGCTTCCCCGCGCTGGAGGAGGTCATGGAGGGTGAAATCGGCGTCTTCGCCGGCATCCTCCGGATCCATGATGACAACGCGGAGCATGCCGGGGAGCCGGTCGCGAATGGCGTTCAATTGCTTAAGGACCCCGCGATTTTCGACAAAAGTGAAGAGGACATCCCCGTGGGTGAGGATGTATTCCATCTCGGAGGTGGTGATATCGGTTCCGCGCGGCACATCGGCGGCCCCGGCGATGAGGATGGCGTAGTCGCAGATGATCCACTCGAGGCGGTTGTCACTGAGGATCCCGATGTGGTCCCGCGGGCGGACTCCAAGATCGATAAGGGCGGTGGCGAGGTTCAGGCCGTTCTCGTAGAGTTCCCGGTAGGAGGTGGGGACGAAGGTGCCGTCCGAATTCCGCCGGGCGAAGGCGTTCTTATCCCCGAAGACTCGGGCGGCTTCGCGATAGAGCTGGGGCAGTGTTTCCGCCTGAAGAATGAAGGGGGATTCTATTCGGACTTGTTTCAAGGGGGTAACAGGCCGGGGGTGGGTGTCGCTCAGCGTTGGATTCTGTTGTAGGCTGGCAAGTCAAATCGGCTGCCCCTGGCGAGGGAAGGGTGGTAGCGGGACCGCTTTGGGTTTGACCCCGACGGATGAGGAGGGCTTGGCTTTCCGGGTATGACAGCGGAACGGGTAAAAGAGAAGATTCGCACTGTGGTAGACTGGCCGATTCCGCCGGTTCGCTTCCGCGACATCACGCCCGTGCTGGAGGAGCCGATATTATTCTCGTATATCGTGGATTGGATGGGGGAGCGGGCCCGGGCGTATGGAGCG
>CAYQKH010000362.1:0-1518 GCA_964417945.1 uncultured Opitutales bacterium
CGCTGTGGCGTCGATGTCCGATGCTGCGGGATTCCCGGCGGCTCGGCCTGCGAGCCTGGTGGGCCCAGGGGCCCTGGGCGGTCGGCACGGATGCGTTCTATGGGTTCGCCCAGAACCGCCTTGCTCCGAACGAGCTGCCGACCGGGGATTACCTGCAGTGGGATGCCACCGTGGAATACCGGATCTTCGGTGAGATGGCCGGGACGACGCTCTTCCTCCGCGGAACCAATCTCTTCGATGACGAGATCCGTCTGCACTCCTCGTATTTGAAGGACCTCGCGCCGAAGGCCGGGCGTGGGTTCGCCTTCGGCTTCCGGACGGCGTTTTAGCAGGTTCTCACCGATGCTTCCCCAAGCCCGGACCGCAATGGTCCGGGCTTTTTTGTGATAAAATCTGGTGAAGGTGTGGGAATCTTTTTGAGATTGGCCGACGGTTCCCCGATGGTCACCTCATGTCACGAAAGCGAACGAACCGACGCCGGAGAAGCGGTGGATTTGGCAATTCTGATAAAAGGAAAGGGCTGAAAAAAGGAAAGGCCAGGAAGCCATCGGGGAACGGTTGCGCGATGCCGCTGATGGTGGTCGATCAGCGTCCTTATTTGCGCTCGGCACTGGCGAGTTGCCGCAGCCTTCGGGCCGCGTTGAACCGTGCACGGGATCAATGGCGAATTTGGGAAGAAGCGGACTTGCGGGGATTCGAGCAATGGCAAAGCGATCAGTTTGGAAGACAAATCTCCGAATTGCGGGCCCTGCATGAGGAAATCGAAGGTCTGGAATTTTTATATGAAGCAGCGGAACGCCTGTCTTTTTTCGAGGAAATCCCGCTCGCGGAGGCCTTGCGAAGGGTGGAGGCCGGGGAAGACCGCGTCCAACCCAGCGCGGAGGATTCTGGGTGGGAGGAGCCCTTTGAGGAGGAAGCGGGTGAGGGCGATGACTATTTCTTTGATGAGGAAACGGATGACTTTGAAGAGGATTTTCCGAAGCCGCAGCTGACCCTCGACGAGCTGGATGCCCTTTTGAACCTGCAGACCCTTGGCAATTTCGACGCGATGCATCCCGCCGAGCAGGAGCGAATGCGGAGAGAATTTTGCCATGAATTCGGGTTCCCCTACCCCGGGGAGCCTTCCGGGACGATGGAAAATGAGCTGAAGGTGTCGACCCTGAAAGCGCTCTATCGTCGATTGGCGCGGCGGTTGCATCCAGACCGCAATCCTGAGGGAGCGAAAGAACTGAGGGATCATTGGGAGACCTTACAGCAAGCTTACGAAGGCGGGGATGTCCAGCGGATGCGGGTGGTCGAGGCGCTCATTGACCTTGAGGAAGAGGGCATGGGAATGCATCTGGGGCTGGCCCGCCTGCAGGACTTGGCGGCGCATTTCCGGGAAATCCTTGATCCGCTGAAGAAAAGCCTACGTGAAGCACGGAGTTACCCACAGTGGGGGTTTGCGTCCAACCCCTCCGTCCGCCGGAGGGCGGAACGGGAATTGCCGGAAGTTCTGGAAGAGGAATTGGGAGCTTC